>JBFIYM010000049.1:0-26125 GCA_041605395.1 Myxococcota bacterium | reverse complement strand
CGTCGAGCGGCGCATCCGCGAGCGAGCACTCGCGCCCGAGCATCATCGTGGCGCGCCCCTCCGGGCGGTATCGCGGCCAGGTGGGGAGCCGGTCGTGGCCCGGGTCGCCGCGACGCGCGAAGCCCAGCCAGGCGCGCTGGATGCGACGTCCGAAGCGCGAGCCATCTCCGTTCAGGCCGGTGAAGGGGCGGGCCAGCGCGTTCCCCTCGTTGCCGAACACGAAGGGGATCTCGATGGCGTGGCAGGCCCCGAGCGCGCGGCGCAGCGCAGGGGCGCGCCAGGTGACGATGTAGGAATGGACCGAGCCGCCGCCCTCGAACTGCGCCTCGGCCAGGCGCGTCGAAGGCAGGTGGAAGACCCGCGACGTCTGGAACGCGCTCCACACGTCCCGCGGCGAGCGCGCCGCGCTCCGGTCTCCGAGTGCGCGCAGGTAGGCGCGGGCCGCCTCGGCCGGAGGCGGTGCGTCCGGCGGCAGCACCTCGGCCAGGCGCGCGCGCAGATCGCTCTCGTCGAAGCGCCCGATTCCCGGGTCCACCAGCCGGAACAGCTTCCACTCCTCGAGCGTGGCGCCGGTCAGGATCGGGATGTTGGCCGTCTCGCCGCTTCGGATCGCCTCGAGCGGCTGCACCGGAACGACGTCGCCGTCCACCATGGGCAGGTAGACCATCAGCGAGTTCCAGTTGCTCTGGTCGGCCATCACGAGGCTCTGCGCCTCGAGCAGCGTATCGATCGGGATCCGTCCGAGCGCCGCGAGGGAGGGCGGCGGCCCTCCCAGGCGTCGCAGCAGCTCGGCGGCGACGCGCTCCGCCTCCTCGCGCTCGATCACGTGGTCCGCCGCGCCGCTCTGGCAGATCGCGCGATGGAAGAGCTTGCGGGCGCGCGGTGCGCCGAGCAGCGTTCCGACGCTCATGCCACCGGCCGACTGGCCGAAGAGGGTCACGTTGTCCGGGTCGCCGCCGAAGCGATCGATGTGGTCCCGCACCCACTCGAGCGCCGCAATCTGGTCGCGGAGCCCGAGGTTCGTGCACTCGGCCAGCTCGCCGCCGAGCAGGGTGCCGAGGTGGCAGTACCCGAGCGCGCCCAGGCGGTAGTTGATGGTGACCACCACGACGTCGCCGCGTTCGGCGAGGTTCTGCCCCTCGTAGACCACGGTCGAGCCCGAGCCCACCATGAAGCCGCCGCCGTGGATCCACACGAGCACGGGCCGGCGCGCGCCGTCCATGCCCGGTGTGAAGACGTTCAGGGTGAGGCAGTCCTCGCCGGGCGTGCGGGCGGCCGCATTGATCCACGAGAATAAGGGCATCGCGAGCTGCGGAGCGGCCGGCCCCGAGCGCGTGGCCTGGCGCACGCCCGCCCAGGGGGTCGGCGGCTGCGGGGGGCGGAAGCGCAGGGATCCGGTCGGTGCAGCGGCGTAGGGGACGCCCCGAAACACGTGCAGCCCATGCTCGCTCGCGCCCTGGATCCGCCCCGCACTGGTCTCGGCGACCGCTGACACCCGGCCCCCTCTCACTCCCCCCGGAGTCCGAGGATATTAAGCAAATCTGCCCTGACTGTGAGTCGCACTTCTGGGCGCGCGGTGTCAGATCGCCCCACCGGCGCCGCCGGACCGCTCCAGCTCGTCCGGGAGCGTTCGCGCGGCCAGCACGAAGTGAACTGCGGACCAGAGATAGAGGGCGGAGATGCCGGCCAGGCCCGCGCGCAGACCGGACCCCCCGCCGCTGCCTCCGGCCACCAGGTCGCTCACCCAGCCGGTGAGCAGCGGCCCGACGCCGAGCCCGAACAGCGTGAGCAGTGAGTTCAGGACCGCGCTGATCATGCCGCGCGTGCGCAGCGGAGCGAGCGCCTGCGTCACGGCCCCGACCGGGGGCGCATGGACCAGGGCCAGCACGCTCGCCGCGGCGAGCATCGGGATCGCGGCGGCCAGCGGCCCGGCGTAGAAGGCGCCGAGCGAGAGGGGGAAGGCCAGGCCGCAGCAGACGGCGGGAAGCAGCAGCACGCCGCGCGCGTTCCTCGTCCACAGGCGGTCCGAGAGCATGCCGCCGGCGATGGCGCCGAAGGTGGCGAGCACGGCGATCCCGCCGGTCACCAGGCCGGCGGTCTGGAGCGGGAGATCGTGCACGCGCTGGAAGAAGGCTGGGCCCCACTGCGCGCTCGAGAACAGCGCCGTGTTCGCGAGGATCGCGCCGGCCACCATGTGGCGGAAGGTGCGCAGCCCCGCGATGGTGCGGACGGCCTCGCCGAGCGTCGTATGCGTCAAGCCTTCCTGCGTGCGTCCTTCGGACCAGCCGCGCGGGGGCTCGCGCACCAGCGCCTGGAACAGCAGGGCGAAGCCGAGGCCGAGGCCGCCGCCCACCGCGAAGGTGGTGCGCCAGCCGAAGGCGGCGATGCCGAAGCCGCCCAGGCCGAGGGCCAGGAAGACGCCGACCGTGGCGCCGAGGGCGATGATGCCCATCGTCGTTGCGCGACGCGCCGGAGGCACGTAGTCGGCGACGAGGGGTGCGTTCGTTGCACCCGCGCCCGCCTGGCCCAGGCCCACCACCAGCCGCGTGGCGAAGAAGCTCGCGAAGCCCGAGACGGCGCCGCCCATCGCGGTGCCCGCACTCCACACCGCGATCGAGAGCGCGTAGAGGCTCCTGCGGCTGCCCCGGTCGGCCAGGCGGCCGAGCAGCAGCCCGAAGCCGGCGTACGAGGCGGCGAACCCCGTGACCAGGGCGCCCATCTCCGTGTCGCTGAAGCCGAGCTCGAGCCGGATCGGCTCGACGGCGATGGCGAGCAGCTGACGATGGAAGAACTCGACCGCCACGGCCGCGACCAGCATGCCCACCGCGAATCGCACGTAGCGCGGGGTGTAGTCGGGGTCGGTCACGATCGCGGCTGGCTAGCGCCGGAGGAACGTGCCGGCGCCCACGATGGCGCCGGCTTCGAAGCGGCTGGGTCGCCAGGAGAGCTGGACGTGGTCGGGCTCGCCCTCGTCGAAGTCGGTCACGGTGACGTTCACCCGTAGCGCCTCCCAGCGGCCTCCGCTTCGCTCGTCGAGGAGCGCCGTCGGCACCCCCACCTCCACGGCGTAGCCGAGCAGGTTGCGACGCACGGCGGTCACCACGCCTTCGGGGCTCCCCCCTCCGAACAGGCGCAGGATCGGGTCGGGGCGCGTCTCCTGGAGGGCGATCAGCGGGCTCACCATCCTGGCCAGGGAGCCGTTGCGGAGCGCCACGAAGAGCCCCTCGTTCTTCGAGCGTTCGGGGTCCGGGCGCGCGTCGAGGCTCAGGGCCACGTGGTCCTGCTCGCGCGCGACGCGGTCCGCCGACGCGACGATCGAGTCGTCGCGGACCTCGATGCCGACGTAGAGGAAGTTCGCGTCGTGGCGCAGGCCGAAGCGGAACGAGGCGTCCTCGGGGCCGCGGTGGATGCCCGGGCCATAGAGGCCGCCGGGCGCCTCGACCACGACGGGGAGCCGTCCCCACTCCGTGAGGTAGCCGTCGATCTCGATGGGGATCAGCGTACGTGGCACGTCGAAGCGGCGCTCGGGAAGCACGGCCAGCTCGCGCTCGATGGCGAGCGTCTCGCCGTGGAACCCCTGCGTCGCGAGCTCGAAGCGTGCGCGCGCGGGGGTGAGCGACTCGTAGGAGCGGGCCGCGCGCGCGCGGACGGGCACCTCCACGCTCCCGACGGCGCCCGGCGCCACCGAGATTCGCTCCTCGACCTTGCCGGGCACGAGGTCGGGGCTCGGGTCGAAGCGCGCCCAGACGTCGAGCGGGGTGGACCCCGGGTTCGCGATGCTGAAGCGCACCGTGCCCTTGCTGAAGTAGCGGCTCGAGCCGACGTAGGGCTCGGCCACGACCGCCTCCTCGAGCTCGCGCACCAGGCTGCGGAGCTCCTCGGTCACGACGTCCGACGGCAGGATGCCGTCGAGCCGGAGGTTCGCGATCACGGGGCCCTGCCGGGTCATCGTCACCTGGGCGACGTGGTCGAACTCGCCCCAGATCGTGCCGCGCAGTCGGCTCCCCCCGCCCGTGGTCGCGAGCGTGATGTACTGGTGGTTCCCGCGCCGGTGCTCGGTGTAGCGGTGATAGTGGCCGGCGAAGACGGTGTGCGGACGGTCGGCGAGCATCGCCTCGACCTTCTGCCAGTCGGGGTTCGGTCGCGGCGAGTCCCAGAGCGGTTGGTGGACCAGCACGAAGGTCCAACGCACGTCGCGATGGTCGGCGAGCACGCGGTCGACGAAGGCCAGCTGCTCGGCCTGCGTCCAGGGGCCCGGGAGCGAGCTGGCGGGGTCGTGAACCATGCCGAACAGCTCGGAGTTGAGCGCCAGGAAGAGCACGTCGCGGTAGCGAAAGTGGTAGTAGGAGGGCCCGAAGCGCTCTCGCCACTTCTCGGCCATGACGGCGTTGCTCATGTCGTGGTTGCCGGCGACGTAGAAGAAGGGCATGTCGAGGCCTTCGACGAAGCCCTCGATCTCGTCCCATTCGTGGTCGAGCACGGCCGGGTCGTCGCTGTAGCCCTCGATCAGGTCGCCCACGCTCACCACGAAGTCGGGGCGCACCAGGTTGATCTTCGGCATGGCGCCGGCGAAGACGCCCTCGCGGTGCTCGCCCGTGCGATCGGTCACCACCACGAAGCGGAACTCGTCCTTGCCGAGTGCCTCGAGCCCCGTCCACGGCACCTGCTCGGGCGCGCCCTCGACGCGGGCGTCGATCCGCCCCTTGTCCGCGAAGAGCGCGGCGCAGCCCATCGCGAGCGTGGCGGTGCAGGCGAGCAGGATCGTTGCGCGGCTCATTGCGCCTCCCCTCCCGTGGATTCCGCAGGTTGACGCGGTGCGAGCGCAGGCGCCATGCGGCCGCCCCGGGCGGGTCGCCCTCGCCCCGGGGTATCGTGGCCCGGTGACCCTGCGTGTCGCCCTGGTGGCCGGACCGATGTACGACGGCCTGCTGCGCCTGCTCGAGCCCGGCTGTGAGCTCGTCGTCCACGCCGATCACCCGACGCTGAACCGTCGCGTCGCGGAGCTGCTCGCGCGCGGCGAGCGCATCGACCTGCTCTCGACCCACTCGAAGTACGCGCCCTCGCAGGCCACGTGGCTGCGCGAGCTCGATCCGCTGCTCGATGCGTCGCTCACCAAGCCACTCGCGCCGCGCGCCGTCGAGCTGTGCCGCTTCCGGGGGGCGCTGCTCTGCCTGCCGCGCAACATCGACGTGCGCGTGCTGTGGGCGAACCGCCGGCGCCTCGCCGGTCGCGCCGTCCCCCGCAGCTGGGAGGGGCTCTCGACGTCGCGCCTCGCCTTCGGCTTTCCGGGGCGCGAGTCGGGTCTGTTCGGGACGTTCTTCGAGATCGTGACGGTCTCGGGCGGCCGGCTCTTCGACGCTTCGCTCCGGCCGACGCTCCCGAGCCCGGAAGCCCGCGTGGCGGCCTCGCTGCTGCGACGCCTGGCCGAGAACGCGCCCGCCGACCTGCCCGACTGGCACTACGACCAGGTGGACGCAGCGCTCGGCGCGGGACGCGTGGACTGCGCCGCCGCCTGGCCCGGGGGCACGCAGGCGCTGCTCGCCGCCGCCGCCGGCCCCGACCTCGAGCCGCATCCCTACTTCTCGGGCCCGCTCGGTCTGCGCTCGTACGCGGGCTGCCACGCCTTCGCGATCCCGAAGACCTGCGGCGACCTCGACGGCGCGCTCCGCCTGCTCGCTCGGCTGGGCTCGGCCGAGGCGCACGCGCTCGAGGCCGAGAGCGGCGCGGTGTGCGCGCGCGAGGACGTCTTCGCGGGCATCGCCGGCGCGGACGAGCGCGACGCGAGGCGGCTCGAGATCACGCGCGAGACGATCGCGGACGGCATGATCACGTATCCGCCGCTCGCCGAGTTCCCGGCCGTCGAGGACGCCGGCTGGGGGGCGCTGCGCCGCATGCTGCGGGGAGAGATCGACGTCGATCGCGCGCTCGACGTCATGCAACGCGAGGCGGAGCGCGTGCTGGGAGGGCCGGGTGGGTAGCGGACGCATGGACGGGCTCGTGGCAGTCGTGACGGGCGCCGGCTCGGGCATCGGGCTCGCGACGGCGGAGGCGATGCTGGCCGAGGGGGCACGGGTCGCCGCGCTCGACCTGGCACCGCCGCCGGCGGCCCCGGGCCTGCTGCCGCTCGAGTGCGACGTCACCCGGGAGGCCTCGGTCGCGGCGGCGGTGGAGGCGGTCGTCGACGCGCTCGGCGGCATCGACGTGCTGGTGAACAACGCCGGCATCGGCGCCCAGGGCACGGTGGCGGACAACGACGTCGAAGAGTGGCAGCGCGTGTTCGACGTGAACGTCTTCGGCATCGTGCGGGTGACGCAGGCCTGCCTGCCGCAGCTCCGTCGCTCCGAGCGTGCCGCGATCGTGAACACGGCCTCGATCGTGTCGTGGACCGGGCTTCCGCGTCGCGCCTGCTACGGGGCGTCGAAGGGGGCCGTGTACGCGCTCACCCTCGCGATGGCGGCCGACCACGTCGGCGAAGGCATCCGCGTGAACTGCGTCTGCCCCGGCACCATCGACACGCCCTGGGTGGGGCGGCTGCTCGCCGCGAGCGGCGACGCGGAGGCGGCGCGCGCCCAGCTCGTCGCACGCCAGCCGGTCGGCCGCCTGGGCCGGCCCGAGGAGGTGGCCCAGGCGATCGTCTATCTCGCAGCCCCCGGCGCCGGCTTCGTGACCGGGACCGCCCTCGCCGTCGACGGCGGCATGCACGGCTTCCAGGTGCCTCGCACGTGAAGCTCACGCGCCTCGACGTCTTCGACCTGCGCGCGCCCACCTCGCGCACCCTCGCCGGCTCCGACGCCGTGCACGGCGACCCCGACTACTCGGCGGCCTATGTCGTCCTCGAGAGCGACGCGGGGCTGGCCGGCCACGGCCTCACCTTCACGATCGGCCGGGGGACGGAGGTGGTCTGCGCCGCGGTGCGCGCGCTCTCCCCCGTCGTGCTGGGGCGCGAGCTCGAGGCGGTGACGACCGACTTCGGGGCCTTCCACCGCGCGCTCACGAACGAGTCGCAGCTGCGCTGGCTCGGCCCCGAGAAGGGCGTCATCCACCTGGCCACGGCGGCGATCGTGAACGCGGTCTGGGACCTGTGGGCGAAGCGGGAGGGGAAGCCCGTCTGGAAGCTGGTCGCCGACCTGTCGCCCGAGGCCGTCGTGCGCCTGGTGGACTGGCGATACCTCACCGATGCGCTCGGCCCCGACGAGGCGCTCGATCGGCTGCGCGCGCGCGAAGGCGGCCGCGCCGCGCGCGAGGCGGAGCTCCGCCGGGGCGGCTACCCGGCCTACATCACCTCGGCGGGCTGGCTCGGCTACCCGGAGGCGAAGGTCCGGCGGCTCTGCCAGGAGGCGCTCGCCGCCGGCTGGACGCGCTTCAAGACCAAGGTCGGCATCGACGTCGCCTCCGACCGCGCGCGCTGCCGCGTGATGCGCGAGGAGATCGGGGACGAGCGCGAGCTGATGGCCGACGCCAACCAGGTGTGGGACGTGCCGCAGGCCATCGCCTGGGTGAACGAGCTCCGCGACTACCGGCTCGGCTGGATCGAGGAGCCGACCAGCCCCGACGACGTGCTCGGCCACGCGGCGATCCGCCGCGGTGTGGCGCCGGTGAGGGTCGCCACGGGCGAGCACTGCGCGAACAAGGTCCTCTTCAAGCAGCTCCTCCAGGCCGGGGCGATCGACGTCTGCCAGGTCGACGCCTGTCGGCTCGGCGGGCTCAACGAGGTGATCGCGGTGCTGCTCCTCGCGGACAAGTTCGGGGTGCCGGTGTGCCCGCACGCCGGAGGCCTCGGCCTCTGCGAGTACGTGCAGCACGTCTCGGCGCTCGACTACGTGGTCGTGAGCGGCGCGCTCGAAGGCCGTGCCACCGAGTTCGCCGACCACCTGCACGAGCACTTCGTCGATCCGGTGCGCGTCGAGGGCGGGCGCTACCGGGTGCCCGAAGCGCCGGGCTACTCCGCCGAGATGCACCCCGCCTCGCGTGCCGCCCTCGAGTTCCCCGGCGGCTCCGAGTGGCGGCGTGCCTGACCCGGCGCAGCGCGTGCCTCTCGGCGAGAGCGGGCTCACGGTCACGCGCCTCGGCCTTGGCTGCGCGGCGCTCGGGAACCTCTACCAGGCGATGGACAACGCCCAGGCGCGCGCGACCGTCGACGCGGCCTGGGAGGCGGGCCTGCGCCTCTTCGACACCGCGCCCCTCTATGGCGCCGGACTGTCGGAGCGCCGCGTCGGCCCGGCGCTGGCCTCGCGGCCCCGCGACGATCTCGTGCTGACCACCAAGGTCGGCCGCCTGCTCCGGCCGGGGGACCCGGGCGAGACGATCTTCGCAGAAGCGCCTGCGCTCGTCCCCGTCTTCGACTTCTCCTACGACGGCGTGCTGCGCAGCCTGGAGGAGAGCCTCGCGCGGCTCGGCCTCGCGCGGGTCGACGTCCTGCACGTGCACGATCCCGACGAACACGAAGAGGACGCGATCGCCGGCGCCTTTCCGGCGCTCCTGCGGCTGCGCGAGGAGGGCGTGATCGGTGCGGTCGGCGCCGGGATGAACCAGTCTGGCATGCTCGCGCGATTCGTCGAGCGCGGCCTGGTCGACTGCGTGCTGGTGGCGGGGCGCTACACGCTGCTCGAGCAGCCCGCGCTCCAGGATCTTCTCCCAGCGGCCGAGGCCGCCGGCGTCGGCGTGATCGTCGGCGGCGTCTTCAACTCGGGCCTGCTCGCCGATCCGAGGGCCGGTGCGCGCTACGACTACGCGCCGGCGGCGCCCGAGCAGGTGGCCCGCGCGCAGTCCATCGCGCGCCGCTGCGCAGCGCATGGCGTCGCGCTCGGCGCGGCGGCGCTCCAGCTCGTGGCCGCGCACCCCGCCGTCTCGAGCGTCCTCGTCGGGGCGCGCTCGCCGGGCGAGCTGGCGGAGTGCTGCGCCTGGCTCGAGACGCCGATTCCGCCCGAGCTCTGGGGCGCCCTGCGCAGCGAAGGCTTCCTCGGCGAAGCCGTGCCGACGCCCTGAACGGTGCGGCAACGCCTTCGTGAAGTCCGGGGCCAACCGCTGCACTAGCTTCCCAGGGAGCATGCCCGAGAAGCCGCCCGCGCTGATGGTGTTCGCGCCTGCCCTGAACCGAGGCTTCGTGACCCCGGAGAGACGGGACCGGCTCGTGGCTCGCTGCGAGCTCCTGGCGAGCGAGCCGCTCGCGAGCTTCGACGCTGCGGGCACCGAGCCGCTGCTCGAGCGGGTCGAGCTGCTCGTCACCGGCTGGGGCTGTCCGCGGATCGACCGAGCGGCCCTCGACCGCATGCCGCGCCTGCGCGCCGCGTTTCACGCCGCCGGCACGATCAAGAACCACGTGACCGAGGCCTGCTTCGAACGAGGGATCCGCGTGACGTCGGCGGCCGCCGCCAACGCGATCCCCGTCGCGGAGTACACGCTGGCCGCGATCCTGCTGGCGGGCAAGCGCGCCTTCCGCCTGCAACGGCGCTACCGGGAGCTGCGGAGCTTCCGCCTCTGGTCGGCGGAGCTCCCGGGGATCGGGAACTCGGGCAAGACGGTGGGCATCGTGGGTGCCTCTCGAATCGGCCGGCTCGTCCTCGAGCGGCTCGCGCCCTTCGACTTCGAGCGCCTGGTCCACGACCCTACCCTGGGAACGGCCGAGGCGGCTGCGCTCGGCGCCGAGCCGTGCGAGCTCGACGAGCTGCTTCGCCGCTCGGACGTGGTGAGTCTCCACGCGCCGCTGTTGCCGGAGACGCGCCAGCTGATCGACCGACGCCGGCTCTCGCTACTCCCCGACGGTGCCGTGCTGATCAACACGGCGCGCGGTGGGCTCGTCGACCACGCGGCCCTCACCGCGGAGCTCGTGGCCGGGCGCATCGACGCCGTGATCGACACCACGGAGCCCGAAGTCCTGCCTGCGGACTCTCCGCTCTACGAGCTCGACAACGTCTTCCTGACGCCCCACATCGCCGGGAGCCAGGGAAGCGAGACCCTCCGCATGCTCGACCTCGCCCTCGACGAGCTCGAGCGCTTCGTCGCGGGCGAGCCGCTCCAGCACGAGGTGCGGCGTGAGGACTGGGGGCGGGTGGCGTGAGCGGGCCTTCTGGGCTCGCGCGCTACCTCCCGTTTCGGGAGGCGGCGATGGCACGTCCGTGGCTCCCCCGTTCCCCTTGCCAACCGGGCGGCCCGCGGTGTTCGGCCGCGCGCCGTTCGGCCACGCGCTCGTTCGTCGCGAAGTCCAGCACCAGGCGGTAGGCGTCGTACTCGATCTCGTAGCGGTCCGATCCGAAGGGCGTCTGCACGAAGGGGTTGTCGTAGCGCGGGTACTCCGCGATCGGGACCTCGAGCCCGGCGACCACGAGCGGCCCATGCCAGTCGAACTCCATCACGCCCTGGCTGGGCGATTCGTACACCACCGCGTAGCCGTCGGGCATCCCGTCTCCCCGCTGATCGGGTACGGGGTCGACGGTGATCGCCGCGTTCTCGATGGCGGCCCGGAACGCCGCGAAGCTGCCCCACTGGCTCGCGCTTCCACACTCGATGATCCAGACGTTCTCGGCGCTGCCGGGCGCGACCAGGTCGAAGGGCAGGCTCGCGTTCTCGAAGACCTCGGGCTGGCCACTCCGCCACTCGGTGGGCAGCAGCGAGTAGAGGGCGACGTAGCCGTCTCCCTTGCGGCCGAAGGTCCAGGAGCCCGCCTGGATGACCTCGTCGAAGTGCGCATGCGGGAAGTAGGCGTGGGTCTCCTCCCGATACGGAAAGCCCAGGAAGCCCGCAGGCGCGTACTGGGGCGCGTAGAGCTGGATGACCACGTTCTCGTACTGGGCGGCGCGCGGCTCGGCGCCACTGCCCGTCCAGTATCCGGGCCCCGGCTCGTCCTGCTGCTGCCAGCGCCAGTCCGGCGGGATCGGATCGCCCTCCGCGACCGGCAGGTAGCTCGGCTGCTGGGTGAAGACGATCGCGTTCTCGCCGAGGCTGGCCTGGGAGATGTGCGTCTGGCTGCCGCGCAGACCCTTCCGGTAGTCCTGGGCGGTCGAGAGCATGTAGTCGGCCGTCCGGTAGGTGTAGGTGTTCACCTCTTTCAGGACCGATTCGTTGATCATCGGCCAGAGGAACACCAGCAAGGACCTCGTCGTGCGAAGCGTCGCGTCGAAGTCGCCCTCGACCCACACGATGTCGCGAAGCGGCTTGAAGGGCGCGAACTGCGCCTGCCACAGGTTCTCGCGCTCAGCGACCTCCAGCGTGAGCGGGATGATGCTCCAGACGGGTTGGACGCCCATCGCCCACCACAGGGCAAGGTTCGCCTCGTCCCGGTACTCGAGCCCCGGCGGGCCGGGCGGCGGCTCGATGTCGGGGTTCCGGCGGGGCCTCTCCTCGATCGGTCGGTTCATGCGTTCGCGGTCGACCATCGGCTCGTCGTGGCGGGCGATGAGCGGGATCACCACGGGGAGCCGGTACTTGCGGGCCCTCGACAGAAGGGTCGCGTCCGGCGCCGAGGTGCTCGAATAGGCGAGCGCGGTGTCGTCGAAGAGCATCTTGCTCGAGTTGAAGTTGTCCTGCGTGGTCGCCGAGGCCTTGTCCTTGACGTAGGAGCGCCCGTGCGTGGCGCCGAAGTTCCCCCGATGCAGGTGCAAGGCGACGTCGAGCAGGACGAGGTCGAGCACCATCTCGGCCCGGGCGGCGAGCTCTTCGTCCTCCGCCCACTCGACCAGGCTGAGGAGCGGCGTGATGTCCTTCTGGTAGTAGACGTCCGAATGCCACTCGGTGAACCCGGTCTGCGCGCGCTCGTCGAGCCAGTCCATGATCGCCGCGCGGGCCCGCTCCCGATGCTGGGCGCCGTTCATGCCGGTGACGCTGAAGATCCGGTCCGGATGGCGCTGGCCGACCAGGTACTCGCAGACGCGGAAGATCAGGACGTGGTTCTCGGTCCAGTACCACATCAGGTCGATCACGGGCGCACCGCCGAACTCGCGATCCGGTGTGGGGTCGGTGTACCAGTACTTGAAGTCGAGCAGCGCCTGGTCGGCCGCTTCCCAGAGCGAGTCCGGCGCGATCGGATGGCCGCCGTACGCGTAGAGGAGATTGATCAGATAGAGGGCGTCGAAGTCGCTCGTGTCGCGCAGCCGGAAGAGCTTCTCGAAGATCTCGTCCCAGGCGTCGGCCGGCACGGCCCCTTCCGGCACCCGGAAGCTGGGGTCGCGCCGGGCCCGTTCCAGGTGATTCAGCACGTTCAGCACGCTCTCCGGTCGGATCTCGCCGGAGGTCGCGAACGCGAGGTAGTCGTCCTGTCGCTCGCGGAACGCGTGCTTCGAAACGAATCCGTCGTTGCACGCGCTGGTGACCAGGACCGCGGCGATCAGCGCGGCGTCGAGCAGGTAGGGGATCCTTCGGGCACGGCGGTCTCTCGGCATCAGCTTCTCCGTTCAGCTCGCAGCGGCGGCTTCTGCTCCGGCACGCACCTCGGCCAACACCTTGCGCAGGTAGGTGATGTCGCGGGCCAGCTTCTCTTCCGTCGGGATCGGATCCCACGAGAGGAACTCGAGCGTCAAGGGGCCCGCGTAGCCCGCGCCGTAGGCCGCCGCGAGGATGGCGTGGTAGTCGAGCACGCCCCCCTCCAACGAGCCACCCGGCTCGAGCGGCCCCCCGCCGTCGGGCGCGCGGTAGTTCTTCAGATGGAAGTATGCCGCGCGACCCACGAGCTCCCGGCAGTCCGCCGCCTGCTCGTCGATCCGGTCCTGCGGCAGCGCGTCCAGCACCTGGTAGTTGAGCGCCAGATTCGGCCGGTCCACGCGATCGAAGAGTGCCGCGATGCGCTCGGGCGTGTCGGCGAAGGACCCGAGATGGCGTTCCACGACCACCGTGATGCCTTCGCGCGCCGCCGCGTCGCACGCCGGGACCAGCCATGCGAGCGTGGGCTCGATGTCCGCCGGGCCCTTGCCGACGGGCTCCGCCCAGACGCGCAGCAGGGAGGCCTCGAGGGCCGCGGCCAACGCCACTTCGCGCTCGGCATGCCGGGCCTCGGTCTGCTCGAAGCGGCCCAGGTAGGACCCGTAGGCCACGACCTCGATCCCGGCCGAACGCACCGCGCGCCCGTGCTCCCGAGCGGCGGCGATGCCGCCCTCCGGGTCGAGGTGGGGCGGGCGCGCCGTCACCTCGAGGGCGTCGAAGCCCGCGGCGGCCGCGAGCTCGGCCGCGGCCGCCAGCGGCCGGTCCAGGGCGCTGATCGAGCAGAGCCCGAGCACGCTCATCCTCGATCTTCCGGGTCTTCGTCGAGGGAGAAACGCAACGGCCCAAGGGTAGCCCTACGCGAGCGGCTCCCGCAGCGCCGTCGCCCCGATCGCCTCGCAGGCCGCGCGCGCCGCCTCTCGATGCTCGCGCGCCTCGTCGTGTCGCCCGAGCAGCCCGGCGAGCCGCGCGAGCGCGAGGTGGAGCGGGCCACCGTAGAGGATCGCCATCGGCATGACCGCGTGGTGCTCCGCGTACGGGGCGAGCAGCGCGTGGAGCGCCTCGGCGCGGTCGGCGTCGCCGAGGTCGGCAGCGAGGTGGCCGATCTCGTTGAGCGTCGCCTTCCAGCGCAGGTTGCGCGCGATGTCGACGAAGTCGCCTGCGGCGAGCCCTTCGAAGAGCTCGATCGCCGCGGCGCGGTTCCCGAGCGCGAGGTAGGCGCGCGCGACCGTCGCCTTCACCCAGTGCGTCGGTCCCTGCCGGGCGCGGAGCGCCGGGGCGAGCGTGTCGAGCAGGGTCTGCGGGTCGCCACTCTCGCGGGCGAGCAGTGCGCGGTGCGCGTTCGCGCAGCCCCGTGCGTAGGGGTGCTCGGCGCGCAGGCCGAGCGAGAGCGCGGAGGCCGCGCGCGCCTCCACCTCGTCGAGCCGCCCCTCGAGGAGCGCGATGCCGGTGTCGTACACCTCGAGGTGCCAGCGCATGCCCGGGTGCGGCCGCTCGCCCGCCAGCCGCCGCGCCTCGTCGCGGAGACCGCGCGCGCCGGCGCGGTCCGAGACCTCGAGGCGATCGCCGGCCACGTCGAGGAGCGCGATGACGGCGCGGTCCGCGCTCTTCGAGCGCGCCGCGACGCCCCCGATCTCGGCGGCGATCGCGGCACGCTCGTCGAGGCCCTCCGGCCCGCCGAGCGCGAAGTGGAGCGTGTAGAGTGCGTCCTGGAGCGCGTCCGGGTCGCCCGCGGCGCGCGCGAGCTCGACGGCGCGCCGCGCCTCGCGCGCCGCGCTCTCGTGCTCCGCCCGCACGTCGAGGTAGGCGAGCCGCGTGACGAGGTTGGCCTCCTCGACGCCGCCTGCGTCGCCGAGCGCGGCCAGGCCCGCGCGGATCGCGCGCGTGGCCTCGTCGTCCTGGACCCCCCACTCCTGGAGGTCGAGGAGGCCGATGGCGGCGCGCGCCATCTCGCGCGGGCGCCCGAGCCCGCGTGCGAGCTCGAAGGCGGCGCGCGCAGCCTCGCGGCGCTTCGAGCGCTCGCTCGCGTGGCGCCAGGCCTCGGTGCGCGCGAGGGCGAGCTCGAGGCGCCGCGCCGGCTCGCAGCCCGGCACGGCCTCGAAGGCCGTGCTGGCCTGCTCGTAGTGGAGCGCCGCCTGCGCCCACGCCGAGAGGCGCTCGGCGTGGGCGGCGGCCCGCAGCGCCGCGGCGGTGGCGCGCTCGGGGTCGCCGACGGCGAGCGCGCGGTGGTGGTGGTGCGCGAGCTCGGCCAGCACCGCGCTGGGGTCGCCGGCGTTCTCTCGCTCGAGGTGCTGCGCCGCGCGGAGATGCAGGCGCGCGCGCTCGCCCGGCGCGAGGCCCGCCAGCACCGCCTACTGGAAGAGCGCGTGGGTGAAGCGGAAGCCCGCGGCCGCGCCCGTCTCCTCGACGATGCCCGCGCGCGTCGCCTCGTCGAGCGCTTCGAGGGCCTCTGCCCGCCCGCATGCGGCCACCTCGGAGACGCCGAGCAGATCGAACTCGCGCCCGAGCACGGCGGCCGCTGCGACCGCGCGGGCGCAGGGCGGCGAGAGGCGGTCGAGCGGCCGACGGATCAGGTCGAGCGCGCGCGGCGGCAGCTGGATGCCCTCGCGCGCGATGCGCTCCGGCTCGCGGAGCGCATCGCGCTCCGCCAGGAGGCGGAGCGCTTCGCGCAAGAAGAGCGGCACGCCCTCCGTGCGCGCCGAGAGCTCGGAGGTGAGGTCCGCCGGCGGCGGGCGGCCGAGCGTGCGCTCGGCGAGCGCCGCCACCTCCGCGCGCGTGAGCGGGCCGAGCGCGACCTCGGTCGCCGCATCTTCGGCGCGGAGCAGCGCGAGCGTGCGCGCGACCGGATCGCCCGCGTTGCGCTTCTCCTCCCGGACCGTGGCGAGCAGGAGCAGCGGCGCCTCGAGCCGCTCGTGCGCGAGGTGCTCGACCCCGCGCAGCGACTCGGCGCCCGCCCACTGGAGGTCCTCGAGCCAGACGAGAAGCGGCCGCCGCCGCGCCGCGCGCTCGAGCGCGCGCGCGATCCCGTCGAGGAGCAGGAAGCGGCTCTGCTCGGGCGAGCGCGGCGTCCCGGCCACCGGCGCGTCGATGCCGAGCAGCTCCGCCAGCTCGCTCCCGTGGCGGACCACCTCGCGCAGGGTCTCCTCGGAATCGAAGGTTTCCTGGAGGCGCCGCAGCACCTGCGCCCAGAGCCAGAAGGCGGGGACGCCCTCGCCCTCGCGCGCGCGGCCCGTGAGGACCAGCCCGCCCGCCCCCTCGACCTCGGCGACGGCGACCTCGCAGAGCCGCGTCTTGCCGATTCCGGGGGGGCCGGAGACGAGCGCGATGGCGCTCCGCTCGGCGGCGACCACCCCGGCCCAGGCCCCGCGCACGGTCCCGAGCGCCGCGCCGCGTCCCACGAACGGACGCTCGGGCGGGGCGGCCCGGGCGGCGGCCGGGGTCGGACGCTCCAGCGCCCGCACCTCGGCCGCGAAGCGGTAGCCGCGCCGCGGCACGCTCCGGATCACGCGGCCCCGGTTCGTGTCGCCGATGGCGCGGCGTGCGTGCGAGACCGCGCGGTTCAGCGAGCCCGGCGTGACCGCGGTGTCGGGCCAGAGCGTCGCCAGGATCTCGTCCGCCGGGACCACGCGCTCCCGCTCCCGGATCAGCAGGGCCAACAGGGCCAGCGGCTTCGGCTGGATCGCGACGGCGCGGCCCTCGCGACGCAGCTCCCCCTTGGCCTCGTCGAGCTCGTAGGCGCCGAAGCGGTACAGCACGAAGCGCGAACGTACGCGAGCGCCCGCGCGGCGCCAACCAGCGTGGTCGGCCCGAGGCGGTGGGTTGCTATGGTTCGAAGTTTTGGGGGGGGTGATGGTGAGAGCAGGGTTCGTTCTGGCTGCGTCGATCGTGGTTTCGCTCGTGCTCGGGTGCGCGACGGGACGACCGGGTGAGTTCTTGCTCCCGAGCAACGAGCTCACGTACAACGAAGGAGAGCGCATGGTCCGAGATGGCGAAGTGCTGATCGCCGACGGCGACCGACAGATCTCGGACGGGCGGCAGCTGAGAGATCAAGCCGATCGGATGATCGACGAGGGTCGGGAGCGCCGGAAGCGGGGCGAAGAGATGGCGGCACAGGGTCGCAAGGCACTGCGTGCGGCCCGGATGCTCGAAGAGGCCGAGGAGCTCCGTCGCGAAGGCGATCAGCTGAGGAAAGAGGCGTTCCCGGAGTAGCGGCCCGCGACGCCGGTCGGACGGGCTGCGACCCGCAGCGGGCTAGGCCTTGCGCGAGACGTAGTAGCGGTTGATCGGGTCGTGGGGCAGCGCCTGCACCTCGACCTGGCCGAAGCCGGCCTCCGCCAGCATGCGCCGCGCCGTCCGCTCGCCCCACATGGCGCCGAGCCCGGCGCCGCCCGAAGCCAGCGAGACCGTCATGCAGTGCAGGCACGACACGGTGTAGAGGAACGTCGCCAGAGGGTGGGCCGCGTCCTGCTGGACGTCGCTGCTCCCGCCGATCTCCTGCATCAGGAACACGCCGTCGGGCCGGAGCGCCGCCGCGATGCCGGCCAGCACCTCCGCCGGTCGTGCCTGGTCGTGGATCGCGTCGAAGGCAAGGACCAGGTCGAAGGCGTCCGCGGTCTCGAGCGCCGCGGCGTCGCGCACCTCGAAGCGGAGGTTCGCGAGCCCCTCCGCCTCCGTCTCCTCGCGCGCGATCTCGACGGCGCGCTCGGAGGCGTCGACGCCCGCGAACCGGCTCTTCGGGAAGCGGCGCGCGAGGAGCTGGAGCGCGCGCCCGCTGCCGCAGCCCACGTCGAGTACGTCGATGCCCTTGCCGAGGCGCTCTACCAGGCCCGGCACCAGCGGCAGGATGTGCTCGAGCAGCCCGGCCACGACGGTCTGGTCGCTCTCCTCGGCCATCACTGCGTGGAAGCGGCCGTACGACGCGTACGGGACGCCGCCGCCCTGCTCGAAGCAGCGCACGATCTCGTCCTCGACGGAGCCGAGCAACGGGATCCACTGGAAGGTGGTGGCGAGGTTGCCGGGGCGCGCCGCCCGCGTGAGCGCCGCGGCGTGCTCGGCGGGAAGGCGGTAGCGGTCGGCGCCGGGCTCGTACTCGACCACGCCCGCGGTGGTCATGGCGCCCAGCCACTCGCGCACGTAGCGCTCGTCGAGGCCGGCCTGCTCGGCGAGCTCGCCGGAGGTCGAAGGAGCCGCGTCCCGCATCACGTCGAAGAGCCCGGTGCGGTGGCCGACGGAGGTCATCAGGCCGAGCGCCGCGTGGTTCAGCACCGTCGTCATGTGGTCGGCGAACCGCTCGGCGCGCCGCTCGTCGAAGCTCGGGGTCATGTTCTTCTCCTTGCTCAGTGCGCCGTGATCCAGAGCAGCGGATCGGCGCGTTCGACGTGAACGGTCTGGAAGCCTGCCTCCCGGAGCGCGGCCTCGAGCCGCTCTTCCCGCGGCTCGCCGCCCGCCCGCGTGAGGCTCTCTCCGAGCAGCAGGCGGCCCCCGGGCCGGAGCACGCGGCGGATCTCGGTGACGTGCTCGACCGGCTCGTCCCAGAAGGACGAGACGTGCACGCCGTACACCTTGCCGAAGCTGGCCGGCGCGAACACCGAGAGGTCGGCGCTGCTGCCCGCGACGAGGGTCACGCGCCCCTCGCGCACGAGCCTTGCGCAGCGCCGGGCCGCATGGCGGAGCGCCAGCGAGTCGGGCTCGACGCCCGCCACGAATCCATCCGTCACGCGGGCGGCGACGGCGAACAGCGAGCTCCCGCTTCCCACCCCGAGCTCCATTAGGCGATCGCGCTTTTCGGGCGCCAGCCGCGCGAGCAGCGCGCGCCGCACCCGCTCCGGCCCGAGGCGCACGGAGCCGGCACGCACGGCCGCGAGAAGCGAGTCCGGGGCTTCCACGGCGGCTGCCATCACGCGGCCTCCGCCGGCCGGGTCGGCGTGGCCGCGGGCCGCGCGCGCAGGCGCGGGATGAACATCGGCGTGGCCGCCCGCCAGCGGCGGTAGGGCTCGCCCAGGAACGCGAGCAGGTCGCGCTCCTCGTAGCGGATCGCGACGAGGATGTAGGCCGTCATGCCGACCGCGAAGAGCGCGTGGCCGACCGTCAGGGTGGCGGCCGAGCAGAACGCCAGGATCCAGCCCACGTAGAGCGGGTGGCGGATGTAGCGGTAGGGGCCGGGCGTCACGAAGTTCTTCTCGCTGTAGGGCTTGCCGCGGAAGGCCAGCCACACCTGCCGCAGGCCGAACAGGTCGAAGTGGTCGATCAGGAAGGTCGTGACGAGCACGATTCCGAAGCCCAGGAAGGCGCCGGCCTGGAGCACCGCGGCGAGCACGCCCTCGGCCTGCCAGAGCGCGGTCGGCAGTGGCTGCCAGGCCGCGAACAGGACGACGAACGCGACGCTGCTCGCGAGCACGTAGGTGGCGCGCTCGATCGGCTGCGGGATCAGGCGGGTGATCACCGCCTTGAACCCCGGCCGCGCCATCACGCTGTGCTGGAGGCCGAAGAGGGCGATCAGCGCCAGGTTCACGAGCAGCGCCACCGCCGCGTTCCCCGGCGCGCCGGAGTCGATCGAGGTCGGGACGACCCGGTTCGTGGTCCAGCCGATCAGGTAGAGGAAGCTGACGAAGAAGACGGCGTAGCAGGCGACGCCGTAGGCGAGGGTGGCGGTGCGGCCGAGGCGGGACATGCGGGCTCCTTTGCGCGTGCGACCGGATCCGCTCCGATCGCATGGCGCGCAGACTACGAGCCGTTGCGGCACCGCGTCTCGACCGCCCGCTGACCGTTTCCTGACCGTGGGCCGCACTGGAAAAAACCAGCAATGGCAATGGGTTAGAGCTCGGCCAGCAGCGCCTTCGCCTCTTTCAGGTCGGGGGTGTCGAAGCCTTCCGTGAACCAGCCGTAGACGGGGGCCAGCAGCTCGCGCGCCTCGTCGCGTCGCCCCTGGTCGCGCCGGAGGCGGGCGAGCCCGGTCGCGGCGCGCAGCTCCATGCCCTTCGCCTGCTGCCCCCGTGCGATCTCGAGGCCGCGCACGAAGCTGGACTCGGCGACGCTCGGCTCGCCGCCCTCGGCCAGCGCGATCTCGGCCGTGAGGCGGTGCAGCTCGGCGTCCACGAAGTGTTCCCCCGCGCGCGCCGAGAGTGCGAGGCCCAGCTCGACGTGCCCGCGTGCTTCGCCGAGCTCCCCTGCACGCAGGCAGGCGTCTGCGACGAGGCAGAGCACCGCCGTCGCTCCGGAGAGGCTACCGCCACCAGCGCTATCGCGGACGCCCCGCACCAGATCCTCCGCGGCCTCCCCCTCGCCGGCGAGGACGCGAGCCGTGTTCTGCAGCGTGCGAGCGATTCCCTGCCAGAACGGGAAGCCGTTCGCCTCGGAGAAAGCGATGGCTTCCTCTGCGCGCTCGCGCACGCGTGGGATATCGCGGCGCATGGCGTGGACGATCGTCTGCATCGTCAGTGCTCCGGCGATGCTGAAGGGATGCCCGATGCCGCGTGCCGTGGCGACGGTCTCCGCGGCCAGCTCGGCGCCCTGATCGGGGCGACCCAGGAAGACCAGGTTCCACGCCATCTGATAGCCCCGCAGCACGCCGGGGTGGTTGATCGAGAAGCCCGAGTCGAGCAGGTAGCTGCGCTCGGGGTCGTAGTGGGCGAGCGCCCGTTCGAGGTGGGCGAGTGCGGACGCGAAACGGCCGCGGTAGGTCTCGGTGACGGCGACGTCGAGGCAGCCCCGCAGCGCGAGATCGGCGTCGCCGGCGCGCTCGGCGATCGCGAGCTCTCGCTCCGCGAACTGGAGCCCGAGCTCTACCTGGCTGGCCAAGTGGAAGCTGGCGAGCCCCGAGCACGCCCAGCCGATCTGGAGTTCGTCGCCCAGGCCTTCCGCGAGTCCGAGCACCCGCGTGTAGGTCTCCCCGACCCGGGGGTCTCCATAGCCGCGCGCCGCGCTGAGCGCGCCTCCGAGCGCGAGCTGGATCGGCACCTCCAGCGCGTCGCGTTCGGTTCCCTCGGGCTGCTGCCCGAGGAGGGCGAGTGCCTGATCGAGATGGCGGATGGCCTCGTCGTAGGCGGCCCCGAGGCGGGCCTTCTCGCCAGCGGCGTGATAGGCGGCAACGGCCGCCTCGCTCCGCCCCGCGAGTTCGGCGTGCCGCGCGAGCCGCTCCGGCCCGGCGTTCTCGTCCGCGGCGAGCACGTCGGCCACCTTCGCATGGAGCTGCTGGCGCGTGCGCTTGAGCAGCGACTCGTAGGCCGCCTCCTGGACCAGGGCGTGCCGGAAGGTGTAGCTGGAGTCGGGCGGCTCGCCGCGCACGAAGAGCAGCTCGGCGTCGACGAGACGGGCGAGGCCGTCCTCGAGCGCGGTGGCGTCGAGCTCGACCACGGCGGCGAGCAGGCCGTAGGAGAACTCGCGGCCCAGCACGGAGGCGCGTTGCGCCACCTCCTTTGCGCTGGACAAGCGGTCGAGGCGCGCGAGCAGCGAGTCCTGGAGCGTGGTCGGGATGGCGTGCGCCGCATCGTCGGCTTCGGCCGCGGAGCGCGTCAGCTCCTCGGCGAAGAGCGGAACGCCGTCGGCGCGCTCGACGAGCTGATCGATCACCTCCTCGGAAAGGCCCCGCGCCTGACCCACCGCCGCGACCAGCTCGCGCGCCCGCCGCTTCGTGAGCCGGCTGAGGGTCAGCGTCCGCAGGTTGGAGCGCGTCGTCCACGGGCTCTCGAACTCGGGCCGGGCGGTCCCGACCAGCAGCACGTGCGAGGTCGCCATCTGCGCCTGGAGGCGCCCGAGCAGCGTGAGCGAGGACGGGTCGCACCAGTGCAGGTCCTCGACCAGGACGACCAGGGGCTGGAGCTGGGCGAGGCGCAGGTTCCAGTGGACGAGCGTCTCGAGCGTCTGCTGCCGCTTCGCGTCCGCGCTCATCGGGAGGGCCGTGTAGCCGGCGCCCTCCGGGAGGCCCAGCCACTCGGCGAGCAGCGGCAGCGTCTCGTCGCGGTCGAAGCCGGCGCGCCCGAGGCCGCCGGCCAGCTTCGCGATCTTCGCCGCCGGCGTGTCCGTCGGCAGGAAGGCGAGGGCCTGGCTCACGAGCTCGATCACGGGGTGGAAGGCCGTGCCCACGGTGTAGGGGCTGCAGCGGCACTCGAGCCAGGTGTGCGGCTCGCCCGTGAGCTGGGTGCGCAGCTCGTAGCAGAGACGCGACTTCCCGAGCCCGGCCTCGCCCTGGACCAGCACTGCCTGGCCACCTCCCTCGACGGCGTGGTCCCAGGCGTCCCGCAGCACGCCGAGCTCGGTCTGGCGCCCGACGAAGGGCGTGAGATGCCCGACCGAGGTCTCGAGACGGCTCCGCACACCGCTCGGCTGGACCACGCGGTAGAGCACCATCGGCTCGCTCAAGCCCTTGAGCGTCTTCGCGCCGCACTCCTCGACCACGAACATCCCCGGCACGAGGCGTTGGGTGGCCTCGGTGATCAGCACGCTGCCCGGCTCGGCGGCGCCCTGGACGCGCGCGGCCACGTTCGGGGTGTCGCCGAGCGCGAGCGTCTCGCCGCGGCCCTCACCGCCGAGCGCGCTCACCACGACCGGGCCGGTGTGGAGGCCGACGCGCACGGCGAGGGGTTCGCCCCCGGTCTCGATCTCGGCCGCCTCGTCGGCGAGCCAGAGACCCGCGCGTACGGCGCGCTCGGCGGCGTCGTCGTAGGCGCGCGGCCAGCCGAAGTAGACCAGGAGGCCGTCGCCCAGGTACTGCGCCACGTGCCCGCCGTGCAGCGCGACCACCTCGCGCGCGCGCCGCTGCTAGTCGTGCAGCACGGTCTGCCAGTCCTCGGGGTCGAGGCGGGCGGCCAGCTCGGTCGAGCCGACCAGGTCGCAGAACAGCACGGTGAGCTGACGGCGCTCGCCGGCCTCGATCTCCGAGGCGGCGGGTGTGGCCGGTCGCTCCGCGCGCGCTTCACCGAGCCAGGCGAGCACCTTGCCCTCGCGGGCGGCCACCTGCTGGACGTCGACGAGCTCGGAGGCGACCTCTTCCAGGGCGTCGTCGTCGAGCGCGAACTCGCGTTGGAGCACGCGGAGCGAGACGCGGCCGTTGCGCTCCAGGAGCGCCCGCGCCCGCTCGATGGTCTCGATGATGCTCAAGCGGGCCCCTGGATTCGGACCCGTAGTGTGGCATTCATCCACAACCGAGAGCGATACCCCAATTGGGGGAGCGCTCAGGCCCCGGCCGGGCGGACCTCCCAGCGGATCGGCGCGCGCTTGATGCCGCCGATGAAGCTCGAGTAGATGCGGTCCACCGGGCCGGCCCGCTCGATCGAGACCAGCCGCTCGCCGAGCTCCGCGAACAGCGCCCGCAGCTCGAGGCGCGCCAGGTGGGCGCCCAGGCAGACGTGCTCCCCGCGTCCGAAGCCGATGTGGTCGTTCGGCTGGCGGTCGATCCGGAACGCGAACGGGTCCTCGAAGACGTCCTCGTCCCGGTTGCCCGAGGCGTAGAACAGGCAGACCGACTGCCCTTCCTTCACGAGCTGGTCGCGCACGCGGACGTCCCGTGTGGCGGTGCGCGTGAACTGGTTGACGGGCGTCACCCAGCGCACCGTCTCCTCGACCAGGCCATCCACGAGCTCCGGATTCGCCTCGAGCTTCTCGAGCTCGCCAGGGTTGTCGATCAGCTGCTGGACACCGCCGGTCATCGCGTTGCGGGTCGTCTCGTTGCCGGCGACCACGAGCAGGAAGTAGTAGGAGAGCAGCTCGAAGGTCGGCAGCGGCTTCCCGTCGACCTCCCCGTTCACGACGACGGAGAGGATGTCGTCCTGGGGATGCTTCTTGCGGTCCTCCGAGAGCGCCGCGAAGTACTTGAAGAGCTCGGCGCGCGCGGCGTCGCCCGTCTCGCGCGGCGTGCGGTCGCCCCGGTACTCCGGGTCCTCGGAGGCGATGATCTCGTTGGTCCAGCGGAACAGCAGGTTCCAGTCCTGCTCCGGAACGCCGAGCATCAGCGCGATCACCGCGATCGTGATGGGCGCCGAGACTTCGTTCACGAAGTCGATCTCGGTCTTCTCAGCGGCGCGGTCGAGGATCTCGCGGGTCAGCTTCTCGACCTTCGGGCGCCACACCTGGACGGTGCGCGGCGTGAACCACTTCGACACGACCCGTCGGTACTTGCCGTGGACCGGGGGATCCATGTTGAGCAGATGGTTGGCGGGATCCTCGGGCGGCTCGTTGGCCTTCGCGAAGACCGCCAGCCGCGGCTTGATGATGAAGTCCTCCGGGTTCTTCCCGATCTCGACGATGTCGGCGTGCTTCGTGATCGCCCAGAACGGGTCGTACTCCGGCCGGTCGTACCAGAAGACGGGCGCGTTCTTGCGCAGCCACGTCCACTCGGCGTGCGGGTAGCCCTCGCGCTGGTACTTCTCCGGCGAGACGATGTCGATCGTCTTCGGGTCGAAGTCGGGGACGCTCGCTGCGGCGCTCATGGGGGATCCTCCGGAAGCACCGGGGACGGTAGCTCGCGCGGCGTGCCGCGGCCGCGATTCCTGCTCCCCGGACGCGCAGCCGATCGGAGCGGCTCAGTCGGCGCTGGGCTTGGCGGCCGCCAGGAAAGCCGGGCGCTCGCCGCCCCCGTGCACCAGCAGGGTGGCGCCGGAGACGTAGCGCGCGAGGGGGGACGCCAGGTAGAGGCAGGCGTCTCCGATGTCCGTCGGATCCGCGATGCGACCGAGCGGGACGGTCTCCCCGACCGCCGCGATGCCGGCCTCGTCGCCGTAGTGGAGGTGCGACTGCTCGGTGCGCACCATGCCGGCGGAGACCGCGGCCACGCGCACCTTCGGCGCCCACTCGACGGCGAGGCTCTGCGCGAGCGAGATCAGGCCGGCCTTGGCCGCCCCGTAGGCCGCGGTGCCGGGCGACGGGCGCATGCCGGAAACGCTGGTGATGAAGAGCACGACGCCGCCTTCGGCCTGGCCCTGCATGGCCTCGTTCGCACGCTGAGCGCAGTGGAGCGGCGCCAGCAGGTTCAGCCCGATGATCTTCTCGTGGAAGCGCGGGGACGCCGTGGCGGCGTTCGCGGCCGGCGCGCCGCCCGCGTTCGCGACCAGCACGTCGAGCCGCCCGCGGCGCTCGAGGGTGCTCGTGACCAGGTGGTCGACCTGCTCGGCGTCGCGTACGTCGGCGGCGACGAAGTAGGCCCTGCGTCCGCCCGCCTCCGGCAGTGACTCGGGCGCGCTGCGACCGCAGACCACGACCGCGCCGCCCGCCGCCAGGAAGCGCTCCGCGATCCCGCGCCCGACGCCGCGGGTGCCGCCGGTCACGAGCGCGACCTTGCCGGTGAAGTCGAGCGTGATCATCCGTCGAGCCCGATGCCGCGGGCCACCCGTTCCCGATGGAAGGCGGCGTCGCCGAGCAGCGCCGCGCTGGCGCGCGCGCGCTTGAAGTAGAGGTGGATGTCGTACTCGGACGTGAAGCCCACGCCGCCGAAGATCTGGAGGGCGCTACCCGTGCAGAAGAAGGCGGCCTCGGAGGCGGCGGCCTTGGCGGACGACGCGGCCAACGCAACGGCGTCGGCGTCTGGCTCCGCAGCGGCGCAGGCCGCCCAATAGGTCGCGGAGCGCGCGGCCTCGAGCTTCACCATCATGTCGGCGCACTTGTGCTTGATGGCCTGGAAGGAGCCGATCGGCCGTCCGAACTGGACCCGCTCCTTGGCGTAGGCGACCGAGAGGTCGAGGGCGCGCTGCGCCACGCCCACCAGCTCGCCGGCCAGGGCGATGGCGCCGAGGTCGAGGGCGCGCTCGAGCGCCGGGCCGGCGGCGCCCTCGGCGCCGAGGCGCAGGCTCTCGGGGACGCGCGCGCCGTCGAAGCGCAGCTCGGCGAGGCGGCGGGTGCGATCGAGCGTCGGGAGCGCCGTGCGCTCGACGCCGGGCGTGGCGGCGGGCACTGCGAACAGGGAGACGGGTGCGTCCTCGCCAGCGTGCTCCGGGCGCGCGGCGACGACGAGCAGATCGGCGCAGTGTCCGTCCACGACACCCCGCACGGCGCCGTCGAGCCGGTATTCGCCGCCCTCGCGGTGGAAGCGTGTGTCGGGGCCGCTCGCGAGGGCCCCGATGGTTCCCTCTCCCGCCAGGCTCTCGAGCAGCCGCTTCTTCTGCGGCTCGTTCCCGGCCGCCCCGATGGCGCTCGCCGCAAGACAGACGGTCGAGAGATAGGGGGCGCAGAACAGCGCCTCGCCCATCAGCTCCTGGAGCGCCACCACCTCGACCCAGGAGAGGCCGAGCCCGCCGTGGGCTTCGGGAATCGCGACGGCCGTCCAGCCGAGCTCCGCGCCGATCCGCTTCCAGACGGAGGGGTCGTGGCCGAGCTCGGTCTCCATCAAGGCCCGCACGTGGGCCGGGGTGGAGTGGTCGGCGAGGAAGGCGCGTGCGCTGGCGCGCAGCTCCTCCTGTTCTTCCGTGAAGGCGAAGTTCATGACGTTGCCCGGCTACGCCTCGCTGCGCGCTTCGCTTGCGGTCAAGCGCCGTAGACCTTCTGGGCCGGCGCCGCCTTCTTGAGCAGGTCGGCGACGGCGGCGCCGACCTCGTCGGGGCTCCAGCGTGCGCCCTTGTCGACGCGCGGGCCCGTGCGCCAGCCGTCGGCGATGCTGATCTCGCCGCCCGCCACCTCGAAGACGCAGCCCGTGACGTCCTTCGACTCGGCGCTGCCGAGCCAGACCACGAGGGGCGAGACGTTGGCCGGGCTCATGGCGTCGAAGCCGCTCTCGGGCTTCGCCATCATGTCG
>JBFIYM010000048.1:0-26130 GCA_041605395.1 Myxococcota bacterium | reverse complement strand
TCAAGACCGCGAACGCGATGTGGACCGTGGAGCGCAAGGCGAAGATCATGGATTTCGGCCTCGCGAAGGCGATCGAAGAGGTGCGCAACCACACGACGGTGGTCTCGGGCACGCCCTACTACATGAGCCCCGAGCAGACGCTCGGGCGCAACGTCGACCACCGCACCGACCTGTACAGCCTCGGTGTGACGCTGTTCGAGCTGGCGACGGGCACGCTGCCGTTCCGCGAGGGCAACGTCCCCTACCACCACGTCCACACGCCGGCGCCCGACCCGCGCGGTCTGGTTCCCGAGCTGCCCGAGCCCCTGGCGCGCGCCATCCTCCACTGCCTGGCGAAGGATCCCGAGGAGCGTCCGCAGGCCGCGGCCGAGCTCGCCGCCACGCTCCGCCAGTCGCTCGGCGCCCGCGGCGGATCCTGATCCCGGGCCCGACCACGGCCCCGAGAAGGCCGCGCCTGTGACGCGATCGTCACGGCTGTAACCCGAACGTCACTGACAACCGGGGTTTCATTGGAGGAGTGACTGTGAGTATTGTGAGCTGGGTCACCTAAGTGCCGGCGGTCACGACGAAAAATCTGCAGCCTTCTTCTCCCCGCGGGTGGGTCGAGATGGCACAGGCCTTGCTATTCGAGCCCCCCGCGCTGTCGAGCGCGGATCGATGCCTGCGGGGGGAGGCGAGCATGCAGAGAACGATTGCCGAGAAGATCTCGTGTACCGGGATCGGGCTCCACTCGGGTGAGCCCGTCCAGCTGACCTTGCATCCGGCGCGTGCCGATTCCGGCATCGTGTTCGTCCGCACGGACCTCCCCCGGCCCGTCGACGTGCCCGCCATCCACAGTGCCGTCACCAGCACCCGCCTGGCCACGACCCTGGGTCGTGGGGACGCCACCGTGGGGACCGTGGAGCACCTGCTCGCGGCCCTGGCGGGCCTCGGCATCGACAACGTCCGCGTCGAGGTGGACGGCCCCGAGATCCCGGTGATGGACGGCAGTGCGGCCTCGTTCGTCTTCCTGATCCGCGCGGCGGGGGAGTTCGAGCAGGACGTGCCCCGCCGGTGCCTCTCGATCCTGCGCCCGCTCGAGGTGCGAGACGGCGAGCGCGCCATCCGCGTGGAGCCGGGCAGCGGCCTGCGCGTGAGCTACTCCGTCGACTTCACGCACCCGGCGATCGGGCGCCAGCAGATCCAGGACCTGGCCATCGACAGCGAGGTCTTCGAGCGGGAGATCTGCCGGGCCCGCACCTTCGGCTTCCTGCGCGAGGTCGAGGTGCTCTGGCGCAACGGCCTGGCGCGTGGGGGCAACCTGGACAACACCGTCGTGATGGACGAGTTCCGGGTGCTGAACCGCGACGGGCTGCGTTGGCCGGACGAGTTCGTGCGCCACAAGGTGCTCGACCTGCTCGGCGACCTCGCCCTGCTCGGCTCACCGCTCGAGGGGCACATCGTCGTCGAGCGTGGGGGCCACGCCCTCCACCAGCGCTTCGTCGAGGCCCTGCTCCAGAACCCGGACCACTGGGAGATCGGGCGCAGCGAGGCCAAGCCGCGACGCGCCTTCCGGCTTCCGCTGCTCCGCTCGCAGGCCACGGCCTAGCGGAGCCTCGGCGGCCCAGAGGGCGCTAGGCGCGTTCGAGCTGCTCGAGCTCCCGGGCGAGGGCGGCAGCCGCGCGCGCGTCCGTGAACTCGACGCCCATGCCGCTCGGGCGCAGATCCCCCGCCCGCGCCGCGTCCGCGTCGTGCTGCCAGGTGACGCGCCCTTCGATCCGGTGCAGCGAGGTGCCGCCCGGGAGGCGGAAGCGCACACTCAGCAGGGTGCCGGGTGCGAGTGGCGTCTCGGTCTCGATGAACAGCCCCCCGGCGCCGAGGGTGGTGGCGTACTCGCAGCACGGGTTGCCGCCGGCACTGTAGTCGACCAGGACCCGGAGCAGCCGACGGCGGAAGCGTCGATGGCGTCGGCGCGGCTGGTAGTACCCCAAACGCCCTCCTAGACGTGCTGGATCCAGGCGTCGAGCAGGCGCACGAGCAGCGCGCGGGCCTCCGCGCTCGCCGCGATCCGCGGGCTCAGGTCGCCCACCGTGGTCCGCTCGGCCTCCGTGTCCCCGGTGACCCACGCGCGGAAGGCGCTGCGCAGGTCGATCTCCGACTCGGCGAGGGCGGCGGCACTCGCGAGGCCGCGTAGCGCCGCCCGCCAGGCGGGGAAGTCGATCTCGGCGATTGCGCGGGCCGGGGTCTCGCCGAGCACGCGCTTCAGGCGGCGTCGCGTCCGGCGACCGAGCGCATCGACCAGCGCGTTCACCACGCGCCCGTCCCCGGAGACCCCTTCGGCCTCGGCCGTGAGCTCGGCGAGGAGCGTCAGCGTGTCCTTGATCTCCTCGACGGGAAGTGGGACGAGGGCCGGCGCCGTGAGCGCGGCCTCCGCGGCGGTGACCTCCGCACGGAAGCGCGCCACCGGGTCGGGAAGCCCGCGCGGGTCGGGGGCTCCGGCGACCCCCACGCCGAGCGCGATGCCGAGCTCCTCGGCGGCCTCGTGCCCGAGTGCGCGGGCCGTCTCCCAGATCGGGTCCGTGAAGCGCGGCTTCTTGTCGAGGCGCAGCGGGAAGCGTGCCGCCGCCTGCGCCGCCTCGTCGGGCGTCGCCACCCCGAGCGCGCGCAGGAGCGAGAGGCCCGCCGCCACCGCCAGGTCGTGGCCGCGCTCGCGCGCGATGCGGAGCAGGGCGCGCAGGGAGGCGACGCGGGTCGGGTTCTCGGCGAGCAGCTCGCGGTGCCGCACCACGGCCTCGTCCCAATGGGCCGGTCGATGCACCAGCAGGTCGGCGAGGGCCTGGCGCGCCTCGACCAGGAGCGGGTCGGCTTCCACCGCGGCTCGATAGGCTTCGAGCGCCGCGTCGACGCTCTCGAGCGGGCCGGCCAGCAGTCGCCCGAGCTGATGGTGCACGGGAGCGGTGAGGGTGCCCGCGTCGGCCGGCGCGGCCTCGAGGAAGCCCGCCAGCAGGTCCGCCGCCGGACGCCAGTCGCCGAGGCCGCGTAGCAGCCGGGCCGCTGAGAGCGCGGCCTCGCTGCCGCGTCGGTCCTCCTGGCACGCGATGCGGTAGTGCTCGGCCGCGTCGCGGGCGTCCCCCCGCTGCTCGAGCGCGCGCGCCACGGCGATCGCCACCCGGGTTCGTTCGCGCCCGGCGGCGGCGTGCTCGAGGGCTTCCGGCCCGATCTCGATCACGTCGCTGCCCCGGCCCTCGCGCCAGAGCAGCTCCGCGAGCATGCCCCAGGCGCCGGGCGCCTCCGGCCACGCGGCCACCGCGTCGCGCAGCAATCGTTCCGCCGCGGCGCCGCGCCCGGGCTCGGCCAGCTCCAGCTCGGCCGCCTGGAGCAGTCGCCCCGCACGGGTCGGGCCGTCGGCTGCGAGCGCCGCCCAGGCGGCGAGCGCGGTGACGGCCTCGGCCCGCTGCTCGAGCCGAACCAGCATCCGGGCCAGGCCGGCGTGGGTCGCCTCCCGGGTCGCGTCGTGGCCGAGCGACTCGCGGTAGTGGGCGAGCGCCTCCGTGTCTTCGCCGAGCCGCTCCTCCGCCTCGGCCAGACGGCAAAGGTGGAGGGCGCGGTCGGGGTCGGGCGTATCGAGCGCGAGGCGTCGCACCAGCAGGTCGCGCGCGGCCCGGGCGTCGCCGGCCGCCAGGCGCAGCTCGCTCAGGCCCGACAGCGCCTCGGCCTGATCGGGCTCGAGCCGCAGGACCTCGCTCAGGAGATCGGCCGCGGCCGGGAAGTGCTCCTGCGCCCACGCGGCGCGCGCCCCGGCGAGCGCGGTCTCGAGACGGAGCGGAACCGGAAGCGCGTCGACGTCGTCGCCGGGCAGCGCCAACGCCTGCACCGCGGCACGCTCCGCGATCGCGAGCCTGCCGAGCGTCGCGCTCGCCACCGCGAGCCGCGCGTGAGCAGGCGCCAGCGCCGGGTCGCGCTCGATCGCGTCGCCGAGCCAGCGCGCGGCCTGCTCCGGCTGGTCGCCCAGCACGAGCTCCGCCGCTCCGAGCAGGCGCACCGCAGCCTCGCGGCCGGCGTGGCACGCCGCGGAGCGCACCAGCGCATCCGCCGCCTTCTCGCCCTGGGCGAGCTGCTCCCGCAGCGCGGCGACGCGGTCCCAGGCGGTGGCCGAGGCGGGGTCGCGTTCCGCGGCCTGCTCGGCGCGCGCCAGCGCATCCTCGGGGCGCCCGAGCTCGGCCAGCAGGTCGGAGAGGCGGAGTCGGTCGGAGAGCGCCACCGCTGCGCCGGGGGCGTCGATCCAGCGTCCGAAGATCCCGGCGAACGCTTCGTGTTGGCCGAGCGCCGCATGCGTGTCCGCCCAGGCACGGAGCGATGCGGGGTCGAGGGCCTCGAGGGCGTCGGCCTCGCGGAAGGCCGACAGCGCGCGTTCGGGGTCCTGCGTGCGCTCCCGACACAGCTGCGCCACGCGCAGCAGGACGTCGCGTCGGCGTTCGTCGTCCGTGTCCCCCAGCACGGTGAGCTCGCGCTCGTAGAGCGCGCCGGCCCCCTGCCAGTCCTCCATCCCTTCCGCGAGGTCCTGGAGGGCGCGCAACGAGACGCGATCCTCGGGCTCGAGCTCGAGCGCCGCGGTGAAGGCAGTGCGCGCACGCGAAGCCTCGCCCAGCCGTTGCGAGGCGACGGCACCGAGCCGGCGCAGCAGCGCCGCACGCTCCGCCGGCGCCGCGTCGCGGCGCAGCTCGAGCTCGCGGTCGAGGGTCGAGGCCACCTGCGTGTGCTCGCCCATCAGCTCGCAGCAGGCGCGGAGGCCGCGCAGGGCTTCGAGCTGATCCGGCACGGAGCCCAGCACGGCGCGATACGCGTCCGCCGCCGCCACCGGTCGGTGCAGCGACTCGCGGCGTAGTCGGGCCAGCTCGAGCCAGGCCTCGGCGTCCGCCGCGTCGGCACGTCGCGCGAGCCGCTTCGCCAGGCGGTGCTCCAGCTCGACGTCGTCACCGCTCTCGCGCAGGAGTGCGAAGAGCAGCGACTCGACGTCGTCGAGCCGCTCGCCGGTCTCGTTCTCACGGTCGAGCAGCGCCGTCAGATGCGCGACGGCCACGTCCACGCGTCCCAGTCCGCGCGCGGACGTGCGGGCGAGCTGGACGCGGAGCGTGCGCCGCCGCTCGGCGAAGACCTCGGCCTCCGGGTCGAGGGCCGCGAGCTCGGCCTCGGCGGCCTCGACCTCGCGGTCCACGCGCCCGAGCGCTCGCCAGAGCTCCGCCAGCTCCCGGAGACCCTCGACGCGCTCGAGCGTCGCCAGGCCGGGGGCCTCGAGTGCCGCCATCAGGTGCGCCGTGGCCTCGACGTCGCGACCCAGCGCACGGGCGAGACGTGCCGCGCTGCGCTGCAACGCCGTCCGCTCGGGCGGCTCGGCGCCACCGATGCGGGCCTCGAGGATCGCGAGTCGATCGGACCCGCGCCCGAGGTCGTCGTACAGCCGATCGAGCGCTGCGAGCAGCCCGGGATCATCGGGCGCGATGCCGCGTGCCTCTTCGAGGCGCGCGCAGGCGGCCGCCGGGGTGGCGAGCGGTCCCGCCAGCAGCTCGCCCAGCGCCGAGAGCAGGCGCACCTGCTCGGCGTCCTCGGACGCGAGCTCGAGCTGCGCCTCGAGCACCCCGCGCAGGGGCAGGAAGCGCCCCGCCGTGCGATGCAGGGCCGCGATGCGCTCGAGCACCTCGAGATCTTCGGGCCGCCGCTTCACCAGGCGCTCGAGCCAGGGCAGCGAGGCGTCGCCGCCCAGCTGCTCGGCGGCCAGGGCCGCGCCTTCGCGGAGCAGCACCTCCGCCCGAGCGGCATCGCCCGGCGGCACCCGTGCCACCTGCCGTTCGATGCACTCGAGCGTCGCCGGCCACTCGCCGCGTTGCGTGCGGAGCTGACGGAGCGCGGCGAGCGCGTCGTCGCGCGACGGGTCCTCGGTGAGCGCGGCCTCGAAGCAGGCGATCGCCTCCTCCACCCGTGCGAGCGGGCCGGCCAGGAGCACCCCGCGGCGGGTGCGGAGCGCGGCGCGCTCGCCGTCGGTCGGAGCGCGCCGGATGGCCTCTTCGAGCAGCGCGTCGTGGACGACGGGGTCCGCGCTGCGCTCGGCCACCGCAAGCGCCCGCGCCAGGGCCTCCGGGTGTCCCGGCGTGGTCTCGAGGACGCGCCGCAGGTGCGCCAGCGCCTCCGCCGGCCGCCCGAGCGGACCCTCGAGGAGTGCCGCCAGCTCCAGACGGAGCGGCACCTCCCGGGGGCCGATCGCGTTGCCGACCTCCGCCTCGAGCAACAGGGCCAACGGCGCCGCCTCGCCGAGGCGGCGATAGAGCCCGCGCAGCGTGCTCTGCGCGGCGCCGTCTTCCGGGCGGTCCGCGAGCGCCTGACGCACCGCTTCGGCCGCCCCCTCGAGATCGCCGGCGCGTTCCAGCGTGTCGCCGATCCGCATGCGCCAGCCCGCACGCTCGGAGGGCAGGGCGCTGGTCTCCGCTGCGCGGCGGGCCAGGGTGAGCAGTGCCTCCTCGCGACCCAGGCGCTGGTAGAGGTCCGCCAGGGGCTCGGCCACGACGGGCAGCGTGTCCTCGTGCTCGGCCGCGGGGGCGAGCGTCGCCGCGGCCGCCTCCGGGTCGGAGAGCGGGCCCCCCTGGAGCGCCGCGATGCGCAGCCGCAGCGAGGTGGCGGCGCGCTGCTCGTGCTCGCGTTGCGCGAGTCGCAGGCCCAGCACCCGGACGAGGTCGGCGTGGCGCTGCTCCCGCTCGTAGCGCCGCGCGAGGAACTCGACCGCCGGCGCGAAGCCCGGATCGAGCGCCAGCACCTGCTCCCAGTGGCGCTCGGCGCGCGCCGGGTCGGCGAGCCGCTCGACACTGATCTCGGCCACGCGATGGTGGAGCAGCTGGGCGCGTTCGCGATCGACGCCGCCCTCGAGCTCCGCCTCGAGAACGCGGGCGAGGTCCGCCGGACGGTCGAGCTGTTGGTAGAGCAACGCCAGACTCTGGAGCACGTCGGCGCGCTCCGGCTCCAGACGCGCGGCCGCCTCGAGGTGCGCCGCTGCGGCCTCCTTGTCGTTCAGGTGATCGCGACACAGGAAGGCCAGCTGGCGGCGCAATGCGGCGTCCCGGTCCGCGGCGCCGCTGCCGAGGCGGCCCTCCAGGGTGGCGGCCAACGTCGACCAGTCGCGCTCACGCTCGAGCAGGGCGACCAGCCGGGACTCCGCCTGCGGGGCGACGGCGCGATCGCCGCTCGCGAGCCGATCGAGCAGTGCCCGCGCCTCGTCCGTGCGCCGCAGCGGCTCGTCGAGCAGGCCCGCGCGTTCGAGCAGCAGCTCGGCTTCGCGCTCCGGCTCCGAGTCGCGCCCGGCGTTCTCCTCGAGCAGTGAGGCCAGCCGCTCGGCATTGCCGGTGCGGCGAAGGGCGGCCTCCAGCCCGGCGCGCGCGGCCGGGTCGTCCGACCTCGCTTCGAGGACCCCGTCGAAGAGGGGAATCGCCGCGTCCGGGCGATCGAGCGGGTCGAGCAGCAGCTCGGCCCGCCGCAGGTCGATCGCGAAGGCGGCGGGGGCCAGCGGGTCCAGGCGCGCGCGGCGCGACTCGAGGCGCTTCACCAGCTCGTCGACGCGGCCCAGGCTCTCGAGGCCGGCGAGTAGCCGCTCCTCGTTGTCGGCGGGCGCCGCAGGCTCGCGCGCGATCGACTCAAAGCAGGTCACGGCGCCCGGAAGGTCGTCGCCGTGTTCGGCGAGCAGCACACCCAGGGCATGGACGGCCCGCACGCGCTCCTCGCCTTCGGCCAGCTCGCTCAGGCGACGCTGCGCGGCCACCCGCTCGGCGACGGGGGCGTCCGCCGGAAGCAGCTCGACGCAGGCACGCGCGGCGTCGCGGTCGCTGGGGTCGGCGTGGAGCGCGTCGCGGTAGGCGGCGAGCGCGAGGGCGGGCTCGCCGCGTCGCAGCTGGGCCGCTCCCAGGCGACGGCGATGCGCAGCGCGCTCGCTGCCGTGGTAGTGGCGATCCAGCGCCTCGAGGGTCTCGCAGAGCGCGTCGAGCCGACCGAGCTGCTCCTGGAGGCGGGCGCACGCCTCGAGTGTCGGGACGTGGTCGGGCGTCGCCCGTGCCAGCCGCTCGAGCCAGTCGAGCGCCCGCTCCGGCGCGTCGGACGCCTCGTGGATGCGCGCCAGCTCGCCGACCAGGAAGGCGAGCCGCGCCCGGTCGGTGGTGGAGGCCGCCTCACGCTCGAAGGCCTCCAGGATGGCTTCGTCGTCGCCGAGGGTGAGCGCGATCCGCTCCAGGCCCTGTCGCGCCTCCAGGCATTCGGCGTCGAGCGAGAGCGCCACCTCGTAGCACTCGCGCGCGGCCTCGATGTCCTCGAACTGCCCGAGCTCGAGGGCGCCACGTGCGCAGTGCAGCCGGATCGCCTCGGCCGGCTCCACCGAGCTCGCGGAGTGCGCAAGATGTTCGCGGAGCGCCTCCCACTGCTCGGTCTTGCGCAGCAGGCGCTCCAGCCCGGAGACGACGCGGGCGTCCGCCGGGACGATCTCGGCGGCGCGCGCCAGGGCCCGGAGCGCCGCCGCCGTGTCGCCCGTACCGGACTCGTGTGCGTCAGCGAGCGCGACCTGGAGCGCAGCCTCCTCCGCCGAGCCGTCCGGCGCCTGCTCGATGTTGCGCTCGAGCAGCTCGACGAGCTCTTCGTAGCGGCCCGCGCGCCACAGCGTGCTGGCCAGCTCGTTGCGCAGATCCGCTCGTGTCGGGTGGCTCTCGGCCGCTCGCTCGAGCGCCAGGATCGCTTCGCCGTAGTCGCCGCGCGCGCCGGCGAGCTTCGCGGTCTCCTGGAGCACCTCCGCGGGGGTCGCGTCCGCCGCCAGCGCCGCGGCGCGCTTCAGGTGATCCGACAGCTCGTCGTTGTGCCCGGCCAGGCGGGCCACGTCGGCGAGGTAGAGGTGCACGACCGGGTCGTCCGGGAACAACTCGTGCGCACGGTGAAACCAGTGCCGGGCGCCCTGCAGGTCGCGGCGCCGCTCGAGCTGGACGCGGCCGGCGTCGTGGGCGATGGCGAGCTTGCGGAGCCGGTTGTCCTCGAGCGCGAAGCGGCGCTCCTGCAGCTCGTCGAACAGGTCCCACTGCTCGTCGGACTCCGCATGCCGGACCAGGGCCTCGAGGGCCTTCGCGTTGCGCGGGTCCTCGGTGAAGGCCCGCCGGTAGAGCTCGAGGGCGCGGCGTGGATTGTCGAGCGTGCGCTCGCAGAGCGCGGCCAGACGGACCTGCGCCCGCGCTCGCTCGGCGCCCTTCAAGACGTCGATGGCCCGGCCGAGGGCGTTGGCCGCCTCCTGGCCCTGGTCGAGCGCCTCGTGCACGGTGGCCAACCCGAGCAGTGCCGGGGCATGGTGCGGGTCCGCGCTCGCCGCCTGCTCGAAGGCGGGCAGCGCCTGGCGCGGATCCCCGAGCCGCTCGAGCCAGATCTCGCCGAGCTCGGTGGCGAAGCGCGCGCGCTCGTGCGGCTTCATCGGCAGCGCCCCCTCGAGCTCCGCGACCTGGAGCGCGAGGTCCCAGGCGTCGCGTCGCGCATGGATGCGGCGCAGCTGGGTCAGGGCGGGGCGCAACGACGGGTCGAGCCGCAGCGCCTCCTCGTAGCGCGGCACCGCATCGTCGACCCGTTCGCAGCGCTCCTCGAGCACCTGGGCCAGGCGCAGCAGCAGGCGTGCCCGCGCCGCCGGCTTGGCGTCGGCCGCGAGGTCCGCCGCGCCGAGGCGCTGCTCGTAGAGGCCTACCAGGGCCGACCAGTGGCCGGCCACGAAGTGCGCCTCTTCGAGCGTTTCGAAGGCCACCCGATCGGTCGGGTCGGCGCTGAAGCGCCCCGCGAGCTCGTCGACGTTGGGCCGCGCCACCGTGTTCCCCCCGGGGTCGAGACGTCGCCCCTCCGCTCAGTCACAATCGGCGTTCGGCGGCCCCGCCTTGACCCCGAAGCCGCTTGCGGGGCCCGCTTTGTTCTGTAGGGTTTTCGCGGGGTTAGACGAGAGCCATGCCGCGAGCGCCGACCGCCCCCAGCCCGCCCCCGTCGAACCCGCCGGGCCGGCCTCCGCCCCTGCCGGAGGCGGAGCGCCGCCGGCGTCGGCGTGACCTGTTCCTCACGCTGGGCGTGCTGCTCGCCTTCGCGGCCGTGTTGCTGGTGGAGGGCCGCATCGGGAGCCTGCCCGCCGCGCTGCCGTTCGCGGACAGCCTGCTGTTCCTGTTCCTGAACGCGCTCAGCGTCGTCCTGATCGTGCTGCTGGTCTACCTGATCGGCCGCCACCTGGTGAAGCTGGTCTTCGAACGACGCAGCGGCACGCTCGGCTCGCACCTGAACCTCAAGTTCGTGCTCGCCCTGCTGCTGGTGGCGGCGGTCCCGACCACGCTCCAGTACGGGGTCTCCTCGTCGCTGATCACGGCGTCCATCAATGCCTGGTTCGGCCTCCAGATGGATCGCGCCATCGACGAGAGCGACGCGGTTGCAGACGCCTACTATGACGCATGGGCGAAGAAGGCCCTGCACTATGGCGAGCAGATCGCGCAGCGTATTCGCGATCAGCGCCTGCTCCGCGAGGAGAGCCGTGCGGCCCTCGGCGCCTTCCTCCACGAGAAGCAGCGCGAGTACGGCCTCGGGGTCGTTCAGGTGTTCCCCTTTGCCGCCGTGGAGCCGCTCGCGACGCTGGTGAACCCGGACATTCCGACCGCCGCCTTCGTGCAGCGCGAGAGCACCCTCGTGACCTCCGCCTTCGGCGGCGTCTCCGGCTCGCTGGTGGAGGCGACCGGTAGCGAGATCGGCGACGTGATCCGCGGCGCCGTGCCGATCCGCTCCTCGGATCCGGCACGTCCGGACGACATCGTGGGGGTGGTCGTCGTCAACTACCTGGCGCCGCATCCGCTGGTGAGCAAGGTCGACAAGATCCGCGCCGCAGTCGCGGAATATCGGAGCATCCGTCCCTTCGCGGGTCAGATCGCGGGCGTCTACCAGCTGGTGCTGCTGCTGTTCTCGTTGGTGACCGTGCTGTTCGCGATCTGGTGGGGGCTCCGCATGGCGAAGGGCGTCACGGGGCCGATCCGCGCGCTCGCCGAGGGCACCCAGAAGGTCGCGAAGGGCGATCTCGACGTGGTGATCGAGCCGAGCTCGAACGACGAGATCGGGTTGCTGGTGCGCTCCTTCAACCAGATGACCCACGACCTCCGCGAGGCCCTGACCGGCCTCGAGCAGTCGAACGCCGAGCTGGAACGGCGCCGCCGCTACATGGAGATCGTGCTGCGCAACGTGGACGCCGGCGTCGTCTCCGTCGACGCCGAGGGCCGCATCAGCACGGTCAACCCGTCGGCGCTGCGGCTGCTCGGCATCCGGCCCGGCGTCTCGGTCGTCGGGAGCAAGCTCGAGGAGGTGCTCGACCGACCCGAGGTGCTCGGGGTGCTGCGCGAGCTCTCGGCGCAGGCGCGCCCGGGCGTTCGCGAGGCCGTGCGCCAGCAGGTGGTGGTGCCGAGCGGCGAAGAGGTGCTCACGCTCGTGGTCACGCTCTCGCTGCTCCAGGACGACGAAGGTCGCGTCCTCGGCTCGGTCATCGTCTTCGACGACTACACCCAGGAGGTGCGCGCGCAGCGCATGGCCGCCTGGCGCGAGGTGGCGCGACGCATCGCGCACGAGATCAAGAACCCGCTAACCCCGATCCAGCTCTCGGCCCAGCGCATCCGACGTCGCTTTCGCGACCGGTTCGCCAGCCAACCCGGCGACGCGCAGGTCTTCGACGAGTGCGTCGACACGATCGAGAGCCACGTCGACGGGCTGAAGCTGCTCGTCAACGAGTTCTCCCAGTTCGCGCGCCTGCCCGCCGCCGAGCCCAAGCCGGACGACCTCAACCAGCTGGTCCAGGAGATGGTGTCGAGCTATGCGGGCAAGGAGGGCGTGTCCTTCGACACGGAGCTCGACACCGAGCTGCCGCTGGTGGACTTCGATCGCGAGCAGATCCGACGGCTGCTGACGAACCTCCTCGACAATGCGTGTGCGGCGCTGGTCGATACGGGCCGCGACGGGCGGGTCACGGTTCGCACGCTCTACGATGCCCCGCTCCAGGCGGCGCGCGTCGAGATCGCCGACAATGGCGTCGGCATTCCGGCCGGCGACCGCCGTCGCATCTTCGAGCCCTACTTCTCGACCAAGGCGCATGGCACCGGCCTGGGCCTCGCCATCGTATCGCGCATCGTGGCGGATCATCACGGCTACGTGCGAGTGCACGCGAATCGGCCGCACGGCACCCGGTTCATCGTCGAGCTGCCCGTGCGCAGCACCTGAGCGGGAGCACGATGTCGCGCATCCTGATCGTGGACGACGAGCAGGGCATCCGGAAGACGCTGGCCGGACTGCTCTCGGACGAGGGCTACGAGGCCGCAGCGGCCGACGACGGCGAGAGCGGGCTCGCCGCGATTCGCGAGCAGCCGCCGGACCTGGTGCTGCTCGACATCGCCATGCCCGGCCGCGACGGCCTGGACGTGCTCGAAGAGCTCCGCGCCGCCTGGCCCGGCCTTCCGGTGATCATGATGAGCGGCCACGGCACCATCGAAACCGCCGTACGCGCCACCCAGCTCGGCGCCTTCGACTTCATCGAGAAGCCCCTCGGCGCCGACAAGCTCCTGCTCACGATTCGCAACGCGCTCGAGCGCTCGCAGCTCGAGCGCGAGAACCGGGAGCTGCGTGCAAAGAGCGTGCGGGCCCACGAGATCCTGGGTGGCTCCCCCCCGATCCAGCGCCTGAAGGAGCAGATCCAGGTGGCCGGACCCACCAACGGTTGGGTGCTGATCACCGGGGAGAACGGAACGGGCAAGGAGATGGTCGCGAAGCAGCTCCACGTGCACAGCAAGCGCGCGGACGGGCCCTTCGTCGAGGTGAACTGCGCGGCGATTCCCGAGGAGCTGATCGAGTCGGAGCTCTTCGGCCACGAGAAAGGCGCGTTCACGGGCGCCATCGCCCAGAAGCGCGGCAAGTTCGAGCTGGCCAACGGCGGAACCATCTTCCTCGACGAGATCGCCGACATGAGCCTGCGGACGCAGGCCAAGATCCTGCGCATCCTCCAGGAGCACAAGTTCGAGCGCGTGGGCGGGACCGAGACCATCGAGGTCGACGTGCGCGTGATCGCCGCGACGAACAAGAGCCTGGAGAAGGAGATCCAGGAGGGCACGTTCCGTGAGGATCTCTACTACCGACTGAACGTGATCCCGTTCCACGTGCCGCCCCTGCGCGAGCGACGCGAGGACATCCCGGTGCTGGTGAAGGCCTTCGCCGAGGAGTTCTGCGTCGAGTCGGGCGCACGCCCGAAGTCCGTGACCGGGCGCGCGCTCGCGCTGCTCCAGTCCTACGCCTGGCCGGGCAACGTGCGCGAGCTCCGCAACCTGGTCGAGCGGCTGGTGCTGATGACGCCGGGCCCGCGCATCCGCGCGCAGGACCTGCCCGAGGACCTGCGCTCCGGCGCGCGCCCCGCCGAGATGGGCGGCGCCACCCTCGACGAGGCGCGGAAGGAGTTCGAGCGTCGCTTCCTGCTGGCGCGGCTCGAAGAGAACGGCTGGAACGTCTCGCGCACCGCCGAGTCGATCGGCATCGCCCGCGAGAGCCTGTCGCGCAAGATGCGCGGCTACAAGCTGCGCACGGCGCGTGACTGACGACCGGCCCGCCTGGCACGCGCCGCGAGACGGAGCCGCCGGCAGCCCTCGTGCGCGCCGCGGGATCGAGGGCCCGGCATGCCTCGCGCGCGCGGGGCCCGACGACGCGCGCGCCCTCGCCGAGGTGGCCGCGACCACGTTGCCCGAGCCCTGGACCGAGGAGGGCTTCCGGGCGCAGCTCACGCGTCCCGAGGCCCGGATCTGGCTCGCCCGGGTCGGCCCGGAGACGATCGGCTTCCTGGCGGCCCATCGGGTGCTCGAGGAGCTCCAGGTGCTCGCGCTCGGGGTCGTGCCCGCGGCGCGGCGCCAGGGCACCGGCCGCGGCCTGCTCGAGCGGGCGCTCGCGAGCGAGCCCGGGCTGCGCGAGGTGCACCTCGAGGTGCGCAGCAACGACGCGGACGCGCAGGCCTTTTATGGCCGGCTCGGCTTCGCGCCGGTGGGCCGCCGACCGGGATTCTACCCGGGTGGTGTGGATGCCGTGCTGATGTGCCGGGCGCTCCCCCCGGGGCCAGCCTGAGATTCCCTCGGGGATCGCTCCCCGAGGGGCGACCGCGCCGCACGGAGCTTGTCAATCCTTAGTGTTTTGGATAGGTTACGCCGGCTTTGGTCGTGCGCGCGAAGTGGGCCTTGCGTCCACTTCTTTCGTTTTCGGCCAAGGGTTGGCGAACGTGTATCTGGACATCCCGGAAGAGATGCTGGCAATGATCGAACCCATCGTCGCGGACCATGGTCTGGAGCTGGTCGACATCGAGCGGCACCAGGGCCGTCCGCCCTGGACCGTGCGTGTCATCGTCGACACGCGCGAGGGGGACGGCCGCGTGCCGGTCGACCGCTGCGCCGCGCTCTCCCGGGAGATCGGCGCCCACCTCGACGCCCGCGACAGCATCCCGGTGGCCTACCGGCTCGAGGTGTCCTCGCCGGGGCTCGACCGGGTGCTGGCGCGCGAGAAGGACTTCGCGGCGGCCGCCGGGCGCGAGGTCAAGCTCGAGACCCGCACCCCGATCGGCGGGCGTCGGCGCTTCCGCGGTCGGCTGCTCGACGTGGCGGGCGGCGAACTCCGGCTGGAGGTGGACGGGGTCGTACACCAGATCGCCTTCGCGGACGTGGCCCGGGCGAACGCCGTCTACACGTTCGGCAAAGAGGACTTCGCGAAGAGCAAGGGAGGCGTCGGCCGCTGAGGCCGGCCCTGGAGCGCGTATGAACATCGCACCGCTCAAGAGAGAGATCGAACAGCTTGCCAAGGACAAGGGCATCGACCGGGACACCATCATCGGTGCCCTGGAAGAGGCCATGAAGCAGGCCGCTCGCAAGAAGTTCGGGCAGGAGAAGGAGATCGAAGCCCGCTTCAACCACGAGAACGCGGAGATCGAGCTCTTCGAGTTTCGCGAGGTGGTGGAGTCGATCACCGACCCCGCGAACCAGATCATGCTGGCTCGTGCGAAGGAGTTCGATCCCGACGCCGAGGTGGGCGACGAGATCGGCGTCAAGCTCGACACGGCCGACTTCGGACGCATCCTCGCCCAGGCCGCGAAGCAGGTGATCATCCAGCGGGTTCGCGACGCCGAGCGCGACATCGTCTACGACGAGTACAAGGACCGGAAGGGCGAGGTCGTGAACGGCATCGTGCGCCGCTTCGAGAAGGGGGCGCTGATCGTCGACCTGGGACGCGCCGAGGCCGTGCTGCCCGTGAAGGAGCAGGTGCCGCGCGAGAATTATCGCCCCGGTGATCGCATCCGGGCCTACGTGCTCGACGTGAACAACCACACCAAGGGCGCGCAGATCGTGCTCTCGCGGGCCTCGATCCAGTTCCTGGGCAAGCTCTTCGAGCAGGAGGTGCCCGAGATCTACGAGGGCATCGTCAGCATCGAGTCTGCCGCGCGAGAGCCCGGCGGGCGCTCGAAGATCGCGGTGGTGTCGCGCGACGGCGACGTCGACCCCGTGGGCGCGTGCGTCGGCATGAAGGGCAGCCGCGTGCAGTCCGTGGTCCAGGAGCTGCGGGGCGAGCGCATCGACATCGTGCCCTTCAGCCCCGATCCGGCCCGCTACGTCTGCAGTGCGCTCTCGCCGGCGCAGGTGTCGAAGGTGATCATCGACGAGATCCAGAAGTCGATGGACGTGATCGTCCCCGACGATCAGCTGTCGCTGGCGATCGGGCGGAAGGGGCAGAACGTCCGCCTCGCCGTGCAGCTCACCGGCTGGAAGATCGACATCAAGAGCGAGTCCAAGATGCGCGAGCTGGCGCGTTGGTTCGCCGAGGCCGTCTCGGTCGTGCCGGGCATGGGCGAGCCCGAGGCGGACATGCTGCTGCAGAGCGGTGTCACCTCGCTCGAGGACCTGGCGCGCTGCCAGGACGAGCTCTTGACGTCGCTGCCTGGCGTCGATGCTGCCGGCGCGGCCGCAATCCGCCAGCGGGCCCAGGAGCTCGAGACGGAGCGCGTCGCCGCGGAGGCGCGCGCGGCGGAGGAGGCCGCAGCGGCGGAAGCGGAAGCAGTGGCGGAAGCGGAAGCAGCGGCGGCCACGCCGCCGGACACGGAAGGCTGAGCGGAGGCGCATGTCGGTCAGGGCCTACAAGATCGCAGAAGAGCTCGGCATCGAGCGCAACGAGTTCGTGGAGAAGGCCCGCGAACACGGCGTCGAGCTGCGCAACGCGATGGCTCCGCTCGATGAGGACCAGATCACGCTCTTGCGCGAGAAGCTCTCGGTCAAGCGCAGTGACGTGGTCACCGAAGCGCGGGTCGAGCGCAAGGGCCGATCCGTCATCCGCCGTCGCAAGCGGGTCGTCGAAGCGGAGCCCGAGCCGGAGCCCGAGGCCACGGCGGCTCCGTCGGCTCCCGAGCTGGAGCCCGCGGCCGCGAGCGAGGCGGCGGCCGCTGCAGCGACGGAGTCGGAGGCCGCCGAGTCCGTCGAGGGCCCCGAGCCCGAGGCGCCGGTCGCCCCGGAGTCGGAGCCCGAGGCGGTCCGCCCGGCGGCGGCCGCGGCGCCAGGTCAGGAGGCGCCGCGCGAGTCGACCCCGCGGGCCCGGCCGCCGTCGCGCGACGATGCCGCGGCGGAGCGCCAGACGCGCAAGCAGTTCAAGGAGGTCGTGAACCTCCGCGAGCAGGAGCAGATCGCGCGTCAGGTCACGGGACGGAGCGGCGCGCGCCAGACCATGATCGATCCGCGGGCGTATCAGAACCCGCGTCGCAAGCGGCGCGATGCCCTGCCGCCGCGCCGGCCGGCCGCCGCCGCCGCCAAGTCGCAGAAGCGCATCGTGCGCGTCGAAGGCACCATCAGCGTCGGGGAGCTGGCCCGGCAGCTCGGCGCCAAGGCGGCGCAGGTGCAGGGCAAGCTGATGGCGACCGGCACCATGGTGTCGATCAACCAGACGGTCGACCTCGAGACGGCGGCCCGTGTCGCGAAGGAGTTCGGCTTCGAGGTCCAGGACGTCGGCTTCCAGGAGCAGGAGTTCCTGGAGGCGCCCGCCGCCGAAGGGGCCGAGGCGGCCGAGGAGAAGCGGCCGGTGGTCGTGACCGTGATGGGTCACGTCGACCACGGCAAGACGTCGCTGCTCGACGCGATTCGCGAGACGGACGTCGTGGCGGGCGAGGCCGGCGGCATCACCCAGCACATCGGTGCCTACCAGGTGACCGCGAACGACCACACGATCACCTTCATCGACACGCCGGGCCACGCGGCCTTCACGGCGATGCGAGCGCGCGGCGCGCAGGTGACGGACCTCGTGATCCTCGTGGTCGCGGCGTCCGAGGGCATCATGCCGCAGACGATCGAAGCGATCGACCACGCCAAGGCAGCTGGCGTTCCGATCGTGGTTGCCATCAACAAGTGCGACCTTCCGGACGCCGACTCCCGCCTGACGCGACAGCGACTGATGGAGCACGGCATCGTGCTCGAAGACTTCGGCGGCGAGGTGCTCGCGGTCGACGTCTCGGCCACGAAGAAGATGAATCTCGACAAGCTGCTCGAGGCGGTGGTGCTGCAGGCCGAGCTGATCGAGCCGAAGGCGGACGCCAGCCGACGCGCAAAGGGCGCGGTGCTGGAGTCTTCGCTCGACCGGGGGCGCGGCCCGGTGGCCACCGTGCTGGTCCAGGAGGGCACCTTGCACCGCGGCGACGTCGTCGTGATCGGCCGCCACTGGGGCCGCGTGCGGATGATGACGGACCACCGTGGGGACGCGGTGGATGAGGCGCCGCCCTCGATGCCGGTGCGCCTGGTCGGCCTCTCGGGCGTGCCCGAGGCGGGCGACGTCGTCCACGCCGTCGAGAGCGAGCGGGTGGCCAAGGAAATCGTCTCCAACCGTGAGGCGCGCGACCGCGAGCAGGCGGGAGCGCCGTCCCGGCCGCGGGTCAGTCTCGAGGAGCTCTTCGCGGCCGCCGAGGGCGACGGTCCCAAGGAGCTGCGCGTGATCGTCAAGGCGGACGTCCAGGGCTCCGCCGAGGCGCTGCGGGATGCCCTGATCAAGCAATCGACCGAGAAGGTGAAGGTGAACGTGCTGCATGTCGCGGTCGGTGGCATCACCGAGAGCGACGTGCAGCTCGCGGTGGCGAGCGAAGCGGTCGTCGTCGGGTTCCACGTACGGCCGGATGCCAAGGCGCGCAAGCTCGCCGACGGCAACGGCGTCGACGTCCGCGTCTACCAGGTGATCTACGAGGCCATCGACGAGGTGCGGGCCGCGATGGCGGGCCTGCTGCCGCCGACCCTGAAGGAGGTGGTGCTGGGCCAGGCCGAGGTGCGCAAGACCTTCACGATCCCCAAGGCGGGCACGGTGGCCGGCTGCTACGTCACCGACGGGTTGATCCGTCGGGCTGCGCGCACCCGGCTGGTCCGGGACGGCGTGCAGGTCTTCGACGGACGCTTTGCATCCCTCAAGCGCTTCAAGGACGACGTGCGGGAGGTGCAGACCGGCTTCGAGTGCGGCATCGGTCTCGAGGGGTACAACGACGTCAAGATCGGCGACCTGATCGAGGCGTACGAGATCCAGGAGCAGCCGGCCCAGCTGTAGGGAACGCTCGACTCCGCGTCGCGCAAGCGTGGGTTTCGCCCGCGCGAAGGCCGGAGGTGGAATGATCGTCGGTGCGGCCCGCGTCGAGCTTCACGTGCACGGCTCACAGTCCCTGAAGGAGAAGCGCGGCGTGGTGCGGTCGATCACGCAGCGCGTGCGCAACCGCTTTAACGTCTCGGTCGCCGAGGTCGGCGGGCAGGACACCTGGCAGATCGCGGTGCTCGGCCTGGCGGTCGCCGCGAACGAGGCCGCCACGGCACGGCGCCGGTTGGAACAGGCCGTCGATTTCATCGCCGAGCTGCACCTGGCCGAAGTGATCGATCAGGAAGTGGAGATCTGGTGAGCCAAGCGGCAGAACCGATGCGGCGTCCGTCCCATGGCTAGGGCGCCGTCCCCGCGCGGCCGGCGCACGGAGCGGGTGGGTGAGCAGATCCGTGCGGAGCTGGCGCGGCTGTTGCGCGAGGAGGTCACCGACCCCCGCATCGGGCTGCTGACGCTCACGCGGGTCGACGTCGCGCCGGACTTCTCGAACGCACGCGTCCACTGGAGCGCGTTGACCGAGGGCGTTTCCGAGGACGCGCCTCCGGCTGCGGCCATGCAGGCCGGACTCGATTCGGCGGCCGGCTTCCTGCGCAGCCAGCTGGCGGGCGTGCTGACGCTCCGCCGCATTCCCGAGCTGCGCTTCGTGCACGACCCTTCGCTTCGTGCGGGGGCCGAGACCCTCGCGCTGCTGCGGGAGCTCCGCGATGAGGGGGCGTAGAGCGGAGCGGCCGGGGCCGATGGGCTTCCTGGTCGTCGACAAGCCGGTGGGCTGGACCTCGCACGACGTGGTGGATGCCACGCGACGCTGGCTCGGCACACGCCGCGTCGGGCATCTGGGCACGCTGGACCCGCTCGCGACCGGCGTGCTGCCCCTCGCGATTCGCGAGGCCACCAAGCTGGTGCCGTTCGTCGCGCCGGGAACCAAGGTCTACGTGGGCACGATCCGCCTCGGCGTGGCGACCGAGACCTACGACGCCGAGGGCCGCGTCACGCGCGAGCACGACGGGCCGCTCCCCTCCGAGGCCGACGTGCGCGCGGCGCTCGCGGGCTTCGTGGGCGAGATCGCCCAGGTTCCGCCCATGTTCAGCTCCGTGAAACGACACGGGGTCCCGCTCCACCGGCTGGCGCGGCGTGGCGAGGAGGTCGAACGCGAGCCGCGCGTCGTGCACATCCACGAGCTCCGCATGCACCACTACGCGCCCCCGGAGATCGGCATCGAAGTGCGATGTGGCCCGGGCACGTACGTGCGCACCCTGGCCCACGACCTCGGGGTCGGCCTCGGCTGCGGCGCGCACCTGTCGGGGCTCCGACGCACGCGGAGCGAGCCCTTCACGCTCGAGCAGGCCAGGACCCCGGAGGAATGCGAAGCGCTCGCGGCGGAAGGCGGGCTCGACGCGGTGCTGGTGGCGCCCGACGCGGCGCTGGGCATGCCCCGCGTGCGGCTCACGGCGACACAGGCGCGACGGGTCTCGAACGGGGGCGACATCCCGGTCGGCGAGGCGCGTGGAGAGCTCGAGCGCGGGCCGGCGCCGCGTCCCGGCGACCGGGTGGCGGCACTGTCCCCCGACGGGAGCCTGCTCGCGGTGATGGAGCTCCGGCCGGACCGCAGGCTCCACCCGCTGCGGGTGATCCCCACCGCTTGAGGCGGGCGGCTCCCCCTCGGCGGCGTTGCCCACGCGGCACCCCTCTGATAAACCTTCGCCTCGTTTCGACCCCCCGAGGGACTACCGAGAGGCTGGCTCGACTTGATCAGCGCCCAGAAGACGCGAGAGATCATCGAAGGCAACCGCCTTCACGATACCGACACCGGCTCCTCGGAAGTCCAGATCGCGTTGCTCACCGAGCGCATCAACCAGCTGACCGCGCACTTCGAGAGTCACGCGAAGGATCATCATTCCCGGCGCGGGCTGCTCAAGTTGGTGAGCCAGCGGCGCCGATTGCTCAATTATCTACGGGGCATGAGCCCCGATCGCTACCGGGCCCTGATTCAAAAGCTGGGCCTGCGCCGCTAGGAGAGGAAGGAGCGGCACGCCGCCCGAAGGTCGGGCGACCCAAAACGAGAGAGGCGGACACCACGGAATGTGGGAGTCCGTGATCCGCGAAGCGCCCGCCGGCCGCACCCGCCCGCAGCGCTCCTGGCCCGCACGCAGCGAGCCACTGGCGAGCGAATCCTCCAGTCAGCTTCGCGCATCCCTGATCCCGCATTCCGTCTCCTCCGGGACCGTTCGTCCGCCTCGAAGATCCGGCGGCCGCCAGGCGGCCCCGGCAGGAGACCATTCCGAATGCCTTATTGGTTCGAACCGCAGTCCGTCACACTCGAGCTGGGCGGTACGCCCCTCACGATCGAGACCGGACGCATGGCAAAGCAGGCCGCCGGCGCGGCGGTCGTGACCTACGGCGACACCGTCGTGCTGGTCACCGTGACCACCGGAACGCCGCGGGAGGGGATCGACTTCTTCCCGCTCACGGTCGACTTCGTCGAGAAGACCTCGGCCGCCGGCAAGATCCCGGGCGGCTTCTTCAAGCGCGAGGCGCGCCTGTCGGATCGTGAGATCCTGGTGTGCCGCTTCATCGACCGCTCGATCCGGCCGCTCTTCGCGGAGGGCTTCCGCGACGAGGTCCAGGTGACCGCCACCGTGCTCGCGCACGACGGCAAGAACCCGCCCGATCTGGCGGCCTTCGTCGGGGCCTCGGCGGCACTCTCGCTGTCCGAGATCCCGTTCCTGGGCCCGATCGGCGCCGTGCGCATCGGGCGCATCGACGGCCAGTGGGTGGTGAACCCGACGCACGCCGAGCAGGCCGAGAGCGACCTCGAGCTGGTGGTCGCCGGCTCGAAGGACGCGCTGGTCATGGTCGAGGGCGGGGCCAAGGAGATCGTCGAGGCCGACGTGCTCGCGGCCCTCCAGTTCGCCCACCGGGAGATCCAGCCGGTCATCGAGATCCAGAACGAGCTGGTGCGGCGCGTCGGCAAGGAGAAGCTCACCCCGGCGGCCCCCGCCGCGATCGACGGGATCGAGGCGCGTGTGCGCGCGGCGGCCGAGGCGCGGCTGCGCGAGGCGGTCAGCATCCGCACCAAGGCCGAGCGCTACGCCGCGATCTCCGCGGTCGAGAAGGAGGTGGTCGCGGACTTCGTGGAGGCCTACCGGAAGGAGCCGGTCACGCTGGGCACGCTGGAGGCCGTGGAGGCCCGCCAGAAGGGCCTGCGCGACCTCACCAAGGCCACCAAGAACGCGCTCCACGACCTGCGTTCGAGCCTGATGCGAGAGCGCATCCTGAGCGACAGCGTCCGCATCGACGGGCGCGGGCCGAAGGACATCCGCCCCATCGCCTGCGAGGTGCGGCCGCTGCCGCGCGCACATGGCGTGGCGCTCTTCACGCGCGGCGAGACGCAGGCGCTGGTCTACACCACGTTGGGCTCCAGCGACGACGCCCAGACCATCGACGCGCTCCACGAACGCAGTCAGAAGCACTTCCTGCTTCACTACAACTTCCCGCCCTTCTCGGTCGGGGAGGTGCGGCCGCTGCGCGGGCCCTCGCGCCGCGACATCGGACACGGGAACCTGGCGGAGCGGGCCCTGGCTGCGGTGCTGCCTCCGAAGGACGACTTCCCCTACACGGTGCGCGTCGTCTCCGAGGTGCTCGAATCGAACGGCTCGTCGTCGATGGCCACCGTCTGCGGCGGAACCCTCGCCCTGATGGACGCGGGCGTGCCGCTCCAGGCGCCGGTGGCGGGCATCGCCATGGGCCTGATCGAGGACCAGGGCCGCCACGCCATCCTCTCCGACATCCTGGGCGACGAGGACCACCTCGGCGACATGGACTTCAAGGTGGCCGGCACCGCCCGCGGCATCACGGCGCTCCAGATGGACATCAAGATCCGGAGCGTCGATTGGAGCGTGATGGAGGCGGCGCTGGCGCAGGCCCGGGAGGGACGTCTCCACATCCTCGAGGCCATGGCGAAGGACGCCGACACGGCGCTGCCGGGCTTCGCCCCGCGCGCCGAGCCCTCCGACTGGGCGCCGCGCATGCACGTGATCCGCATCAAGCCGGACCGCATCCGCGACATCATCGGGCCAGGCGGCCGCGTGATTCGCGGCATCCAGGAGATGACGGGCGCCAAGGTGGACGTCGAGGACAGCGGCATCGTGAACCTCTTCGCCCCCGATCTCGACTCGCTGCGCCGCGCGCAGGCCATGGTCGAGGAGCTGACCCAGGAAGCGGAGATCGACAAGCTCTACACCGGCAAGGTGAAGCGCATCGCCGACTTCGGCGCCTTCGTGGAGATCTTCCCGGGCACGGACGGGCTGGTGCACATCAGCCACCTGGCCGAGGGTCGGGTCGAGCGCGTCGAGGACGTCGTCGCCGAGGGCGACGAGATCCTGGTGAAGTGCATCGACATCGATCCCAGCGGGCGCATCCGCCTCTCGCGCAAGGAGGCTCTGGCGGAGGCGCTGGCCAGCGGCGAGTGAGCGTGCGGCTTCGCGTCGCCCGGGTCGCCGGGGCGGAGGACCTGCCGCTCCCCGCCTACGCGAGTGCGGGCGCCGCGGGGCTCGACCTCCGCGCCGCGGTCGAAGCGGCGCTGGTGGTGGCGCCCGGGGAGCGCGTGCGGGTGCCGACCGGCCTCCGCATCGCGGTTCCCGCAGGGTACGAGGCCCAGGTGCGCCCCCGCAGCGGGCTCGCGCTCCACCACGGGATCGTGCTCCCCAATGCCCCCGGTACGATAGACTCCGACTATCGGGGGGAGGTCCAGGTGATTCTCTGGAACGCCGGACCGGAGCCGTTCGCCATCGCGCGCGGCGATCGTGTGGCGCAGCTCGTGGTCAGCCCCGTCGTGCGGGTGACGCTCGAAGAAGGCGACCTCGAAGAGACGCCCCGTGCCGCGTCGGGCTTCGGCTCCACAGGGCGCTCGTGAGCGAGGGGCTTCCCGGCGACGCCGGCACCCCGGCCCTGGCGCGCGAGCCGATCCACCCGCTCCCGCCCACGCCGGAGGGCGCGCCGCGTCGCAAGCCGGGGAACCTGGCGCTGCGCCTCGTCACCGCCGCCCTCCTGATCCCGCCGCTGATCTACGTGATCCTCGAGGGCGGGCTCTGGGTGCTCGGCACCATCGTGGTCGTCACGCTGATCGGGGTGAACGAGTTCTACCACCTGATCGAGGCCAAGGGCGCGGAGCCGCTCCGGGGCGTCGGGACCCTGGCCGCCGTCGCCCTCCCGGTGGTCTCCTACCTCGGCAGCGACTACGCGGCGACCGTGCTGATGAGCTTCCTGCTGCTGGGCCTGATGGTGGCTCAGCTCGGGAAGGCGCAGATCTCCCAATCCCTGGCCAGCATCTCCGGCACCTTCTTCGGCGTCTTCTACGTGGGCTGGCTGCTCTCCCACTTCGTGTCGCTTCGGGCCTTCCACGACGTCGTCCAGGGGCGCTGGGGGGCCGACGCCGTGCTCGGCATGCATCCGGATGCCGGCGCCTTCTACCTGCTCTTCACGATCTCGGTGGTCATCGCGGGCGACGCCGGCGCCTACTTCGTCGGGCGGCGGTACGGCCGCCGCAAGCTCGCTCCGCGCGTCAGTCCGAGCAAGACGGTGGAAGGGGCGGTCGGGGCCCTGGCGGGCGGCTTCGTCGTGGGCCTGGCCGGCAAGGCCCTGTTCGACACCGTCCTGCCCGAGCTCTCCGCCCAGCTCAGCTGGACGGCCTGCGCCGTGCTGTCGCCGCTGCTCGCCGGCATCGGCATCGTGGGCGACCTGGTCGAATCCCTGCTCAAGCGCGACGCCCAGGTCAAGGACACGGGCAGTCTGCTGCCGGGGACCGGCGGGGTGCTCGATCGGATCGACTCCAATCTGCTCGCCGTCCCCGTGATGTACTATCTGCTGCTCGCCCACACCTTCCTGTTCGGGCGCGTCCCGCTGGCGGCGGTCGGCGCAGGACCCTACTAATGCCTTGCATGTTCCCTCCGCGCGAACTCGACGAGCTGGCCCGGCTCCGGGAGGGCGAACGCTTCCGGGACGAGTGCGGGATCGTCGGCGTCCATGGGCACGCCGAGGCGTCGAACATCGCCTACCTCGGCCTCTACGCCCTCCAGCACCGGGGCCAGGAGAGCGCGGGCATCTGCTCGACGCAGGGCGGGGAGCACTTCGTGCATCGGGCGATGGGCCTCGTCGCCGACGTCTTCTCCGAGACGACGCTGGCGCGCCTGCCGGGGCGTCACGCGATCGGGCACGTGCGCTACTCGACGTCCGGGAGCAGCACCGTCCGCAACGCGCAGCCCTTCTGTGCCAACACGGACGGCGGGCCGGTCGCCATCGCCCACAACGGAAACCTGGTGAATGCGCGGGTCGTGCGGCGCGAGCTCGAGGGCCGCGGCGCCATCTTCAGCACGACCTCGGACAGCGAGGTCATCGTGCACCTGCTGGCCCGCTCGCGCGAAGCCACCCTCGAGGAGCGATTGATCGACTCCCTCTCGCGCGTGAAGGGCGCCTTCAGCCTGGTGATGCTCACCCACGACGCGTTGGTGGCCGTGCGCGACCCGAGCGGCTTCCGGCCGCTGGTGCTGGGCCGGCTCGACGGGGCCTGGATCGTCGCCAGCGAGACCTGCGCCCTCGACCTGGTGGGGGCGACCGTCGAGCGCCATCTCGACCCGGGCGAGGTGGTCGTCGTGCGCCGGGGGCGCGTCCGGACGCTGCGACCGTTCCCCCGGGCGACGCGCGAGGCCTTCTGCGTCTTCGAGTACATCGACTTCGCGCGGCCCGACTCCAACCTGCGCGGCGGCAACGTCTACGCCTACCGCAAGGAGCTCGGACGCCTGCTGGCGCGCGAGCACCCCGCCCGAGCCGATCTCGTCGTACCGCTGCTCGACTCGGGCAGCGCCGCGGCGCTCGGCTACGCGGAGGAGTCCGGCATCCCCTACGAGACCGCGATCATCCGCAACCACTTCGTGGGTCGCACCTTCATCGAGCCCGCGCAGTCGATCCGGGACTTCGGCGTCAAGATCAAGCACAACCCGATTCGCGGCGAGCTCGAGGGCAAGCGGGTGGTGCTCGTGGACGATTCGATCGTGCGCGGCACCTCGATGCTCAAGATCTCGAACATGATGCGCTCCTCCGGGGCGCGCGAGGTGCACGTGCGCATCTCCGCGCCGCCCACGATCCGGCCCTGCCACTACGGCATCGACATGCCCACGCGCGAGGAGCTGATCGCGGCCAATCACAGCCTCGACGAGATCCGGAACGCGATCGGGGCAGACACCCTGGGGTATCTCGGCCTCGAGACCTTGCGGCGAACCGGAGCGCAGCTCAAGCACGGGCTCTGCGACGCCTGCTTCTCCGACGAATACCCGGTGCCGGTGCACGAGGAGAACGGAGCTCCCCAGCTCTCGCTGTTCCGCGCCGTCGGCGAGGAGGGTGACCCCGGGGATCGGGAGTGAGCCCGGGTCGGCTCGAGCTGAGTCAGCTCGCCTCCGAGATCGAAGCCGGCGC
>JBFIYM010000047.1:0-26208 GCA_041605395.1 Myxococcota bacterium | reverse complement strand
GGGCCTCGACTCGATCGGAGGGGTGGAGGGCTGAGCGGATCGCATTCCTGTGCCTCGGGGCGATGGGCGCGCCGATGGCCGCGCATCTTGCCCGCGCGGGCCACGACGTCGTCGTCTACAACCGGACGGCGTCGCGCGCGGCGGCCTGGGCGGCCGAGCACGGAGGGCGCGTCGCCGAGACGCCCGCTGCGGCGGGCGAGGGCGCGCGCTTCGTCTTCGCCTGCACCGGCGCGGATCCCGACCTGCGGGCGATCACGACGGCGCCCGGGGGCGCCTTCGAGACGCTCGCGCGCGGAGCGGTCTTCGTGGACCACACCACCGCCTCGCCCGCGATCGCGACGGAGCTCGCGGCCGCGGCCACGGCCCGCGGCGCGCACTTCCTGGATGCGCCGGTCTCGGGCGGCGAGGACGGCGCCAAGCGCGGCGCGCTCACGGTCATGGTCGGCGGCGACGCCGAGGCGCTCGAGCGCGCGCGGCCGCTGCTCTCGGCCTACGCCCGAAACGTCACCTGGATGGGCGGGTCGGGCTCCGGCCAGCGCACCAAGCTCGTGAACCAGGTCTGCCTGGCGGGCCTGATCCAATCGCTGGCGGAGGGGCTCGCCCTCGCCGAACGCGCGGGCCTCGACGCCCGGCGCGTGGTCGAGGTGATCTCCCAGGGCGCGGCGCAGTCCTGGCAGATGGACCACCGCGCCGAGACCATGCTCGCCGGCCGCTTCGACTTCGGCTTCGCGGTCGACTGGATGCGAAAGGACCTGGCGCTCGCCCTCGCCGAGGCGGAGCGCTGCGGCGCGGCGCTCCCGGTGGCGAAGCTCGTCGACGGCTACTACGCCGAGGTCCAGCGCCGGGGCGGCGGCCGCCTCGACAGCTCGAGCCTGATGACGCTTCTGCGCGACGACTGAGGGGCCAGGGAGCGGGGTAGCCTCCGCGCCTCGGGCCGCTTCTCGCTTGACAGCCTCCAGGGCGGAGATCTCGGGGAACCCACGAGCTTCGAGTGCGGAGGGCACGTCGTCTACGAGAACAAGAACCCGTCCAGCACCTTCTCGACCACGGTCTCCCTGAAGGACGATTGCCTCATCAGCGGCGAGCCGTCCGACAGCCAGCGGTCGGCCAGGCATCGCCTCGCCTCATCTGCGGCGATCGCTAGAATCCGCCGCTTCCGATGGCACACGAGTTCGTCTACACGCTCGATGATCTACGCAAGGTCGTCCCGCCCGATCGCGTGATCGTGGACGGCATCACGCTCGCCTTCCTGCCGGGCGCGAAGATCGGCGTGCTGGGGGCGAACGGCTCCGGGAAGAGCAGCCTGCTCAAGATCATGGCGGGCGTGGACAAGGACTACCAGGGCGAGGCGCGGCCCGCGCCGGGGCTCCGCATCGGCTACCTGCCGCAGGAGCCGGAGCTCGACCCGTCGAAGGACGTGCGCGGCAACGTCGAGGACGGCGTGGCCGAGCTGCGCGATCTGCTGGCGCGCTTCGAGGCCGTCTCGGCGAAGTTCGCGGAGCCGCTCTCGGACGACGAGATGACGGCGCTGATGGAGGAGCAGGGCAAGCTCCAGGACCAGATCGACGCGGCCAACGCCTGGGAGCTCGAGCGGACGCTCGAGATCGCGATGGACGCGCTGCGCCTCCCGCCCGGCGACGCCGAGGTGAGCACGCTCTCGGGCGGCGAGAAGCGCCGCGTCGCGCTCTGCCGGCTGCTGCTCCAGAAGCCCGACATGCTGCTGCTCGACGAGCCCACGAACCACCTCGACGCCGAGTCGGTGGCCTGGCTCGAGCGCTTTCTCGACGACTACCCGGGCACGGTCGTGGCCGTGACCCACGACCGCTACTTCCTCGACAACGTGGCCGGCTGGATCCTCGAGCTCGATCGCGGCCACGGCATTCCCTACAAGGGCAACTACACGGGCTGGCTGGAGCAGAAGCAGGCGCGTCTCGAGACCGAGGAGAAGCAGGCCTCGGCGCGCCGCCGCACGTTGGCGCGCGAGCTGGAGTGGGTGCGCCAGAGCCCGCGCGCGCGCCAGGCCAAGAGCAAGGCGCGCATCGCGGCCTTCGAGGCGCTGCGCGCCGAGGAGGAGGCGCGGCTGCCGGAGACGGTGGAGATCAACATCCCGCCCGGGCCGCGCCTCGGCGACGTGGTGATCCAGGCCGAGAAGCTCACCAAGGCGTATGGCGACCGTCTGCTGATCGACGACCTGGCCTTCTCGCTCCCGCCCGGTGGCATCGTCGGGGTGATCGGCGCGAACGGGGCCGGCAAGTCCACCCTGTTCCGCATGATCGTGGGCGAGGAGAAGCCGGACGCCGGCGAGCTCCGGCTCGGCGAGACGGTGCAGCTCGCCTACGTGGACCAGTCGCGGGCGCTCGACCCCGAGCAGAGCATCTTCGAGGTGATCAGCGAAGGGCAGGACCTGCTCAAGGTCGGCCGCCGCGAGATGCCGTCGCGGGCCTACGTGGGCTCGTTCGGCTTCAAGGGCGCCGAGCAGCAGAAGAAAGTGGGCCTGCTCTCGGGCGGGGAGCGAAACCGCGTGCACCTCGCGAAGCTGCTCCGCAGCGGCGGCAACGTGCTGCTGCTCGACGAGCCCACGAACGACCTCGACGTCGACACGCTGCGCGCGCTCGAGGAGGCGCTGCTCGGGTTCGCGGGCTGCGTGGTCGTGATCTCGCACGACCGCTGGTTCCTCGACCGCATCGCCACCCACATGCTGGCCTTCGAGGGCGACAGCCACGTCGAGTGGTTCGAGGGCAACTACCAGGACTACGCGGCCGACTACAAGCGGCGCAAGGGCGTCGACGCCGACCAGCCGCACCGCCTCCGCTTCAAGCCGCTCGCCCGCTGAGCCGGCCGTGGAGGCGCCGGCTGGTCCCCTTCCCCGCGCTGTTCTAGTTGTTCGGGGTCCCGGGGCGGAGGGAGCCGTGAAGATCCGAGTCCAGGTGAATGGCCAGCTCGAGGAGGCCGACGTCCCGCCGCGGCTGCTGCTGGTGCACTGGCTGCGCGAGGATCTCGGCCTGACGGGCACGCACATCGGCTGCGAGACCTCGCTGTGCGGTGCCTGCACGATCCACCTCGACGGCCGCGCCGTGAAGAGCTGCACGTTGTTCGCGGTCCAGGCCGACGGCGGTTCGGTGAAGACGATCGAGGCGATGGGCGAGGCCGACGCCCTGCATCCCCTCCAGGCCGGGTTCTGGGAGGCGCACGGGCTCCAGTGCGGCTACTGCACGCCGGGCATGATCATGAGTGCGGCGCAGCTGCTGGAGGAGAACCCCGACCCGAGCGAGGCCGAGATCCGGCACGCCATCGAGGGCAACATCTGCCGCTGTACCGGCTACCAGCAGATCGTCGACGCGATCCAGCACGCGGCGAAGCAAGTGCGCGAGTCGGGCGCCTGAGATGGCGCTCAAGCCCGTCCACGTCGGTCAGCCCATCAAGCGTCGGGAGGACCCGCGCCTGATCCGCGGCCTCGCCACCTACACCGACGACCTCAAGCTCCACGGCACGCTGCACGCCGCCTTCGTGCGCAGCCAGTACGCGGCCGGGCGCATCGTGCGCATCGACGCGAAGGCCGCGCTCGGGATGCCGGGGGTCGCGGGCGTGTTCGGCTACGACGCGCTGCGTGGGCAGGTCGGACCGGCGCCCTGCACCGCGATCCTGCCCGACATGGCGCACGTTCCCTATCCGCTGCTCGCCGACGGCCGCGTGCTCTACGTCGGGCAGCCGGTCGCGGTCGTGGTGGCGCGGGACCGCTACCAGGCCCGTGACGCGGCGCTCGCCGTCGAGGTCGAGATCGAGGACCGGCCCCCGGTCGTGGACCTCGAATCGGCGCTCGCGCCGGGCGCCCCGAAGGTCTACGACGAGCTGGCCTCGAACGTGTGCTGGCACCAGAAGCCGGAGCCGAATCCGGAGCTCGACCGGCGCTTCGCCGAAGCGGACGGCGTGATCTCGCTCCGGCTCGTGAACCAGCGCGTCGCGCCGGTCCCGATGGAGCCGCGCGCGATCGTGGCGCACTGGGACGATGGGCCGCAGAAGCTCACGCTCTGGAGCTCGACGCAGACGCCGCACGGCGCCAAGCAGCAGGTCGCTGTCTGCCTCGGCATCCCCGAGCACCGCATCCGGGTGATCGCACCCGAGGTGGGCGGGGGCTTCGGCTGCAAGATCCCCACCTACGCCGAGGAGTGCCTGCTGCCCTGGCTGTCGCGGCGGCTGCGGCGCCCGATCAAGTGGGCCGAGACCCGCAGCGAGAACCTGCTGGCCACCACGCACGGGCGTGGACACGTCGAGACCGTCGAGGCCGCCTACCGGAGCGACGGCAAGGTGACGGCGCTGCGCGGGCGCACCGTCGCCGACATGGGGGCCTTCGCCTCGATGCTGGGCCCGGCCATCCCCACCTTCACGCACCTGCTCGCCTGCGGTCCCTATGCGATCGAGGCGGTCTCCTGGGAGATCGTCGACGTCTACACCAACACGATGGCGACCGAGGCCTACCGCGGCGCCGGGCGCCCCGAGGCCGCCTACATCGTGGAGCGGGTCATGGACGCGGTCGCGCGCGCGCTCGATCTCGATCGCGTCGCCGTGCGTCGCCGCAACCTGCTCACCAAGGACGTGTTCCCGTACACGACGCCGACGGGCGCCGTCTACGACTCCGGCGACTACGAGACGGCCGTCGGGAAGGCGCTCCAGGGCTTCGACTGGGACGGCGCCCGGGCCGCCTGCGAGCGGCGGCGCGCGGCCGGCGAGCTGGTGGGCCTCGGCGTGGCCACGTTCACCGAGATCTGCGGCCTCGGCCCCTCGAGCGGCGCCTCGGAGCTCGACCGGCGCGGCACCTGGGAGAGCGCCGAGCTGCGCGTCGAGCCGACCGGCGCGGTCACCGTGATGACCGGCGCCTCTCCCCACGGGCAGGGACAGGAGACCGCCTTTGCGCAGCTCGTGGCGGACGCCTTCGGCATCGGCCTCGACGACGTGACCGTGGTGCACGGCGACACCGACGTCGTCACGCATGGCGTCGGCACGTTCGGAAGCCGCGGCCTCGTCGTGGGCGGGACCGCGGTGTACATGGCCATCCAGAAGCTCGTGGCGAAGGCGAAGCGCATCGCCGCCCACAAGTTCAAGACGAGCGAGGAGCGCATCGAGCTCGCCGACGGCTTCTTCACCCAGCCGGGCGCCGAGTGGCGCCTCTCCTGGGCCGAGGTCGCCATGGCGGCGCACCTGTGGAACGACCCCGTTCCTGGCGAGGAGCCGGGGCTCGAAGCCGTGGCGCGCTTCGAGCCGCCCGGGACGACGTTCCCCTTCGGCGTGCACCTGTGTCAGGTGGCGATCGATCGGGACACGGGCGAGATCGCGCTCGAGCGCTTCCTCTCCGTGGACGACGTGGGTCACGTCGTGAACCCGCTGCTCGCCGACGGCCAGCGCCTCGGCGGCATCGTGCAGGGGCTCGGTCAGGCCTGGTGCGAGGAGGTTCGCTACGACGAGGCCGGCCAGCTCCTGACCGGCGGGTTCACGGACTACACGATGCCGCGCGCCGCCATGTTCCCGCGCGTCGAGCTCGACTGGGCCTGCACGCCCTCTCCGCTGAACCCACTCGGCGCCAAGGGCATCGGCGAGCTGGGCACCATCGGCGCGACCCCGTGCTTCGTGTCGGCGGTGCTGGATGCGCTGGCGCCGCTCGGCGTGACGCATCTCGACATGCCGCTCCGACCCGAGAAGGTCTGGCGGGCGATCCAGGCGGCCGGGGAGGCGCGATGATCCCGGCCGCGTTCGACTACTGCGCCCCGACCCGCCTCGACGAGGCGGTGCGGCAGCTCGCGGCCACGCCCGAGGCCAAGGTGCTGGCGGGGGGCATGAGCCTGATCCCGGCGTTGAAGCTGCGTCTGCTCGAGCCGCCGCTGCTGGTCGACATCGGCCGCATCCCCGAGCTCGACGGGCTCGCCGTCCGGCGCGGCAACCTCCGCATCGGAGCGCGCACGCCCCACGCCACGCTGCTCGGGCATCCCGAGCTCCGCGACGCCCCGATCTTCAGCGATGCGGCCAGCGTGCTCGGCGACGTCCAGGTGCGAAACCGCGGGTCGTTCGGCGGCAGCCTCGTGCACGCCGACCCGGGGGCAGACTGGCCGGCCCTGTTCCTGGCGCTCGACGGCGAGGCGGAGGTGGTCGGGCCGAAGGGGAAGCGCCGCCTCGCGGCGCGCGACTTCTTCGTGGGCATGATGACGACGGCGCTCGCCGAGGACGAGATCCTGCGAGAGGTCACGTTGCCCATCGAGACCAAGCGGGCCGGGGCCGCGTACCGGAAGATGCGTCAGTCGGCCTCGGGCTTCGCCGTGGTCGGCGTGGCGGCGGCGCTCGAGCTCGACCGCAAGGGCCGCATCGATCGCGTGGGGATCGGGGTGACCGGACTGAATCCGGTGCCGTTCCGCGCCGCGAGCGTCGAGGCCCGCTTGCGCGGGCAGGCGCCGGAGGCGGCGGCGCTCCCGGGACTGTGCGCGCCCCTCGAGGAGGCCGATCCGGTCGGGGACCTGCACGCGTCCGCGGCCTACCGCACCCACCTGGCCGGCGTCTTCGTGGCGCGCGCCGTCGCCGCCGCGCTCGAGCGCGCCCGGGCCTAGCGGCCGACACCCTCCGGGGCGGGGCGCGGGTCGTGGCGGGAGAGCTTCTCGAGCTCGGGCTCGAGCTTGCGCTCGAACAGCTTCGGGTTCTCGCTGTGCATGCCGGTCAGCGACACCATCACCGCGACGTTGCCGCGGCGTGCGAACAGCACGTGGCCCACCGTCTGCCGGTCGGCCCGGACGATGCGGTAGACCTTCTTGGCCTCGGCCCAGTGCCCGCCGCTGTGCACCGGGAACCAGGCGATCGCGGGATGCTTGCTGCGTCCGGTCTCGAGCATCTTGCGGTAGGCCGCCTCCGCCTCCGCCTCGGTCTTCGTCCAGTAGATCCGCGAGTCGAGGCCGATCGCGAGCTCCCCGTCGTCGCCGAGCCAGTGGTACTCGAGGATGGTGATGCCCTTGCGGGTGGTCTTGGACAGGGTCTCGTTCTTCGTCTCGAGGTGGTAGCTCGCGAGCCAGTCCGCGAAGTCGGCCCGGGTGATGGCCGCGTCGAGGTCGGCCGGCGTGGGCCGGGGCTGGCTCATGCAGGCCAGCGCCAGCAAGGCGATGGGGAGCCAGCGGGCGGAGCGCATGGGAACCTTTCTCGGCGGGCTAGCCTGGCGGCATGAGCCTCGCGATTCGCGCCGCCGCCGCGCGGGACGCCGCCGCCGTGGCGGAGATCTACAACCGGTACGTCCGCGATACCGTAGTGACCTTCGAAGAAGAGCCGGTGACGGAGGGCGAGATGCGCTCCCGCATCGAGGCCGTCTCGGCCGGGTACGACTGGCTGCTCCTGGAAGACGCGGGGCGCCTGCTCGGGTACGCCTACGCATGCCCGTTCCGCCCGCGGGCTGCGTACCGCTTCAGCGCGGAATCCACGATCTACCTGCGCCACGGCCTCGAGGGCCGGGGGTACGGCACCGCCCTCTATCGGGAGCTGGTCGATCGCACCCTCGCGCGCGGCGTGCACGCGCTGATCGGAAGCATCGCCCTGCCGAACGAGGCCTCCACGCGCCTCCACGAGAAGCTGGGCTTCGTCCAGGTGGGCCACCTGCGCGGCGTCGGCCGGAAGTTCGAGCGCTGGATCGACGTCGGCTACTGGCAGCTCGACGGCCCGCGTCCCACTGCGGGTGCCCGATCCGCATGAAGCGGGTCCCGGAGCCCGAGCTGATGCTCGATGCCGCGCAGGCGGAGGCCTACGCGCGGGCCGACTTCGCCGAGCCGCACGAGCGCTTTGCGCGCCTGCTCCGGGAGCGCCTCGAGGGCCTGCCGGAGGAGGGCGCCGCGCTCGACCTCGGCTGCGGGCCCGGCGACCCGACGCTGCGCGTGGCGCGCGCGCTCGCCGGCTGGTCCATCGACGGCGTCGATGGCTCGCCGGCCATGCTCGCGCACGCGCGGGCGGCCGCGGCGGAGGCCGGGCTCGCGCCCCGCGTGCGCTTCCACGAGGCCCGTCTTCCCGACCTGCCCGAGGCGCTCCGGGCCCGCCGCTTCGGGCTGCTGTTCTCGAACAGCCTGCTGCACCACCTGTCGGCCCCGGGCACGCTCTGGGCCGCGCTGCGGCACCTCGCCGCGCCGGGCGCCCGCGTCTTCGTGATGGACCTACTGCGTCCGGGAAGCCTCGCGGCCGCGCGGGAGCTGGTCGATCGCCACGCCGGGCGCGAGCCCGAGGGGCTGCGGCTCGACTTCTTCCACTCCCTGTGCGCCGCCTATCGACCCGAAGAGGTGCACGCCCAGCTCGCCCGCGCCGGCCTCGCCGCGCTTCGCTGCGAGCCCGTCTCGGATCGGCACTGGATCGCCTGGGGCGTGCTCGGCTGAGGCCTCGAGCGCGCGTCCGAGCGAGGCGTTGAAGTCCACGGGCGCGGGCCAGACGTGGCAGAGCACGGCGGCGCCGGCGGAGGGCTCGACGCCGTAGCGGAAGCCCGCGCCGTCGATGCGTTCGTAGAGCGGAACGGTCGCCGGCGGGGGCTCGTCCCCCGGAACGCAGTGGAACAGGCTCGCCTCGGGCGGCGCCTCGGGGTCGAGCACGAGGCGGCTCGGCCCGCCGCCTTCCGCAGGTACGGCGCGAACGGGCTGGGTCCCCGGGCGCGGGCGGTCTGGCGCGAAGAAGACGACCTCGGCGGGGAGCCGGGTGGGCCAGCGCGGCGGATCCGCGCCGTCGATCCAGTGCTCGCGGGTCCCGAGGCGCGCCGGCTCTCCGGGGTCCCGGTAGACCGGGACGGGAAGGAACAGGCGGGGATCCTCGAGCCGGAGCTTGTACATCAGCTGGTTGTAGTCGTACCCCGGGATGCGCGGCGCCGGCGGATCGGCGAACAGCAGCGAGAGCGTTCCCTCGAAGAAGATCTCGCGACCGCCGTCCTGATCGAACTCGGGATGCTGCATCGGGTTGTAGAAGCTGTAGGTCTCGAGGGACTCGCCGCGGAGCGGGTGCGTGACGCGGCGGCTGTGGGTGACGATCTTCCGCCCGTAGGCCCAGGGCCCGAGCGGTGTGTCGCCTTCGAAGTAGTAGATCTCACCGAACGGCGAGCTCGGCCCGCCTTGCTGGCCGCGGATCATGATCCAGCGGCGCCGGAACGCGTTCCAGTGGATCGATCCGTGGTGCGGCAGGACCGGCTCCCCGGTCTCGACGTCGATCAGGCGGTAGGGCCGCTCCGGCGCTGCGATCGCGCCGCTCTGCTCGAGGGCCTGCCAGGTCTCCTGCGGGATCCGCGCTGCGTTCCGCTTCCATCCCCACACGAGCCGCCCCGCCGCGTCGCGCTCGAGCGCGGCGGGGCCCTCCTCGAGAGAGGCCCCCGGCCGCGCCGCCGTGAACGCCTCGTAGCTGCCGAGGTCGCGTACGGCTTCCGTGTCATCGCGGCTGCGCACGTCGAAGTCGTACTGGAGGTAGTCGACCCCCCCCTCGCGGTAGCGGAAGGCGTGCCCGCCCGGGACGGCGGGCGCATCCGCCGGATAGGCCGCGACCAGATGGAAGCGCCGGGCGCGGTCGTCGTACTCGGCGAGCCCGCGCTCGACCGTGGTCAACGGGGCCTCGATCTTGCGATACGTGGCGAAGAGCGTCGCGGCGCTGGCCCCTTCGGGCACCGAGCGGAGCGCGCTCAGCCAGACCACCGGGTGCGGGTCGTCGACCATGGCGCGCAGCGAGTAGGGGTCGGCGAGGTAGCGGAGATCGATTCCGCGCTCCGGGTCCACGCCCCCGCGTTCGGGCAGCGGTGAGGTGGCCGCGGTCGCGCGGAAGATCGGATGGGGCTGGCCGAGCTGCCACGTGTCGCCCCACACCCAGAACAGCTGACCCCGGTGCGGGACGGCGAGGACCGAGTCGGATCCGGCCGGAAGCCAGCGCTGGGGCCGGGGCCGGAACGGGGGCACGTCGCCGGCGAGCAGGCTATCGCGGTAGGGCTCGATCCCGGTCACCCGGTAGAGGCGCTCGGCGACGTTCTCGCGCCGCAGGCTGAGGCGGACGGAGCCGCCCGGACGCACGCGCAGCTGCGTCCCCACGACTCCGGGCTCCACCCCCTCGTACGAGTAGCCGAAGCTGTCGACGCGGAAGTAGACGTTCTGCTTGTTCAGGCCCGGCTCGCGCAGGGCGATGACGCCTGCGCTGTCCGTGAACCAGGAGCGCCCGTCGTTCGTCCGGATCTCGACGGCGGGGACGCCGCGGCCGGTCTCGGCGTCGACGACCTCGATGCGGAACACCGCGGCCGCGGCGGGCCGAGGCTCGGGCGGCGGGCGGGTCGCCGGCGTGCTGCACGCCGAAGCGAGCACGAGGACGAACGGCAAGCACCGGAGCGCCCCGCGTCGGAGCCTGCGTTCCGCACGCCCCGACCCGGTCCACTGCACGGGCTGCCTCCTCCACGCCAGCATGAACACGCAAGCATGCCCTCGCTGCCCGCTCGCCTCAAGAGCGCTGGCACTCGGGCTGCTAGCCTGCCGGGGTCGGAGGTCTGCCATGTCCCCTGCGGCCACGAGCTTCCGGGTGTCGCGCCTGACCGGGGCGCTCGGCGCCGAGGTGGAGGGGATCGATCTCGCGAAGCCGCTCGATCCCCCCACGCGCGCGGCGCTCGAGGACGCCTGGATGGAGCACCAGGTGCTCTTCTTCCGCGACCAGGCGATCAGCGTCGACCAGCACAAGGCATTCGCCCGGAACTTCGGCGAGCTGCACGTGCACCCGGTGCTGCAGCAGATGGCCGATCAGGGCCACCCCGAGATCGTGGTCCTCGAGAGCGACGCCGAGCGTCCCTACGTGGCGGACCGTTGGCACAGCGACGTCACCTTCGAGAAGCGCCCACCCTTGGGCTCGATCCTGCGCGCGGTCGCGGTGCCCGAGACCGGCGGCGACACGATGTGGGCCAGCATGTACGCCGCCTACGACGCCCTCTCGGACACGATGCAGCGGCTGCTCTCCGGCCTCACGGCCTTCCACGACGGCGGCGGCTTCGCGCGGATCGCGAAGGACGAGGGCCAGCGTCGCGACCTCGAGAGCCGCCAGACGGCCGAGCACCCCGTGGTGCGCACGCACCCCGTGACGGGCCGGAAGGCGCTCTTCGTGAACTCCGTGTTCACCAAGCGGATCGTCGGCATGAAGTCCGCCGAGAGCCGCGCGCTGCTCTCCTTCCTGTGCGACCACCTCGCCTCGCCGGACTTCACCTGTCGCTTCCGCTGGCGCAAGGATTCCATCGCGATGTGGGACAACCGCTGCACGCAGCATCGGGTCGTCGCCGACGCCGTGCCGAGCTATCGCCGCATGGAACGCGTCACCCTGATCGGCGACGAGCCGCGCTGAGGTCAGTCGATCGCACGGAAGTGCGGGAGCTGGGGGCTCGCCCCCGGCAGCCGCTCGCAGTCCCTGCGGGCGTAGTGCGCCGAGATGGCACGCCGAAAGCCGGAGGTCCGGTTCCGGCCGCTCCCGTGCAGCAGCAGCGGATGGAACAGCAGCGTGTCCCCCGGCTCCATCTCGAGGTGGACGCGCGCGTCGAGGTCGACGTCGGCGGCCCCGAAGAAGTACCGGTTCACGTGCTCCCAGTCGGGCTCGGCGTGGCGCCGGAGCGGGCCGCGGTGGCTGCCGGGGACGATGCACAGGCAGCCGTTCTCGCGGTGGCTGGGCTGGAGCGCGGTCCAGGCGCCGACGATCTTGTCCGCCGGGCGGAGCGGAAAGTAGAGCAGGTCCTGGTGGAGGGGGTGGCGACCGTCCACGCCGGGTGGCTTGTTGAAGACGTTCGTCGCGACCGACATCAGGGGCCCGCCGAGCAGGGCGCTCGCCGCCCCCGCGAGGCCCGGGTCGGTCACGTAGCCGTACAGGACCGGATCGTCCTCGAAGTTCAGCAGCTTGTTGACCGCGTGGAGCGGGGAGGCTGCCTGGGTGGCGCCCCGGGCGATCATCACGTCGCGAACGATCGTGAGCGAGGCCGGCCGCTCGGCGTGCTCCTCGACCAGGGCGCGGAAGCGCGCTTCGAAGCGGGCGAGGGCGTCGCTCGCGAGGAGCCCCCGCAGCAGCAGGTAGCCGTGCTCCCGGTAGTGCGCGAGGTCGTCGGCCGACGGCGTCACGTCGAGCGCGAAGCGTAGCGCAGCGCGGCCGCTGGCACGGCGCGCAGCGCGAGCGCTGGCACGGCGCGTAGCGCCGCGCGACAGGCCCGGAGTGGCCGCAGGCCCACTCTTCTTGGTATGACTGCTCCCCCGTGCGGCCTCGACCGGAACCGCTCCGAACCCTGATTCCCCTCCTGCTGGCGCTGGTCGCGGCGGCCGGGGCGTTCGGCTGTGGCGCCGAGCCGGCGCGCCCCAATCTCGTGATCCTCCTGGTCGACACGCTGCGCGCCGACCACCTGGGATACGCCGGGTACACGCGCCCGGCCTCGCCCCGCGTCGACGCGCTCGCAGCGGAGTCGTTCGTGTTCCTGGCGCACCACGCGAACGCGTCGCGCACCGGGCCCTCGGTGGCCACGCTGTTCACCGGCCTCCATCCGCGCAGCCACGGGGTGCTGAACCCGCTCACGAGCTGGGATGCCAAGGGCACGCTCGACGCCTCCCAGCGCACGCTGGCCGAGCTGCTCCGGGAGCACGGCTATCGGAGCTACGGCTTCACCGGCAACCTCAACGCCTCGCCGCGATTTGGCTTCGACCAGGGCTTCGAGGAGTACCGCTACGTCGAGTCGGAGAGCGCCTCCGACCTGAACGCCCTGGCGCTCGAAGCGGTCGCCGGGGCCAGCGAGCCGTTCTTCCTCTACCTGCACTACATGGAGCCCCACAGCAGCTATGCGCCGCCCGAGCCCTATCGGGCGCTCTGGGCGGACCCCGACTATGCGGGACCGCTGACGGGCGACCACGCGCAGCTCGACGAGATCGTCGCCGGGAAGCTGGCCGTCGAGGCGGCGGACGTCGAGCGGCTGCGCACGCTCTACGACCAGGAGATCCGGCACCTCGACGATCGCCTGGCCGAGCTGCTCGCGGGCCTCGAGGCGGCCGGGCACGCCGACGACACCGTCCTCGTGTTCGTGTCGGACCACGGCGAGGAGTTCCTGGAGCACGGCTCGGCGCTCCACGGCTACACGCTCTACGACGAGCAGCTCCGCGTTCCGCTGCTGATCCGCGATCCCCGGCGCGGGGCCGGCCGTCGCATCGAGACCCCGACCCGCCAGGTGGACGTGCTGCCGACCCTGCTCGAGCTGCTCGGGATCGATCCCGCGCCGGGGCTCCAGGGGCGGAGCCTGGTGCCGCTGTTCGACGCCGAGCCCGACGCGCCGCCGCCCCCGCTGTTCGCGGAGGCGAGCCTGCGCGCCGTCCGGACCGTGAAGCTGCGCTCGCTCACGTGGGACGGCTGGAAGCTGATCGAGAACCGGCTGCCGCGCCCCAGCGTCGAGCTCTACCACCTGGAGACCGACCCCGGCGAGCAGCGGGACCTGTCGAGCGCCGAGCCGGAGCGGGCGCGCGCCATGCGCGATCAGCTCCGCGCCTTCGCCGAGTCGCTGCCGGAGGGCCAGCCCGGTCGCGTGACGCTCAGCGCCGAGGAGGCCGAGCGGCTGCGGGAGCTCGGCTATCTCGAGTGACGGCAGCGCGCCGTTGCCTGGCTGGAGTCCCCGGGAGGCTGTGCTAGCTCAGCCGGTCATGCGGAAGGGACGCCCGGGCAGCGTGGCGGCTCGCGGGGCGCTGCTGCTCCTGGCGTTCGTCGGCTGCGGGCCCACCGAAGACCCGGTGGCCAGCTCCGCGCCGGAGGCCGTGGCGCTCCGCCGTCCGCTGCCGCGTACGCACGTCCTGGTGCCTCCGGCCCTCCGCACGCTCCAGCTCGACCGCCAGGCCCGGGGCGTGGCGGCCGAGCCCGGCCAGCCGCTCCGGCTGGAGATCCCTCCGAACCCGCTCCCCGGCCGCGGCCACCGGATCTGGCTCGGCTATGCGCGGCAGGGCACGGTGGCCGAGGCGACCCTCGAGGTCACCGACACCTCGGGCCCGGAGCCCCGGCTGCTCGAGCGACGCGAGCTCACGTTCCCCACCGACGCCGAGCGCTGGCAGGACGTCGCCTTCTCGATCCCGGCGCAGGTGACGCGTCTCTCCGTCGAGGTCGTGGCGCCGGCGCCCGCTCCCCGGCCTCCGGTCGTGCTCAGCCAGCCGGCCGTCGTGCCGGAAGGGGTCTCGGCCCGGCGGCCCAACCTCGTGCTCGTCTCCATCGACACGCTGCGGGCCGACTTCCTCAACAGCTACGGCTACCAGGCGCATCGCACCTCGCCCCACATCGATGGCTGGGCGGAGCGCGGCGTGCTCTTCGAGCAGGTGATCGCCCCCTCGCCCTGGACGCTCCCGTCTCACGTCGCGGCGTTCACCGGCATCGATCCCGAGGCCCTCGGGATGGACCACCTGCTCCGGCAGACCCCGCGCCTCGCCGAGGCCCGCGCCACCCTGGCGGAGCTCTTCCAGTCCGCGGGCTACCTGACGCTCGCCTTCACGGGCGCGGGACCGATGGCGGCGCGGAACGGGTTCGCGGACGGCTTCCACCTGTATCAGGAGACCTACGGCGTTCACCTCGAGGGCTCCGACCTCGACACCAACACCTTCCTGGCGAGGCGCTGGCTGACGGAGCACGCGGGCGAGCCGTTCTTCCTGTTCCTCCACACCTACGAGATCCACGCACCCTACCGCTACGGTCGCTACGCCTCGCCGGACCTGCCGCCGTTGCTTCACCGGCGGGCCCGGTACGCCTCGGGGATCGCCTACACCGACGCGCGCCTGGCGGAGTTCCTCGGGTTCCTGGACGAACGGGGCTGGATGGACGACAGCCTGCTCGTGATCATGAGCGACCACGGCGAGGGCTTCGCCGACGACCACGGGGTCCTCGAGCACGGGCGGACGCTCTACGACGAGGTGCTCGAGGTGCCGCTGATCCTGGCGGGTCCGGACATCCCGCCCGGACGGCGGGTCCCCGAGCAGGTACGCCTCCAGGACCTGTTCGCGACCCTGGTCGAGTACTTCGAGCTTCCGGCGCCCGAGGCGCTGGATTCCCGCTCGCTGTTGGGCCCGCTCCGGGACGAGCCGCTGGCCGCCCGACCCGCCCATCTGTGCTGCATGGCCCACGACTTCCAGCGCCAGGGGCTGCGCAAGGACGGCTACAAGTACATCCGTTCGGAGGACCCGGAGGCCGCGGCTCCCGTCGAGGAGCTCTTCGACCTGAGCGAGGACCCCCGGGAGCTCCGCAACCTCGCGGCGGAGCGGAGCGCGTTGCTCGAGTCGATGCGGCGGGAGACGGTCGCCCGCACCACGTCGAACAAGGGCCGTGTGGACGGCGCCGAGCCGCTCGAGATCGACGAGGTCTACCGCCAGCAGCTTCGCGCGCTGGGCTACATCGAGTAGCGGCGCGGTGGCCCCTCGCTCCCCGGTCCCGCGCCTCGCGAGCGTGCTCACGCCGCTGCTGCTGTTCGCGATCCTGCTGGCGCTGCGCGCGCATTTCTACGCGGGCTTCGCTCTCGGCGACGACGTCGAAGAGTTCCTGCTGGCGAAGCACATCTCGAGATACGGCGTCGACTTCCACGTCTACCAGCATCTCGAGTACCGGTTCCCGCTCTATGCCATGAATCTCGTCACGTTCCGGTGGCTCGGCCCGACGGAGCTGGGCTTCTTCCTCCCGACCCTGCTGCTGTCGGCCTCGCTCGGTCCGATCGCCTTCCTGATCCTGCGCCGCATCGGCCATGGACCGCTCGGGAGCGCTCTCGGCGCGCTGGTGGTGGGGACCGCGCCCTTCGAGATCCTGATCGGAACGGTTCGCGCCAACGATCTGATCCTGTCGTGGTTCCTGGCGCTGGCGCTGCTGGCCTGGGTGGCGCTTCCCCTGCGCCCGGTGCTCCAGGGGATCGTGCTGGCCGTGCTGCTCTGGCTCGCCTTCTACACCAAGCTCTGGGCGATCTACGTGTTCCCGGTCTTCGCGCTCGGCTACGCGCTCCGAATCAGGCGTCACGAGTGGCGCGGCCTCGTCGCGTTCGTCGCCACCTCCGCCGTCCTCCACGGCGCCAGCGCCCTGGTGTGGCGGCGGATGGCGGGCGCCTACCTCCCGTTCCTGAGTGCCCACTCCGCCACCTATCCGGTGGAGAGCGGGGATCTGGCGCGAACCCTCCTCGAGTATCCCCGCCTGCTGTTCGCCGGATCCCTGGAGTTCGGGACGACCCTCTTCGGTGCGATCCCCTACCTCCTCGTGGCCTTGATCGCCGTGAAGGCCGCGGGGTCCCTGTGGCCGCGGCCGGGGCGCCGGCTGCCGCGCCTCGACGCCTTCGACGTCTCGCTGATGCTCTACTACGGCACCTTCTTCTTCCTGCTCGAGTTCTTCCAGACCAGCTTCGAGTTCGATCGCTACTACTCGGTGCCGCGGATCTTCCGCTACATGACGCCGCTGTCGTTCCCGATGGCGCTGCACGTGGCCAAGATGCTGTTGGACCTCGGCCGGAGCCTCGAGCCTCGCTCGACGCGCGCGTGCCTCGGGCTCTCGGGCGCGATCGGCGCCCTGGTGCTGCTGAACCTGCTTCAGGCCGCCAGCGCGACGCAGCCGGGGCGGGTCTACGCCCGGGCCCTCGCCACGACGGTTTCCGCCATCGAGCGGGACTGCCCGCGCCAGGTCCTGGTCGGACCGTGGCTCGGCTCCCTCCTGAGGCACGCCTACCTCGAGACCACGTGCCCCGACACGGAAGTGGGCCCGGGCCAAGGCATCGCTTCGGCGCGCGAACTCGAAGACTGGCTCACGGCCCACTCGTCTCTGCCGGAGGGGACCCTGCTGGTCACCGGCCTCGCGAGCTACGTGCACTACGGCTGTCACGACTGCGGGTTCCGGCTGGCACTGATGAGCCAGCCGCTCGACGATCGCTGGCTGCTGGTCGAAGAGGGTGAGCTGCTGAGCTACCTGCCGCGGCCGGAGCCGCTGCGGCTGTGGCGATGGTCCGGGCCGACGGCTCCCGGTCCCTGACCCGCGAGTGGGTCTCGGGGGGTGCGGAGGCGCGCCCCTACTCCTTCTTGCGCTCCCCCCAGCCCGAGCCCGCACCCTTCACCATCGCGAAGGGGCCGACCGGCCAGCGGAAGCAGTCCATCATCAGCTGGTTCACCTCTTCGTGGGTCGCGACGCCTTCCTGGACCACGCGGGCGGCCTCGCGGAGCATCGCCCCGTAGACGCGGTTGGCGACGAAGCCCCAGGCGAGCGGCTGGTCCTGCACCACGATCGGGTTCTTGCCGCAGCGCGTGGCGACCTCGCAGACGCGCTCGCGCGCGGCGTCGCTGGTGTCGGCGGTGACCACGATCTCCGCAAAGCGCATCACGTAGGCCGGCGACGCCCAGTGCCAGCCGATCACGCGCGCCGCGCGCGCGGTGGCGCCGGCCATCGCGGCGATCGGGAAGCCGCTGGTGTTCGAGGCGAGGATGGCGTGGGCCGGCGCCGCGGCGTCGAGATCCCGGAACACCCGCAGCTTGAGGTCGAGCTTCTCGGGGACGCACTCGATCACGAGGTCGCAGCCGGCGGCCTCCTCGAACTTCGGGGTCCAGCGGATGCGCGCGCGTGCGGCGTCGGCGTCGGCCGCCGAGAGCTTCCCGCGCGAAACCGCGCCGGCCAGCCCGAAGCGGCCGCTCTCGGCGTCGCGTCGCGCCTCGTCGAGCGCCTCGAGGGCGATGTCGGTGCAGACCGTCTCGTAGCCGGCGGCCGCGGTCGACTGCGCGATGCCGCCGCCCATCACCCCGGCTCCGATCACTCCGATGCGCAGCTCAGCCACCGCCTTCTCCTTCGAGTGCCTGCCGCGAGCGGAGCGCCGCCAGCACGTGCGGGTAGAGGTCACTCTTGAGGCGCGTCATGACCGGGTGCGCCTTCCCGGCGAGGCCCTCCGCGAGCGCGATCGCCCGCGGCAGCAGCTCGGCCTCCGGCAGCGCCTCTTCGACGATGCCCGCGTCGCGCGCATCCGTGCCTCCGAAGCGGCGACCCGTCGCGAGCACCTCGTGAACGGCCTGTGCCGGCAGCCGAGCGGCGAGCAGCGCGGTCATGCCCGGATGCAGGAAGGCGCGCATGTCGATCTCCGGCATGCAGAAGAAGCCGCGGTCGGCCCGCATCAGGCGGAAGTCGTGGGCCGCGACGAGCTGGGCGCCCGCGCCGAAGGCGTGGCCGTTGCAGGCCGACACCGTGACGCACGGAAAGGTCAGGATGCGGCCGAGCACGGCCAGCACCTCGAGGATGTACTCCGGGAACGAGTCCTTGCGCTCGCGGAAGGCCCAGTCGAGATCGAGGCCGTTGCTGTAGAACTTCCCCGCGCCGGTCGTGACCAGGGCCTTGGGCCCCTCGGCGGCCTCGATCTCGTCGAGTGCCCCGTTCCACGCGGCGATCGACTCGTCCCGGAAGCGGTTCTCGCCGTCGTCCCAGGCGAGGATGTAGACGGCGCCCTCGCGCCGCAGCTCGATCACCGGCCCGCCTGCCCGAACGCGCGCGTGATGCGGGCGAGCGCTTCCTCGATGTTCTCGCGGGAGCTGAAGGCCGAGAGGCGGAAGTAGCCCTCGCCCGCGGGCCCGAAGCCCGCGCCCGGGGTGCCCACGACCCGGCACTCCCCGAGCAGCCGGTCGAAGAAGTCCCAGGAGGGAACGCCGCCGGGCGTGCGCATCCACAGGTACGGCGCGTGCACGCCGCCGAAGCTCTGGAAGCCGGCGGCGGCCAGCCCTTCGCGCAGGCGGCGCGCGTTCTCGCGGTAGAAGGCGACCTGCTCCTCGGTCTGCTTCTTGCCCTCGGGCAGCAGGGTCGCCTCCGCGGCGCGCTGCACCACGTAGGGGACGCCGTTGAACTTGGTCGAGACGCGGCGCGCCCAGAGGTCGCGCAGCGGCACCCGCTCGCCGCCCGCCGTCGTGCCCGTGCATTCGGCGGGTACGACGGTGTAGGCGCAGCGCACCCCGGTGAAGCCGGCCCGCTTGCTGAAGCTCCGCATCTCGATGGCGCAGTGGCGCGCGCCCTCGATCTCGTAGATGGAGTGGGGCAGGGACGGATCCGCGATGTAGGCGTCGTAGGCCGCGTCGAAGATCAGCACGGCGTCGTGGGCGCGCGCCCATGCCACCCAGCGCTCGAGCTGGGCGCGGTCGAGGACGGTGCCCGTCGGGTTGTTCGGCGAGCACAGGTAGACGAGATCCGCCCGCTGCTCGGGCGGCTCGGGCGCGAAGCCGTTCGCCTCGGTGGCCGGCAGGTAGCGGATGCCGGCATGGCGCCCCGAGGCGTCGACCTTCCCGGCGCGGCCGGCCATCACGTTGGTGTCGACGTAGACGGGGTAGACCGGGTCGGAGACCGCGATCATGCAGTCGCCCCCGAAGATCTCCTGGATGTTTCCCGAGTCCTGCTTGCTGCCGTCCGAGACGAAGATCTCGTCGTCCGCGATCTCGACGCCGCGCGCGGCGTAGTCCTGCTCGCGAATCGCGGTGACCAGGAACTCGTAGCCGTTCGACGGCGGGTAGCCGTGGAAGCCCGCCGCGGTCCCCATCTCGTCGACGGCGGCGTGGAGGGCCTGGATCACGGCGGGCACCAGGGGCAGCACGACATCCCCGATGCCGAGCCGGATCAGCGCGGCATCGGGATGGGCCGCCTGGTAGGCGCGCACGCGGCGGCCGATCTCGGGGAACAGGTAACCCGCCGCCAGGTTCCGGTAGTGCTCGTTGATGCGTGCCATGGCGCGGCAGCATACCGAGCCCGGCGGGGCAGGGCGCGCGGCCCCGCGAAGGGGACGCCGGCAGTCCGTGCGCAGTCACGCGGTACCGCCGGCGCCGACGCGCGAGCCACTGGGTGCCTAGCGGATCGCCGTCTCCCCTCGCGGGGCTATCAGGAAGTCTCACGCCCAGTCCTGGCCGCCGCCTCCCCCATTTGGAGGGAGCCGTTCTGGGGGAGGCCTCAGGGGTCGACGAGGACGCCCGGGTTCAGGATCCCGCGCGGGTCGAGCGCCCGTTTGGCGGCCCGGAGCGCGTCGGCGAACGGCTCCGGCCGCTGCCGGTCGTAGCCCGGCCGGTGGTCGCGACCGACGGCGTGGTGGTGCGTGATCGTCCCCCCACCGAGGAGGATCGCCTCACTCGCCGCGGCCTTGATCTCCGCCCACTGCTCGAGCTCGCTGCCCAGCTGGGCGGGTGCGAGCACACTGTAATACGGCGCCGCCCCGTCGGGATACGCGTGGGTGAAGCGGCAGGCCACGCTGCCGGCGCCGCAGACGCGTTTCACGGCGTCCCGGGTCGCCTCCATCACGCTCCGATGAAACTCGGGGAAGTGGTTCCAGGGAATCGCCGTCTCGAACGTCTCGGCGATCACGGAGCAGGCCACGAGGACGTCGCGCACGTAGGGCGCCTGGAGGAAGGCGCGCCGCCAGGCCCCCGCGGCGCCGTCGTCTCCCGGCGCCGGGGCCGCGCGCGTGGGGCGGGGATCCGGCAGCTGCCCCCCGGCATCGCGGCACAGCTCGAGCGCGCGCGCCTGCCAGGCGTCGAGGGCGTGGTCCGCCGACTCGAAGCCGAGCACGAGGACCGCGTGGCTGCCGTCGCCGGCGCCGGAGGTCAGCGCCTCCTGCGGGTCGAGCAGGCGGCAGTTCGAGGGGAACAAGCCGGACTGGGACAGGTGCCGCACGCACTCCGCGCCGCGCAGGAAGCCGTCCAGGCCCGTGAAGCGCACGGCCGCCCCGGCGCGGAAGCGCGGCCGGTGCTGGAGCCGCATCCACGCCTCCGTGATCACGCCGAGGATCCCTTCGGAGCCGAGGAACAGGCGGTCGGGGGAGGGGCCGGCGCCCGAGCCGGGCAGCCGCCGGGTGGCGACCACGCCCGTCGGGGTCACGACGCGCAGCGACTCGACGAAGTCGTCGATGTGGGTGTAGAGCGTCGCGTAGTGCCCGCCCGAGCGCGTCGCGATCCAACCGCCCAGGCTCGAGAACTCGAAGGACTGCGGGAAGTGGCGCAGGGTGAGGTCGTGCGGGCGCAGCTGGTCCTCGAGGGCGGGGCCGAGCACGCCCGCCTGGATGCGGGCCGCCCGCGACGTCTCGTCGATCTCGAGCACGCGGTCGAGGCGGCCGAGGTCGAGGCTCACGACCCGCTCCGCGCCGGGGATGGCCGTCTCGACGCCGCCCACCACCGACGAGCCGCCACCGTAGGGGACGACCGTGATGCGCTCGGCGTCGCACCAGTCGAGCACGGCCACGACCTCGGCCTCGTCGCGCGGGAAGGCGACCTGGTCGGGAGGGCTCGGCAGCTCGCGGCGGAAGGCGCGCACGACGTCGCGGTAGGACTTGCCGTAGTGGTGGGCGGCGCGCTCGGTCGGGTCGTCGCACAGGATCGCGGCGAGCGCGGCCGGCGGCGTGACGCGAGGCGCCGGCAGCGAGAGCTCCTCGATGCGCGGCGGCGGCCGCGGCTCGACCGCCACGCCGAAGCGCTCCGCGACCGTCCGCGCGATCGCACGCCCCTGCTCCGCCGAGGGGCCGGCGCCCTCGACGCCCCAGCCCCACCACTTGCGCTTCGCCACGCTACTTCTTCTTCGCGGGGGCCTTCTTCCGGCGCGCGGGCCTCGCGGGCCTGCGGCGGCTGGCCTTGGCTTTCTTCCGGGGCTTGGCCTTGACCTTCTTCCGGGGCCCGGCCTTGGCCTTCTTCCTGGGTCGCGGCTTCGGCGTGGCGCCCGACGCCCGCTTCGGCCTCGCGCTCGCCGGGGTGGGGGCGAGCGCGGCGAGCAGCGCGAGGTCCGGGCCCGGCTCGCCGTCGGGACGGAACGTCTGGATGCAGACGTGGTCGGCGCCCGCGTGGAAGTGCGCCTCGATGCGGGCCCGGATCGCGTCCTCCGTGCCCCAGGCGACGACCGCGTCGATCAGCCGATCGCTGCCGCCGTCCGCGAAGTCGGCGTCCTCGAAGCCCAGCCACTTCCAGTTGTTCTGGTAGTTCGGCAGCCCGAGATAGACCGCGAGGTTCTTGCGCGCGATGGCGCGCGCCTTCGCGGGGTCGGTCTCGCGCAGCACCATCTGCTCGGGCGCGAGCGTCGGCCCCGCGCCAAGGATCGCGCGCGCGCGGGTGGTGTGCTCGGGGGTCGAGTTGTAGGGGTGCGCCCCGGCGCAGCGTTCGGCGGCGAGCGCCAGCATCTTCGGGCGCAGCGCAGCGATCACGACGGGGGTCTCCTCGGCCGGGTTCGGCCCGAGGTAGGTGGCCTTCTCCATGGCGTCGAGGTACTCGCGCATGGTGGTCACCGGCTTGCCGTAGGTGTGGCCGCGCATGCCGGCGACCATCGGGGCGTGCGAGACCCCGAGGCCGAGCACGAAGCGCCCGCCCGTGAGCTCGCCCACCGTCTGCTGGATGGCGCGCATGGTCATGGCATCGCGCGCGTAGATGTTGGCGATGCCCGTCGCGAACACGAGCCGCTCGGTGTGCGCGGCGAGATGGGAGATGATCGAGAACGGGTCGCGGCCGACCGCTTCGGGGAACCAGAGCGCCGAATAGCCCCAGTCCTCGAGCTGCCGGGCGAATTCCCCGGCCTTCGGCGCGGGCAGCATGTCGAGCCAGGTCCAGACGCCCAGGCGTCCGAGGCGAGCGGCGTTGCGTGCGGTCACGAGCGGTCCTCCCGGCGCCTACTCTACCGCGCCGGGACGCTTCGCCTACCGCGCAGGGAGGCTTCGCCGAAGCGTCAGTCGCCCGAGACCCGGACCGTCAGCTGGACGTAGATCCCGAGCACGCTCATCAGCTCGTAGTCCGCGTAGTGGACCGTCTGGATCCCGCCCGCGCGGGCGGCCGTCTCGAGGTCGCCTTCGCCCCACGTCGCGATCGGAAGGCCGGTGAAGATCGGATCCTGCAGGAAGTGGATGCGCGCGATCCCGGACTTCGCGCCGACGGGCGTTTCCTCGAAGTTCGTCTCCAGCGGCGCGGACTGGAGCGTGAAGAGGAAGCCGCCCGGCGGTGCCACCGGCACCGCCGCGCCTCTCGTTCCGCAGCCCGCCGCGACCGTGAGCAGCACGGCCGCGAGGAAGCCAACCGCTCTAGTCGCCATGGACGATCGTCGTGTAGCGGGAGTACACGCCGAACACCCCGAAGAACTCGTAGTCCGCGGAGCGGATCGTCGCGATTCCGCCGTTCTGCGCCGCGGCCCGCGTGCTCCCGTCCCCCCACGAGACGAGGCCCAACACGTTGTGCGTCGACGAGGTCCCGGTCTTGGCGCCGAGCTGCGTCTGGTCGTTGTCGATGTCGAGCGGCGCCGTGTAGTTCTGGAAGGCGGCGGCCGGCGGGATCACCGGCGCGGACATCATCGCGCAGCCGCTCACGAGCATCAGCACGACGACGGAGAAGACGGGAACGATGCGCTTCACGACGGACTCCTTCACCTGGTCCGAAGGCAGTAGACGAGAGCCGCGGGCTCGCTGTCAAGCGGTTTCGCGAACCCTGCTAGGATGGGGCCGCCCAAGGGGAGGAGGTCGCAGGGTGCGGGAAGTACGCCCCATCTCGGTCGGTGGCCTTGCGCGTGTCGCCTGCGTGGCTTGCATCAGCGGCGCGTTGGCGTGCGGCCTCACGCCCTGGAGCCGCGACGAGGCCCCCGTCGGGGTGGCCGCCATCGACGACGAGCGGCTGCGCGACGCCGAGGCGGACGCGGAGAGCTGGATCACCTACGGGCGCGGCTACGCCGAGCAGCGCTACAGCCCACTGGCCCGGATCGACGAGAACAACGTGGCCGAGCTCGGCCTGGCGTGGGTCTATGAGACCGGAAGCAAGCGCGGGCTCGAGGCCACACCGCTCGTCGTCGACGGGGTGATCTACACGACCAGCTCCTGGAGCGTGGTGCACGCGGTCGACGCGCGCACCGGCGAGGAGCTCTGGCGCCACGACCCGCAGGTGCCGCGTCGCTACGGCGGCATCGCGTGCTGCGACGTCGTGAACCGCGGGGTCGCGCTCTACCGCGGCCGCGTGCTCGTCGGGACCCTCGACGGCCGCCTGCTCGCGCTCGACGCGAAGACGGGGGCCGTCCTGTGGTCGGTGCTGACCGTCGACCCGAGCCGGCCCTATACGATCACGATGGCGCCGCGCGTTGTGAAGGGCAACGTCATCATCGGCAACGGCGGCGCCGAGTTCGGGGTGCGCGGCTACGTCTCGGCCTATGACGCGATGAGCGGCCGACTGGTCTGGCGCTTCTACACCGTCCCCGGCAACCCGCGTCTCGGCTTCGAGAGCCCGGCGCTGGAGCACGCCGCGACCACCTGGACGGGCGAGTGGTGGGAGGTCGGCGGCGGCGGCACCGTCTGGGACGCGATCGCCTTCGACCCGGCGCTCGACCTGCTCTACGTCGGCACCGGAAACGGCTCGCCCTGGAGCCGCTACATCCGCAGCCCCGACGGCGGCGACAACCTCTACGTCTCCTCGATCCTGGCGCTGCGCCCCGACACGGGTGAGCTGGTCTGGCACTACCAGACCACGCCGGGCGACAACTGGGACTACACCTCGACCCAGCACATCCTGCTGGCGGATCTCGAGATCGAAGGCGTGCCGCGCCAGGTGCTGATGCAGGCGCCGAAGAACGGCTTCTTCTACGTGCTCGATCGCGCCACCGGCGAGCTGCTCTCGGCCGATCCCTTCGTGACCCTCAACTGGGCGACCGGCGTCGACCTCGAGAGCGGCCGGCCGATCGAGGCCCCCGGCCTCGACTACCGCGACGAGACCGTCGAGGTGAAGCCGTCGCCCTTCGGCGCGCACAACTGGCATCCGATGTCGTTCCACCCCGGGACGGGGCTCGTCTACGTCCCCGTGAACGACATCCCCTACTTCTTCCGACTCGACCCGGATTGGAAGCATCGCACCGGTGCCTGGAACACGGGCGCGGACCCCACCGTCGCGGACGAGTTCTCGCGCGACCTGGTCTCCGGGCACCTGCTGGCCTGGGATCCGGTGGGGAAGCGCGAGGTGTGGCGCGCGCAGTACGCGTCGCCCTGGAACGGGGGCACGCTCGCCACGGCCGGGAACCTGGTGTTCCAGGGCACCGCCCACGGCACCTTCGCGGCCTACCGCGCGAGCGACGGCGAGCTGCTGTTCGAGGCGCCCGCCGGCACGGGGATCGTGGCCCCCCCCGTGACCTATTCGCTCGACGGGGAGCAGTACGTGGCGGTGATGGCGGGCTGGGGCGGCGCCTTCGCGCTGGTGGCGGGGGATGCTGCCGCGGGGGCGGGCGTATCGGACAACACCGGCCGCCTGCTCGTCTGGAAGCTCGGCGGGACCGCCCGTCTGCCCGGGCAGGAGGCCGCCGAGCGCGAGCTCGCCGCGCTCGCCGTGGACGCCGACGCCGAGACGGTCCAGCTCGGCAACCAGACCTTCCACCGCTGGTGCGCGACGTGCCACGGGGTGGGCGCCGTCTCGGGCGGCGTCCTGCCCGACCTGCGCAAGTCGGACGCCGGCATCTACGAGATCCTCGACGACGTGGTGCTGCGCGGGGCCCTGCTCCAGAACGGCATGCCCCGCTTCGACGTCTGGCTGCGACGTGAGGACGTCGCCGCGATCCGCGCCTATCTACTGAGCCGCCGCGCTGCGCTGCTCGCCCAGGAGGAATGACCGTGGCCGCACCCATCCGAAGCGCCGAGGACGTCGACTTCTCGAACCCCGAGTTCTGGCTCCTGCCGGGGCCCGAGCGGGAGGCGGCCTTCGCCGCGCTCCGGCGCGAGCGACCGATCTCCTTCCACGCCGAGTTCGAGCCGCCGCCGGGCGTGCCGCTCCCGAAGGGGCCGGGCTACTGGGCGCTCGCCAAGCACCGCGACGTGCTCACCGCGAGCAAGGACGCGGGCACCTTCTGCTCGGGGAAGGGGACCAACATCCCCGACCTGCCCGAGGCCTTCAACGAGTTCTTCGGCTCGATGATCAACATGGACGACCCGCGGCACGGGCGCCTGCGCCGCATCGTGGCGCGCGGCTTCACGCCGCGCGCGCTCGGCCGGCTCGAAGACGACGTGCAGCGGCGGGCCACGGCGGTGATCGACGGCGTGATCGACAAGGGCGAGTGCGACTTCGTCACGGAGATCGCGGCCCCGCTCCCGCTCGGAATCATCTGCGACATGATGGGCATCCCCGAGAGCCAGACCCAGTTCGTCTTCGAGCAGACCAACATCATCCTCGGCCTGGGCGACCCCGACTACGTGTCTCCGGGCCAGAACCTGCTGGTGGCGGCGCTCACGGCGGGCTCGGCGCTCGCCGAGCTCAT
>JBFIYM010000046.1:0-26572 GCA_041605395.1 Myxococcota bacterium | reverse complement strand
CGGATCAGTCGATCGTGCGCGTCCGAGTTCGCGGCGTTCAGCGAGGCGCCGCTCTGACCCTCGGCCTGGCGCGCGGCCAGGTGCTCGCGCAGCTCGCCCAGATAGCCTCGCACCGCCCGACCGAGCGCGCCGGCATCCGCCGTTGCGGCGGCCGACACGAAGGCTTCGATCGCCGGTACGGGGCTCAAGGGGCCCGCGCGGTGAGCAGCGCCGCACTCTGGCTGCGGTAGGCGGACAGGCCCCGCGCGAGATGCTCGGCGACCACCGAGCGGTACCAGCGCGTCCGCAGTCGGCGCGATTCCTCGCGGTGCGTCAGGAAGCCGACCTCGACCAGGATCGAGGGCGAGTCGGAGAGGAACAGCACGTGGAAGGGGCCCTGCTTCACGCCCAGGTTCGTGACCGAGCCGAAGGCCTTGCGCACGCCCTGGATCAGCTCCCCGTGGACGGCCTGGGCCAAGGCGGCCGACTGCGATCCGACCTCGGAGACGCGGAGCCCGGCCACCGCCCGCTGGAGCGGGTCGAGGGCCTGGGCCGGCACGCCGTTCTCGCGCGCCGCCACGCGGAGGGTGTGGCGTTCATGCGTGCGATCCAGGTAGTAGGTCTCGATGCCGTGCGCGCTGCGCCGGCCCGCCGCGTTCACGTGGACCGAGACGAAGACGTCGCCCCCCGCCCCCTCGGCGCGGGCGGTGCGCTCCTCCAGCGATACCGTCTCATCGCGGCGTCGCGTCATCACCACCTGGAAGCCGCGCGCCTCGAGGCGCTTCTCCAGGTCGAGCGCCACGGCCAGCGTCACGTCCTTCTCGCGCAGGCCGCCCGTCCCGATCGCGCCGGGGTCGGCGCCGCCGTGGCCCGCATCGATCACCACGGTGCGGACGCCGCGCAGGCGCGCGGGGAGGCGTTCGGAAGAGGTCCCGGCTGCCGGCGCCTGGCTCGGCGGCGACGAGGCGACCGGCGGGAGCGTGGGCGCACCCGGGCGGTCGCGCTTGCCGTAGACGTCGATCAGCAGCCGGTGCGGGTTCGTGAGCGTTCGGACCCGATGCCGGTCGTAGCGCTGGAGATCGATCACCACGCGCGCCGTGTCGCTCCGGAACTGGCCGATCCGCACGCCGCGCAGCAGGCCATCCCCGACGGGAATCGGCGCACCGAGATGCTTGCCGACCCAGATGCGCGGCAGGTCGAGATAGAGCCGCTCGGGACGATCGGCGGACGGGTCGGGCGGCAGACGCTCGACCTTCGTGCGCACCGGCCGGGAGAGCTCGATGGCGACCCGGGTGAACTCCGGGTACGACCAATGCTGCACCCGCCGCACGTCCGAGGGCCGGTCGGCTGCGAGCAGCAGCCCGGCGAGCACCCCGAGGAGCACGCGCGGCAGCACGGAGCGCCGCATCGTTCCTCTCCGCGGAGCCGGGCGCGTCATCGTTCCTCTCCGCGGAGCCCGGCGCGTCATCGTTCCTCCCCGCGCAGGCGGGCGTGGAGGCGCGTCAGCAGGGCCAGCGCGTCGAGCGGCGTGGTCCGGGCCGGATCGATCTCGCGCACCGCCTCGAGGGTCTCGGCCTCGCGCGGATCGCGCCGCTCGCCGAACAGGTCCAGCTGCGAGCGCGTCGCGCCCGCTCCCGGCTCCTCGTGTGGGTGCCGCTCGGCCTCCAGCTCCGCGAGCACGGCGCGGGCCCGCGCGATCACCGTCTCGGGCAGGCCCGCCAGCTCGGCGACCTCGATTCCGTACGAGCGGCTCACCTCGCCGGGCAGCAGGCGACGGAGGAAGAGCACCTCGCCCTGCCACTCCCGCACCTCGAAGTGCCCGTTCGCAATCCCGTCCCGGCTCCGCGCCAGGTCCGCGAGCTCGTGGTAGTGCGTCGCGAACAGCGTGCGCGGCCGGAGCCCCGGCGTGTCGTGGAGGTATTCCGCGACGGCCCAGGCGATCGAGAGCCCGTCGAAGGTGCTGGTCCCGCGCCCGATCTCGTCGAGGATGACGAGGCTCTTGTGGGACGCCTGCGCCAGGATCTCGGCCGTCTCGCGCATCTCGACCAGGAAGGTCGACTCCCCCTGCGCCAGCCGATCCGAGGCGCCGACACGCGTGAAGATGCGGTCGACGACGCCGATCTCCGCGCGCTCCGCGGGCACGAAGCTCCCCATCTGGGCCAGCAGCACGAGCAGTGCGACCTGGCGCAGGTAGGTGCTCTTGCCCGACATGTTGGGCCCGGTGAGCAGGAGGATGCGCGTGGCGTCGCGCGCGAGCCGGGCGTCGTTCGGCACGAACGGGGTGCCGCGCTCGCCCAGCATCTGCTCCACCACCGGATGGCGCCCCGCGTGGATCTCGAGGCTCTCGGAGTCGTCGAGGCGCGGCCGCACCCAGCCGTCGCGGCGGGCCACCTCGGCGAGCGCCTGGAGCGCGTCCAGCTCCGCCACCGCCTCCGCAGCAGCGCGGAGCGGCTCGGCCTGGGCGAGCAGCTCCTGGCGAAGCGCGTCGAGCGTCTCGCGCTCGAGCGCCGCGGCGCGCTCGGACGCGGAAAGGATCGTCGCCTCGCGCTCGCGGAGCTCCGGCGTCGTGAAGCGCTCCGCGTTGGCCAGCGTCTGGCGGCGCTCGTAGTCCGCGGGCACGCGGTCGAGGTTCGGCTTGGTGACCTCGAGGCCGTAACCGAGCACGGGATGGAAGCGCACCTTCAAGCTCGCGATGCCCGTCCGCTCGCGCTCGCGCTGCTCGAGACCCGCCACCCACTCGCGACCCTTGCGCGCGCTGTCGCGCAGCGCGTCGAGCTCGGGCCGGAAGCCCGGCCGGACGTAGCCCGTCTCGTTCGCACCCCGCGAGCCGCGCGGGAGCGGCCGCGGATCGTCGACCAGGGCGTCGTGGAGCAGCTGCGTCAGCGCCTCGAGCCGGTCCGGGCAGGGAAGCGCCACGCCCGCACCGGCGAGCAGCGCCTCCTCCCGCTGCTCGGAGGCCTCCGCGACGGCCGGCAGCGCCGCCAGCGAGCTGCGCAGCGCCGCGAGATCGCGCGGCTCGGCCCCGGGCCGCTGGCAGCGGGCGAAGCGGCGCTCGAGGTCCCGTACGCCGGCCAGCGCCTCGCGCAGCCGCCCGCGCGCACGATCCGACTCCGCCAGCAGCGCGACGCGCGCCTGCCGGGCCTCGATCGCGGCGACGTCGCAGAGCGGATAGCCGAGCCAGTGCGCGAGCCGCCGGGCGCCGAGCGGCGTCACCGTCAGGTCGATGCGCTCGATCAGCGTGCCGCGCCGCGAGCGGTCTTCGCTGTTCTCGAACAGCTCCAGATGCCGGCGCGTCGCCGCATCGACGATCATACTCTCGCCGAGGGCGTAGCTGCGCAGACGGGGCGCCTGATCGAGCGCAGCCGGCTGGTGCGCGGCGAGGTAGCCGAGCACCGCCGCGGCGGCCCGCTGATCGGCGCGCGACGACCCGGCCTCGAACCCGTGGGGTGCGGCGGGGGCCGACTCGGTGGCATAGCTCTCGGGGGCGACGCGCGCGATCGGAACCCCCGGCAGCCGCGCGGACACCGCCCGAACCAGGGCCTCGGGGGCGTCGCGCGCCAGCAGCACCTCGCGTGGCGCCACGCGCTCGAGCTCGTCCAGCAGTCGGCGCGAGAGCTCGCCGTCGGTCGAGGCATCGCGGGTCGCGCGGAAGCTGCCCGTCGAGGCATCGAGGGCTGCGATGCCGGCCTCGCCTTCGCCGAGCGCCACGGCGAGCACCGCCACCTCGCGCGCGTCGGCCTCCGGGATCTGGAGGCCCGGGGTCACCACTTCGACGACGGCGCGGCGCACGAGGCGCTTGCCCGCGGCCTGGCGGGCGTCTTCGACCTGCTCGCAGATGGCGACCTTGTGGCCCAGCGCGGCGAGCTTGCGGACGTACCCCTCGGCGCTGTGCACGGGCACGCCGCACATGGGGACGGCGTCGGGCTTGCCCTTGTCGCGCGAGGTGAGCGTGATGTCGAGCAGCGGCGCGGCCCGCTCGGCGTCCTCGCCGAACAGCTCGTAGAAGTCGCCCATGCGGAAGAACAGCAGCGCGTCCGGGTGCTGCGCCTTGATCCCGGCGTACTGCCGCATCAGCGGCGTCTCGCGGGCGCCCTTGCCTCGCGCCGGCTTCCCCTTCACGCGAGTGGCTCCCGCGGCAGCAGCAGCCCACTCCGCTCGAGCACCTCGACCAGCTCCCCGAGCGCCTTGGCCGCCTCCCCTTCCTGCCCGGCGGCGAGCAGCAGCCGGGCGCGCGCCGCGTGGAGCGCGAGGTGGTCCGGCTCCCGGGTGAGGAGCGTCTCGATCTCCTCGAGTGCGGCGGCCGTCTCCCCGCGCGCGCCGAGGGTCCGCGCGAGGGCGAGACGCGCGCACGCATCCTCCGGATGCGCCTCGAGTCTGGCGCGTAGATCGCGCTCGAACTGCGCAGAGCGGCCGAGCCCGGCGAGGACCGCTTCGAGCTGGGGATAGACGGTCTCCCCGACCCGCGGGTCGGCTTCGATCGCCTTCTGCCAGGCCGCCACCGCCTTCTTCGGCTTGCCCCGCTCCGCCTCGAGCTCGCCGAGCCGCAGCCAGGCCTGCGCCTGGCCCCGCGCGAGCTTGAGGCTCTTCGCGAGCGCCCGGCGCGCTTCGTCGCTGCGACCCTCCGCGCGCTCGGCCTCGGCGCGCTCCAGCCACAGCGCCGCCTCGCCCGGCCTTCCGTCCTCGCCCGTCGCGCGCGCCCAGCGCCGCTGCGCATCGAGCGCGCCGTCGAAGTCCCGGGTGTCGGCGCGCAGCCGCGCCAGCGCCGCCAGCATCTCGGGGTCGCGCGGGCGGCGATCGCGCAGCTCCTCGTAGGCGGCGATGGCGCGGGTCAGGAAGCCGCCCTTGCGGAAGTCGCGGGCCAGCCCGCGCAGCGCCCGCTCGCGATGGGGGTCGTCGAGGTCGCCCCGCAGCAGCAGGTTCTGGTGCACCCGGATCGCGCGGCCGACGTCGCCCCGACGCCGGTAGAGCTGCCCGAGCGCCAGGTACACCTCGACCTGGCTGGAGTCGTCGCGGACCAGGGCCGCCAGCGTCTCCTCGGCCGCGTCCAGGTCGTCCTCGAGCAGCGCCGTCAACGCCTCGCGGAAGGCCGCCTCGAGTCGCGGTCCGTCGACCTTCCGGCTGCCTCCCGACCCCCCCCGTCGGAACCGCACCGGCTAGGCCCGCCCGCCGGGCGCCGGGCCGGGCGGGCCCGGCCCCTCCCCGCGCTCTGGCACCGCCAGGGGCAGGTTGCGCAGCTGATGGATCTCGGACTCGAGGCCCGCGAGCTGCTTGCGGTAGCGCCGCGTCGCGAATGAGCGCTTGGCGAGCTGGTACACCAGCGAAGCCCCCGCGCAGAGCGCCCCGAGGCCGAACGCTCCGAGCAGCGCCAGCCAGAGCGGCAGGGGGAGCCGCAGCACGAGCAGGTCGACGTCGACCGGGTCGGCGTTGCCCCCGACGAACTGCCAGAGGCCGATGAACAGGCCGACGAAGACGGCGATCCCCAGCACCCGACGCAGCATCCGCATGGCGCTCCTCCGCAGCGATCGCTAGTCGCGCTCGTCCTCGTCGTCGGAGCTGAGCGGTCCACGCGATGCGTCGACCATCTCCTTCAGCTCCTTGCCGACCTTGAAGAAGGGCGTGCGCTTCGCGGGGATCTGGACTTCCTCGCCGGTCTTCGGGTTCCGGCCCTCACGGGCCTCCCGCACCTTCACCTGGAAGCTGCCGAAGCCTCGAATCTCGATGCGCTCGCCCTTCTTCAGGGCCTCGGTCATCGAGTCGAAGATCGTGTTGACCACGATCTCGGTGTCCTTCTTCGAGACGTGCGGCGTCAGCTCGGCCACCTTCTCGATCAGACCACTCTTCGTCATCGCTGGCCCCCGTTCGAAGCCGGGGGGCGCGGCGCCGGACCGCGCCCCCCGCTTCACCCTATTCGCCCGACTCTTCCGTTTCTTCCGGCTCGCCCGAATCCTTCCGCGCCAGCTTCTCCTTGAGCAGGTCGCCGAAGGTCGTGGTCTGCGTCGCGGCCTGTTGCGCCGCCATCCGCTTCAGGGTCTCGCGCTGCTCGCGGTCGCTGAGCGCCCGCACCGAGAGCGAGATCTTCTGGTCGGCCGGATCGATCTTCGTGACGAGCGCCGTCACCGAGTCGCCGACCTTCACCACGTCCGCGGGGTTCTCGACCTTCTCGGTCGAGAGCTCGGAGCTGTAGATCAGCCCCTCGATCCCCTCGTCGAGCTTCACGAAGGCACCGAAGTCGGTCACGTTCGTGACCTCTCCGGTGACGCTCGAGCCGAGCGGGAAGCGCTTCAGGATGTCTTCCCACGGGTTCGGCGTCAGCTGCTTGATGCCGAGCGAGAACTTCTCGTTCTCCTGATCGATCTTGAGCACGATCGCCTCGATCGTGTCCCCCTTGTTGTACTTCTCGCTCGGGTGCTTGATCTGCTCCGTCCACGAGATGTCGGAGACGTGCACGAGGCCGTCGATCCCCTCCTCGAGGCCCACGAAGACCCCGAAGTTGGTGATGCTCTTGACCTCGCCGCTCACGTGGGTGCCGATCGGGTACTTCTCCTCGATCAGCGACCACGGGTTCGGCTCGATCTGCTTCATGCCGAGCGAGATCTTGCGGTTGCCTTCGTCCACATCGAGGACGACGGCCTCCACGGTGTCCCCGACGTTGACCAGCTTCGAGGGGTGCTTGAGCCGCTTGGTCCAGGACATCTCGGAGATGTGCACCAGACCCTCGATGCCCGGCTCGAGCTCCACGAAGGCGCCGTAGTCGGTGAGCGAGACCACCTTGCCCTGGATGCGTACCCCGATCGGGTGACGCATCGCCGCATCCCGCCAGGGATCCGGCTGGATCTGCTTCAGCCCGAGCGAGACCCGTTCGGTGCCCGCGTCGAAGCGCAGCACCTTCACCTTGATCTCGTCCCCGATCTTGAACAGCTCGCCCGGGTGGTTGACGCGGCCCCACGACATGTCGGTCACGTGGAGCAGGCCGTCGAGCCCGCCGAGGTCCACGAAGGCGCCGTAGTCGGTGATGTTCTTGATCACCCCGTCCACGATCTGGCCCTCTTCGAGGCTCTCGAGCGTGGTTGCGCGCATGCGCTCACGCTCCTTCTCGAGGAGCGCACGACGCGAGAGCACGATGTTCCCGCGGCGCTTGTTGAACTTGATGATCTTGAAGTTGAGGCGTTCCCCGATCAGGCCCTCGAGGTTCCGGACCGGCCGCAGGTCGACCTGGGAGCCGGGCAGGAACGCCTTCACTCCGATGTCGACGGCGAGGCCGCCCTTCACGCGGGAGAGCACGCGCCCCTCGACGGACTCGTCCGCCTCGTAGGCACGGCTGATCTCGTCCCAGATCTTGAGCCGATCGGCCTTCTCCTTGGAGAGGACGATGCGTCCGTCCTCGTCCTCGGTCTCTTCGACGAGAACGTCGACGGTGTCGCCGGGGCCGACGAGCACGGTGCCCTGCTCGTCCATGAACTCCCAGCTGTCGACCAGACCTTCCGACTTGAAGCCGATGTCCACGTGCACGTGGTCGTCGTCGACGGAGAGGACGCGGCCCTTGACGACCTCGCCTTCCTTGATGCGGGGAGATTCGCGCTCGAAGAGCTCCGCAAAGCTCTCGCCGCTGGTTTGGGTGGATTGATTCATGAAACTCGGATCACTCCTTGGGGGTCGCCACGCGGGCGACGGAATTTCCGGGTCGGCCCCCGGATCGGGCATCTTCGTGGGTCCCGGGCCCGTGCCCGGAACGGTCATCGTGATGGGCGCGGGCGAGGCCTTCCCTCGCGGCCGCGAGTAGACGTTGGACGCGGTCGGGATCCCCGGCTTCGACCGCGGCGGCGAGCCGGGCGAGCGAGGCCGAAGCGGCGGCGAGCGGCCCGGCCAGCGCCTTGCGGTTCGTGACCAGGATGTCGGCCCAGAGCTCCGGATCACTGGCCGCGATGCGCGTGAAGTCGCGAAATCCGCCGCCGGCCAGGGCGAAGGCGCCCGCCGGCGCGCCGGCCAGGCCCTCCGCGTAGGCGAAGGCGACGGCGTGCGGCAGGTGGCTCACCCACGCCACCTCGGCGTCGTGCGCGGCGGCGTCGCGCTCGAGCACGCGCGCCCCGAGCGCCTGCCAGAAGCCGCGCACCCGGGCGAGCGCCTCGGGCGGCGTGGCGGAGGTCGGCGTCAGCACGCACGCCGCCCCCTCGAACAGGCCGGCCCGCGCGTGGCGGAGGCCGGTCTGGTGGCTGCCCGCCATCGGATGGGCGCCGACGTAGTGGACCCCCGGCGGCAGCAGCCCTGGCAGGGTCTCGACGAGCGCACGCTTCACGCTGCCGACGTCGGTCACCAGCGCACCGGCGCGGAGAGCGGGCGCGGCGCGGCCGAGCGTGTCGGCCATGGCGAACACCGGCGTGCACAGCACCACGAGATCGGCGCCCGCGACGCCGGCCGCGAGGCCGTGGCTGCCCTCGTCGGCCAGGCCCGCGGCCACGGCTTCGGCGGCCGTCTCGCGGCCGCGCGAGACCCCGACCACGCACCGCGCCACACCGCGCGCGCGGGCGGCCGCGGCGACCGATCCGCCGAGCAGGCCCAGCCCGACGACGGCGACGCGCTCGAACGCCGGCGCGCTCATCGCGCGCCCTCCCGCAGCTTGGCGAGGGCCTTCACCAACCGCTCGTTCTGGTCGGGCAGCCCGACCGTGATGCGCACGTGGTCGGGCATCCCGAAGCCGCCGAGCGGACGCACGATCAGGCCCTGGCGCAGCAGCTGCTCGTAGGCGCCGGGCCCGGGCTGGGCCAGCAGGAAGTTCGCCTCGCTCGGCCAGCTCTCGATGCCGAGCGCGCCCAGCTCCCTGCGCAGGTAGCGCAGCCCTTCGCGATTGTTCGAGAGGGTCCGCTCCAGATGCTCACGGTCTTCGAGCGCCGCCAGCGCCGCGGCCTCGGCCAGCAGGTTCAGGTTGAACGGGTGTCGGGCGCGCTCGAGGAGCCCGGCGAGCTCGAGGCCGGCCACGGCGTAGCCCACGCGCAGGCCGGCGAGACCGGAGATCTTGGAGAACGTGCGGAGCGAGAGCGTGCCGGGCCGACCCGCCACGCAGGCGAGGCCGTCGATGCGATCCGCGCGCTCGGAGAAGTCGACGTAGGCCTCGTCGATCAGCAGCACCACGTCCGCGGGCAGCGCGTCCACGAAGCGCTCGAAGGCGTCGCGGGAGAGCGCGGTTCCGGTGGGATTGTTCGGGTTGCAGACGATCACCACGCGCGTCTTCGGCGTCAGCGCCGCGCGCATTCCGTCGAGGTCGTGGCCGAACTCGGCGTCGAGCGGCACGGCGACGGGAGTGGCGCCCATGCCCTTCACCACGATCGGGTACATCGCGAACGAGGGCCACGCGTAGACGCACTCGTCGCCGGGGCCGAGGAAGCACTTCGCGACCAGCTCCAGGATCTCGTCCGCTCCGCAGCCGAAGACCAGCGCCTCGGGCGCGACCTCGAGCTTGCGCGCGAGCGCCTCGCGCAGGCGGAAGCTGGTGCCGTCGGGATACCGGTGCACGTCGCCCGCGGCCGCGCGGATCGCCGCCACCGCGCGCGGCGAGGGGCCGAGCGGGTTCTCGTTGGAGGCGAGCTTGGCCGCGTTCGCGATCCCGAGCTCGCGCTCGAGCTCCTCGATCGGCTTGCCCGGCGCATAGGGCTCGAGCGCCGCGATCCAGGGCTTGACCGGGAGGCGCACCGAGGGCTTCACCGGACGGCTCACCGGACCCCCTCGCGCCGCGCCTCGCGCGCGCGCGGGAAGGAGCCGAGCACCCGCGACGAGTTCGCGACCCGGCCGGCCTCCTCGTACGCGGCCTGGACGGCGGCCTCGCTCCGGTGCCCCTCGAGATCCAGGAAGAAGACGTACTCCCAGGGCGCGCCCTTGAGCGGCCGCGCCTGGATGCTGGTGAGGTTGACGCCGTGTCGGGCGAAGGGCTCGAGCAGGCGATGCAGCGCGCCGGACTCCGCCTTGCGCACGGTGAAGGCGAGCATGGTGAGGTCGTTGCCCGAGGCCGCGGGCGCCTCGCCGCCCAGGACCAGGAAGCGAGTCGTGTTGTCGCGCCGGTCCTCGATGCCGGTCGCCAGCGTGACGAGGTCGCCTTCCCCGGCGAACGCGGCGTTCACGATCGCGGCCACGTCCGCCTGCTCGCGCGCAAGCGTGGCGGCGACGGCCGTGCTCGAGGTCTCGACCCGGGTGGCCGTCGGCAGGCTGCGGTCGAGCCAGCCCCGGCACTGCGCGAGGGCCTGCGGGTGGGAGGCGACCCGCCGGACGTCTTCGAGGCGCTCGCGCTGCGCCACGAGCTGATAGGAGATGCGGAGCCAGCGCTCGCCGCACAGCGTGACGTCGGCCGTGAGCAGCTGGTCGAGCGCCTGGGTCACCACGCCTTCGCTGGTGTTCTCGATGGGCAACAGCGCGTGGTCCGCCTCGCCCCGCGCGACGGCCTCGATGACCTCGGCCAACGTCGCCAGGGGCACCAGGGCCACCTGGGCGCCGAAGGCCTCGCGCGCGGCGACGAACGACGAGGTTCCCTCCGGACCGAGATAGGCCACGGTGAGGCGCGCTTCGAGCGAGCGCGACGCGGAGATGATCTCCCGGAACACGGCGGGCAGCGCCGCGCTCGGGAACGGCCCCGGGTTGTCGCGGACCAGCGCCTCGACAAGATCCCGTTCGCGCCCGGGCCGGTAGATGCTCCCGCCCCCGGATGCGCCCTTGCGCGTGCCCACCTCGCGCACCAGGGCGGCGCGCCGGTTCAGGGCGGCGAGCAGGTCGCGGTCCACCCGATCGATGGCCTCGCGCAGGCGTGCGAGCTCGGGATCCGCGTCGGACGTCGGATCGCTCCGCCATGCAGGCTTGCTCGCGCCCGGATCGTTCATGAAACCTCGTGCGAGGGGGCCGCCGCCCGCCCACCGCCCGGTTCGGCGTGGCGGGGCGCGGCCCGAACCGCGGAAGATCGCGTAACCCCTCGAAAAAACACGCGCAGCGTATCGGACGGGTTGCGGGCGGTCAAACCAGCCGGCCCGGATTCCGTCGCCTTTCCGTGGGGTTACCGAGACGCCCCGGGGCCCCGGCCCCAACCCCCTGCCCTTGCAGCGGTTTCCCGCCCGACGGGCTTGAGGCGGGGCGCTTCGGTGCCATCCTCCGACCCGTGACGCGGGTGGTCGGCCTCACGGGCGGGATCGGGACGGGCAAGAGCACGGTCGCGGAGTGGCTGCGCGCCCTCGGGGCCCACGTGATCGACGCCGACGCCATCGTCCACGAGCTCCAGGCCCCCGGCACCCCGCTCCTGGCCGAGATCCGCGAGGCCTTCGGCGCGGGCATCCTGCGCGCGGACGGCTCGCTCGACCGGGCCGCGCTCGGGAAGCTCGTGTTCGCGGACCCGGCGGCGCGCAGGCGCCTCAACGACCTCGTGCATCCCGCTGTCGGGCGCGAGATGGCGCGCCGGCTCGCCGCCGCGCGCGAAGCAGGCGCCCGGCTCGTCGTGCTCGACATCCCGCTCCTGCTCGAGGGGCGCGCCGCCCGGGCCCGCGGCGAGACGCGGGGCCCGACGGCCTCCGACCTCGTCGCCGAGGTGATCCTCGTCTATGCCCGCGAGGAGCAGCAGATCGAACGCCAGTGTGCGCGCGACGGCGCCACGCCCGAGCACGCCCGCCAGCGCATCGCGGCGCAGCTTCCGATCGAGGAGAAGCGGCGCCTCGCCGACCACGTGATCGACAACTCGGGCTCGCTCGCCGACACCGAGCGCCAGGTGAAGGCGCTCTACGAGCAGCTCACCCGCGACGCCTAGGGAGCCTCTGCACGAGTCCTCGTGCGGCCGCCGTGCCCGGGACCGGTGGACCGGCTCCACCTCCGGACTCGGCGGGTCGCGGTGGATCCATGCCCTTCCTTCCGCTCCGAGCAGCGGGCGGGGACGGCAGCGGTCGGCGCTGCCAAAGGCCGGGCTGTACGTAGGGCCTGCCTTCGCCTCCGTAGGACCGGAATCCACCGGTCCTCGTGGCCCCGGGAGCGCGCGCGCGTTCTGCAGAGGCTCCCTAGGGCTCGCGGCGGCGCGGCTCGCGGAGCGGCGCCTTCAGCTCGGCGACCTTGGCCGCCACGGCGGCGACGGCCGCCTCGGCATCCTTCGCACGCTCGATGCACTCGACGATCGCGGCGCCCACGACCACGCCGTCGGCATAGCGCCCGATCTCGGCCGCATGGGCGGGCGTCGAGACCCCGAAGCCCACGCAGACGGGGACGTTCCGGAGGGCCTTGGCCGCGCGCACGCTGCTCTCCACGCCCTCGGCCAGCGCCGCGCGCGCGCCGGTCACGCCGGTGAGCGAGACGCAGTAGAGGAAGCCCCGCGTCCGCTCGGCCAGCAGGGCGAGCCGCTCCGGCGACGTCGTCGGGGCTGCCAGCAGCACCGCGTCGATGCCCGCCTTCTCGAGCGCTCCGTAGAGGTCGGCGCCCTCTTCGGGCGGCAGGTCAGGGCAGATCACGCCGTCCACGCCGGCCGCTGCGGCCTCGGCGGCGAAGCCCTCGCTCCCGAGGGCGTAGAACGGGTTGGCGTAGCCCATCAACAGCAGCGGCACGTCGACCTGGTGACGCAGCTCCTTCACCAGGGCCAGCACCCGGCGCAGCGTGGTGCCGGAGGCGAGCGCCCGCTCGCTCGCGCGTTGGATCGTGGGCCCGTCGGCGATCGGGTCCGAGAAGGGTACGCCGAGCTCGATGGCGTCCGCGCCGGCCTCGGCCATCGCCACCACGAGCTCCGCGGTGGTGGTGAGGTCCGGATCCCCGGCCGTCACGAAGGGGACGAGCGCGCGCTCGCCCGCGGCCTCGAGACGCGCGAAGCGTTCGGCGATGCGCCTCAGTGGGTGGCCCCCTCGCCGCCCTTCAGCATCTCGCGGACCTGCGGCGCGTCCTTGTCGCCGCGGCCGGACAGGTTCACGAGCACCAGCGTCTCCGGCGCGAGCGTCCCCGCCAGACGGCGCACGTACGCGACGGCATGCGCGGACTCGAGCGCCGGGATGATGCCTTCGGTCCGCGACAACCACTGGAAGGCGTCGAGCGCCTCGGCGTCGGTCACGCTCTCGTAGCGGGCGCGCCCGCTGTCGCGCAGCCAGGCGTGCTCGGGGCCCACCCCCGGGTAGTCGAGCCCGGCCGAGACCGAGTGCGCCGGGCAGATCTGCCCGTCGTCGTCCGAGAGCACGACCGTGCGCTGGCCGTGGAAAACGCCGGGCACCCCGGTGCACAGCGTGGCGCCGTGGCGCGAGGTGTGCAGGCCCTCGCCCCCCGGCTCGACGCCGACCATCTGGACCCCGGCATCGTCCAGGAACGGATGGAACAGGCCCATCGCGTTCGAGCCGCCCCCGACGCAGGCGACCAGCAGGTCGGGCAGCCGCCCTTCCCGCTCGAGCAGCTGCGCGCGCGCTTCGACGCCGATGATGCGCTGGAGGTCCCGCACCAGCGTGGGATACGGATGCGGGCCCATCACCGAGCCGATGCAGTAGTAGGTGGTGCGCACGTTCGTGACCCAGTCCCGCATGGCCTCGTTGATGGCGTCCTTCAACGTGCGCGAGCCGCTCGTCACGGGATGGACCCGCGCCCCGAGCAGCTCCATCTTGAAGACGTTGAGCGCCTGGCGCGCAACGTCCTCCTCGCCCATGAAGACGTCGCAGGCGATGCCGAACAGGGCACAGGCGGTGGCCGTGGCGACGCCGTGCTGCCCGGCGCCGGTCTCGGCGATCACGCGCTGCTTGCCCATGTGCCTCGCGAGCAGCACCTGGCCGAGCACGTTGTTGATCTTGTGCGCGCCGGTGTGCGCCAGGTCCTCGCGCTTCAGGTAGACGTTGGCGCCGACCTCGGCGCTCGTGCGCCCGGCCCGGTAGAGCGCCGTCGGGCGCCCCGCGTACTCGGCGAGCAGGCCCGCGAGCTCGCGCTGGAACGGCTCGCCCGGCACGATCTCGGCGACCGCCTCGGTGAGCTCGTCGAGTGCAGCCACCAGCGTCTCGGGGACGTAGCGGCCTCCGTAGGGGCCGAAGTGCCCGGGCGTCTCGGCGCTCATCGCTGCTTCTCCACCTCGCGCACGGCGGCGCTCATCGCTGCTTCTCCACCTCGCGCACGGCGGCGATGAACGCGCGCACACGCGCCGGGTCCTTGCGGTACTCGGGGCCCTCGACCCCGGTGGCGACGTCCACGCCCCAGGGCAGCAGGTCGCCCAGGTCCTCGAGCGCCTGACCCACGTTCTCCGGCGACAGGCCGCCGGCCAGGATGATGTCCACGCCCTCGGCGATCAGGTCGGCCGCCTCCGACCAGTTCCAGCGCTGCCCCTGGCCGCCGCCGCGCGTCGGGTGGTCGAGCAGCAGCAGCGTACCCGGGAAGGTCTCGGCCGCGACGCGGTCGGCGCCGCGCACCGCCTTGATCACGGGATAGTCGAGCAGCTCCACGTCCTGCTCGGTCTCGTCGCCGTGGAGCTGCACCCGCTCGACGTCGATCCGCCGCGTCACGCGCTCGATCTCGTCCCAGCCCGCGTTCCGGAACACCGCGACGCGCTCTCCCTGGCCGGCGACGCGGTCGGCGATCTGCTCGGCCACGTCGAGCGAGAGCTGCCGCGGGGAGCCCGGGACGAAATTGAGACCGATCAGGTCCGCTCCGGCGTCGAGCGCGGCGGCCGCGTCGTCCGGATGTGTCACGCCACAGATCTTGATGCGCACCGTCACGGGGTGCCGAGCAGCCTCCGTAGCGCGAGGCCAGGATCGGCCTCGCGCATCAGGGATTCTCCGACGAGGAAGGCGCTCGCGCCAGCCCTCGCCAGCCGGGCCACGTCCGCGGGCCCGAAGATGCCGCTCTCGGCCACCACGAGCGCGCCCTCCGCGACGCGTGGCGCCAGGCGCTCCGTCACGGCGAGGTCCGTCTCGAAGCTCTTGAGATCCCGGTTGTTGATCCCGATCAGATCGGCCCCGACGCCCTTGGCCACGTCGAGCTCCGCCTCGTCGTGCACCTCCACCAGCACGTCGAGCCCGAGCCCGACGGCATGCTCGCGGAGCGCCGCGAGCGCCTCCGGGGCGAGTGCGGCGACGATCAGCAGCACGGCGTCGGCCCCCGCCACGCGCGCCTCGTCGATCTGGTAGGGGTCGATCACGAAATCCTTGCGCAGCAGCGGCAGCGTCGTGGCCCCGCGCACCCGCGTCAACACGGCGAGCGAGCCGCCGAAGAAGTGCTCGTCGGTGAGGACCGAGAGCGCCGCGGCCCCGCCGGCGGCGTAGCTGCGTGCGATGGCCACGGGATCGAAGTCCGACCGGATCTCGCCGCGGCTCGGCGAGCGCCGCTTGAGCTCGGCGATCACGTGCGGGCCCGGCCCGAGCAGGGCGCGCCGGAAACCCCGGGCCGGCTCGGGGTGCGCGCGCGCGCGCTCGCCGAGCGCCGCCGGCGCGAGACGCGCCTTCGCCGCCGCGACCTCGTCGCGCTTCCGGTCGAGGATCTCGTCGAGTATCGTCATGCGCCCGACGCGATCCGCCGGGAGGCCGCGATCAGCGCCTCGAGCTTCGCCTTGGCGGCGCCGGAGGCGAGGCTCTTGCGCGCCAGCTCGACCCCGGCCGCCAGGTCCGCCGCCGCGCCGGCCACCCAGAGCGCGGCCCCCGCGTTCAGCACCACGATGTCGTGGCGCGGGCCCGTCTCGCCGGCCAGCACGGCGCGCGCGATGGCGGCATTCTCGGTGGCGTCGCCGCCCGCGAGGTCCTGCGCGCGCGCGAGCGGGATGCCGAGCGATCCGGGCTCGACGCGCAGGCGGTGCACCTCTCCCGCGGCGAGCCACGCCGCCTCGGACGGTCCGGTCGTGGTGAGCTCGTCGAGGCCATCACTGCCGTGGACCACCAGGGCGCACTCGCTTCCCAGCATGCCGAGCACCCGGGCCAGGGGCTCGACCAGGCCCGCGGCATACACGCCCACGAGCTGTCGCCGCGCGCCCACCGGGTTGAGGAGTGGCCCCAGGCAGTTCATCACGGTGCGCACCGGGAGCTCGGCGCGGACGGGCGCAACGTGCCGCATCGCGGGATGCGCGCGGCGCGCGAAGAAGGGGCCGATGCCGACCTCGGCGAGCAGCTGGGCCGCGGCCGCCACGGGCAGGTCCATGGCGACGCCGAGCGCCTCGAGCAGGTCGAAGCTGCCGGCCCGGCTCGAGGCCGCGCGGTTGCCGTGCTTCGCGACCGGCACCCCGGCGCCGGCGACCACGAAGGCGGCGAGGGTCGAGATGTTGAAGGTGTTGCGCCCGTCGCCGCCCGTCCCGCAGGTGTCGACGGTGCGGGCATCGACGAGAGGCGCCGTCTCGGCATGACGACGCAGCGCCCGCGCCGCCGCCGCGATCTCGGCCACCGTCTCGCCTTTGGTGCGGAGCGCCACCAACAGCGCGGCGATGCGCACCGGGCTCGTCTCGCCCCGCGCGATCTCGTCGAAGGCGCGCTCGAGCGTCGCCCCGGGGACCTCGTCGCCCGCGGCGGCGAGTGCGATGGCATCCGCCACGCTCATGCCGCGCTCCGCTCGCCACCACCGCCACAGCGGGCCAGGAAGTTCCCGAGCAGGCGCTTGCCTTCGGGGGTCAGGATCGATTCGGGATGGAACTGCACGCCCTCGACGGGCAGCTCGCGGTGGCGGACGCCCATGATCTCGCCCTCGTCGTTCCAGGCGCTGATCTCGAGCGAGGCCGGGCAGCTCTCGCGGTCGATCACGAGACTGTGATAGCGCGTCGCCTCGAACGGCTGGGGCAACCCCTGGAAGACGCCACGCTCGTCGTGCGCGATGCGCGAGGTCTTGCCGTGCATCAGCGTGCGGGCCCCGACGATGCGGCCGCCGCAGGCGGCCCCGATGGCCTGGTGGCCGAGACACACCCCGAGCACCGGAACCCCGGCCCGGGCGAAGGCGGTCACCACCGCCACGCTCACCCCGCCCTCTTCCGGTCGTCCCGGGCCCGGCGAGATCACGAGGCCGTCGGGCGTGCGCGCCAACAGCTCCGCGACGGACGCCGTGTCGTTGCGCACCACGTCCACGGCCGCGCCCAGCTCGCCCAGGTACTGCACGAGGTTGTACGTGAAGGAGTCGTAGTTATCGATCATCAGCAGACGCGGCACTAGCGTCTCGCCCCCAGCGGCATCGACGGCATCAGTCGCTGCCCTCGCGGGCGAGGTCGATCGCCTGGATCAGCGCGCGCGCCTTGTTCTCGCACTCGAGGTACTCGAGGCGCGGGTCCGAGTCCGCGACGATGCCCGCGCCGGCCTGGACGGAGACCTCTTCGCCGTTCACGAGCATGGTGCGGATGGTGATGGCGAGGTCCATGTTGCCCGAGTAGTCGATGTAGCCGCAGCAGCCGCCGAACGGCCCGCGCCGGGTCGTCTCGAGCTCGTCGATGATCTCCATGGCGCGCACCTTGGGGGCGCCGCTGAGCGTGCCCGCCGGGAAGGTGGCGCGCAGCAGGTCGAGCCAGTCGAGCCCCTCGCGGAGGCGACCCTGCACGTTCGAAACCAGGTGCATCACGTGCGAGTACTTCTCGACCTGCGCGTACTCGGTCACGGCCACGGAGCCGACCTCGGCGACCCGCCCCACGTCGTTGCGGCCGAGATCCACCAGCATCACGTGCTCGGCGCGCTCCTTCGGGTCGGTGGTCAGCTCCTGCTCCATGCGGCGCTCGTCGTCGGCGTCGCGCCCGCGCCGGCGCGTGCCGGCGATGGGCCGCACGTCGATCTGGCTGCCCTCGAGCCGCACCAGGATCTCGGGCGAGGAGCCGATCAGGACCGGGCCCTCCATCCGCACGAAGAAGAGGTAGGGGCTCGGATTGACCAGGCGCAGCTGCCGGTAGAGCTCGAAGGCCTCGACCTGGAGCGGAACGCTGTGCCGGAAGCCCAGCACCACCTGGAAGATGTCGCCGGCGACCACGTACTCCTTGGCGCGCTTCACCGCTTCGGCATAGGCCTCGCGCTCCATGCTGCGACGAACCTGCATCGGCGCGCGCACGGGGGTCCGCCGCGGCTGCGCCTCGCGTGGGCCACGCAGCTTCGCCACCACGGCCTCGATGCCGGCCTCGGCCTCGCGGTAGGCCGCCAGCGGGTCCGTCCCGTCGGGCAGGTGCACGTGCTGTACGACGCGCGCGGTGTGGCGCACGTTGTCGTAGACGACCACGGTCTCGGGCAGCACGAACCACAGGTCGGGCAGGCCCAGCTCGTCGGGGTTCTCGTCGGGGATGCGCTCGACGAAGCGCACCCAGTCGTAGCCGATCATCCCGACCGCCCCGCCGGTGAAGCGGGGCAGGTCGAGGCCGGGCGGCGTGACCGGGTGGTAGGCAGCGAGGCGCTCGCGCAGGTACGCGAGCGGATCGCCGTCGACCTCGCGCGCCTCGACGCGGCCCGCTTCCCGCCACTCGACGTTGCGCCCGCGCGCCCGGAACACGGCCCGGGCACCGGTGCCGATGAAGCTGTAGCGGGCCCACTTCTCCCCGCCCTCGACCGACTCGAGCAGGAAGGAGGTCGCGCCGTCGTCGAGCACGCGGAACAGGGACAGCGGCGTGTCGAGATCGGCGAGGATCTCCCGCACCACGGGGACCAGGTTCCCCTGCTGGGCGAGGCGCACGAACGCTTGGGGCTCCGGACGGAGCACGGGTTCCTCGGTCGGGGCGAAAAGCCCAGTGAAACCCGCTTGTTATCAAAGCGCCCCGAGACCCGCAAGCAACCCCGCTGCGGGCCGGCTGGGGCGCCTCAGAAGTCGTCCAGCAGCAGCGGGTCGTTCGGGCCGCGGCGTCCACTCTGGAAGGGGCGGACCGTGTCGTCGCCGAGGCCGACGATGCGGTAGCGGAGGCCGGCCTGGTAGCCGGACTGGCGGTCCTGCTCGAACTCGAGGCGCACGGCCCAACAGCGGCAGCGCGAGGTGTACTCGAGCCCCACCTGGTTGGTCAGCGTGATCGAGCCCTCGAAGGAGTAGCGGAGGCGGTAGCTCGCGGCCCAGCGCTTCGTGAACGCGTAGCGCCCGAAGAGCTCGATCTGGTTGATCTCGTCGAAGTCCGCCTCGGACTCGTCGAAGCGATCGTCCTCGATCGAGAAGCCCTCGAAGAAGGCCGGCACGTTCTCGACCTTGCGGTAGCCGATGCCGACGTCGTTGCCGATCTCGTCGCTGTAGGCGAACTCGAAGAGCGCTTCGGTCACGTCCGAGGCGTCGAGATCCCAGCCCGTACTGAAGCGCGTGCGGAAGTTCCGGGCCGGGAACACCACGCCGTCGAGGTAGAGGTTCCGCAACGCCTCGCTCGAGAAGTCCCACGAGGCCGAGAACGTCACGTCGGCGAACAGCCGCGGCGGCTCCAGCAGCCCGTCCTCCCGAAGCGGCGCCGGCACGAACATGCGGTTGCCGAGCGCGAAGGTGAGCGCGTTGGTCTCGGCGATGCGGTCGGCCGGATCGCGCAGCACGTTCCCCAGCTCGAGCTGGCGCAGGCGCTCCTGGAGCACCGAGGAGCGTGGCACGAAGAGCGGATTCGAGTCCTGCGAGGCGTCCGTGACGCTGGTCCACGCGAGGCGGGGCTCGAGCAGGTGCGTGGCGCGCCCGCCCCCGAACGGCAGCGCGAGCACGCGCCGCAGGCGCGTCCGCACCTCCACCAGCGCCGTGCCCAGGTGGCGGGTCTCGAACGCCTGCGCGTGGGTCTCGTAGAACGTGCCGTGGTAGCCGAGTTCGGTCCGCAGCTCCGCGACGTCGGCCAGGCGCAGCGGCAGCGAGACCCGCGGGTTCAGCACGAGGCGCTGCCCGCGGTCGGCCAGCGGCTCTCCCTCCTGGAAGAGGCCGTCGCCTTCCGACGATCCCGGCGCGCTCGGGGCGCCGTCCATGTCGGGATCGAACGTGGGGTCCCCGGGGATGGCCGTCGGGTCGAAGCCCGGCTCGCGGAAGTCGGGTAGGCCGTCGATCCCGGTGTCGAGGAACAGGTCGTCCCCGACCGGGGAGAGCCCGTAGAAGTCGGCGGCGTTCTCGCGCGGGTAGAAGTTGATCAGGTGCGCATCGAAGGCGAAGTCGAAGGGCCCGTCGTCCACGATCGGCTGCTCCACGCCCGAGAACGCGAGCTCTCCGGCGCGCTGGAGCAGGAAGCGGTCCCGGTCGCGGTCGTCCGGATTCTGGATGTCGTCGGCATAGCGCCCGCCCCCGTAGAAGCCGAAGCGATCCAGGGTTCCGAAGCGGGTCTCGGCGAAGGCCAGCGACTCGACGTAGCGGTCCGAGCGCAGCCCCCGGAACTCCTGGAAGTCGAAGGGGTAGGCGTTGTCCGAGAACAGCTTGCCGTCGGCCTTGAAGCGCCAGTCCTCGGGAAGGTGCTGGTCGTGGAGCCAGGCCAGCGCGTAGCGGTCGTCGCTGAAGGGGGTGTCGGGGTCGTCCGGGTCCACCTCGTCGTCGCCCAGGATGCCGCTCGCGTAGAACTCGCCCCAGGACTTCTCCCCGAACACGTACTCGAGCTCGAGCTCGGGCTTGAAGCCGCGGTCGGTCAGCCAGTGCGGCGTGACCGTCACGTTCAGGTTCGGCCGCGCCGCCCAGAAGAACGGCAGCCCCAGGTCGAAGCCGCTTCGCGAGGAGCTGGTGAAGACGGGGAACAGCAGACCGGTGGCGCGGTCGGTGAGCAGCGGATAGCGCATCCAGGGCAGCCAGAAGACGGGAACGCCCAGGACGTCCACCACGGTGTTCCGCGCGGTGCCGTATCCGCCGATCTCGAGCTCCGCCTCCTCGGCGCGGATCACCCACGGCTCGCGTCCCCCGCCCGGGCAGCGGCAGGTGGTGAAGGCCCCCTCCTCGAACTCGTAGTCCTGCGCCCCGAGCTTCCGCACCTCCTTGCCCGTGGCGCGGAAGGGGGTGTCCTTGCCCTCGAGTCGCCCGCCGAGCAGGATGCCGCGCAGCTCGTCGAGCTCGAAGTGGATGACGTCGGCCTCGAGCCGCTGGCCGGCGTCCTCGATCACGACGTTGCCGGTGGCGACGCCGCGCCGCGTGGTGTTGCTGAAGGCGAGCCAGTCGCCCGTCAGGGAGCGGCCGGGCTGGGTGATGCGCACGTTGCCGCGCGCGGTGTAGACGTCGCGCTCGCGGTCGTACGAGATCGAGTCGGCGCGGATGTCCCACGCCTGGTCGCGCAGCGACGGCGCCTCGCGCTCGGCGGCGGCGACAGCGGCGGCGACGAGGAGGAGCGCCCCGATCCCACCCGCCGCGACTGCCCGTCCAAAACGACCCAGCATCGCCCCTCGAGCCGTTTGCCGGCCCCCTGGCGCACGACGCTAGCAGCGCGCTCCAACCGGCGACACCGGCGGGGGTTACTCCGTGGGATCGAGCGCCGCGGAGAGGCCGTCGAGGTCCGGCACCCAGAGCGTGTCGTCGACGAGGCGAACCAGCTTCTGGTCCAGGAGCTGCGAAAGCGCGCGGTGGGCCTCGACGCGGGAGACGCCCGCCTCGTCCGCCAGCTGGCGGAGCGTCCCTTCGACCCGCGAGCCCTCGCTCGTCGGCTCGGCGCGCCGCACCAGGACCCGGACCAGCGGGCGCAACAGGTCGTCGGCGCCGATCGCCGCGAGGCGCTGCTCGAGGTGGATCGTGCGTGCCGCGAGTCGCTGGATCACGCGGATCGCGATCTCGGGCTGCTCGATGCACATGGCCTCGAACGTGCCGGCGTCGAGCTGGAGCAGGCGCAGGTCGCTGATCGCGACGGCGCGGGCGCTGCGCGGGCGTCCGAGCAGCACGCCCATCTCGCCGAAGAAGTCGCCCGGGCCGTGGCGCGAGATCACCCGCTGCCCGGCCGTGCCCTGGCGGATCAGCTCGACCTGCCCGGCCTGGATCACGAACAGCGCGTCCCCGTCCCAGCCCTCGTCGTAGACGAGCTCTCCCGCCCGGTAGCTGCGCTCGAAGACGGAGCGGATGCGTGCACCGGTATCGGCGGGAGAAGGCTCGGAGCGCAGGGGATGGGAGGCCGCCACGTTCGGTCTCTTCGGCGCGCCGCGGCCCGGCCTTGAGCGCGCTCAGCCGGCCTCGTCCGCCCCGGGGGCCACCCACTCGGCGACGGCCGCGTCGAGGTCCTCCGGCGTCGCCACGCCGACGTGCGAGGAGTGGACGGTGCCGTCCGGTCGCACCACGAAGAGCGTGGGGAAGCCGAGCGCTCCGTAGTCGCGCGCCAGGCGCTCGTTGCCGAACAGGATCCGGTAGCGGACGTCGTGCGCGGCCGCGAAGGGCCCCACCGCGTCCGCATCGACGTCGACCGAGATGCCGAGAACCGGGATGCGCTCGCCGTGCTTCTCGGCGAACGCGTTCAGGACGGGGATCTGCCGCTCGCAGGGCGCACACCAGGTGGCCCAGAAGTCGATCAACACGGGCCGGCCGCGCAGCTCGGCGAGACTCACCTCGCCGCCGCCGAGCACCCGAAGCGTGAAGTCCGGCGCTTCGAAGGCCCCCCCGGCCCCGCCCTCCCCGTCCGCCGGCGAGTGGGAGGCGGGGCCGCCCGCGTCGCAGCCGACCACCGAGAGCGCGAGCGCCAGCCCGAGCCGGGCGACGGTCACAGCAGCCACGCTTCCGCCCGCTCGACCACGTCGTTCAGGAAGCCGAAGTAGGCGTTCAGCGCGGTCAGCCGGTGGCTCGCGACCAGCCCCCCGAGCAGCACGAGGAGCAGCCCCGAGACCTGCTCGATGCGGCGCACGTGGCGCCGCACGCCCGCGAGCGAGCGGAAGAACCACTCGACCGAGAGGCCCGCCAGCAGGAACGGAACGGCGAGCCCCGCGGCGTAGACCGCGAGCAGCGCCATCCCGCGGTAGACCGTCTCCTGGCTGCCCGCGATCGTGAGGATGCCGCCGAGGATCGGGCCAACGCAGGGCGACCAGCCGAAGGCGAAGGCGGCGCCCACGAGCGCGGTGCCCAGGAAGCCCCGGGGCGTGCCCTGGACGTGGAAGCGCGTATCCCGATAGAGCCACGGGATGCGCAGCACGCCGAGCAGGTGCAGCCCCATCACGATGATGACGACGCCGGCGATCTCGACGGCGCCGATCGTGAGCCCGAACAGCTCGATCCGGAAGCCGACGAGGAAGCCCCCGATCGCGCTGGCGGAGGCCCCGAGGGCGATGAACACCGCCGAGAAGCCCGCCACGAAGCCGAGGCTCCCGCGCCGCACGCGCGCGCGCAGCTCCCCGAGATCCTCGCCCTCGCGCAGCTCCTCGACCGAGACCCCGGAGACCAGGGAGAGGTAGGCCGGCAGCAGCGGCACCACGCAAGGGGAGAGGACGGAGATGAGCCCCGCCCCGAAGGCCGCGATCAGGGACCCGAACGTGAGGCCGTCGGCCGCCATGACCCTTAGGATGCCGACCCGGGCGCCGGGGTGCCCGGACGGAAATCGCACGTCGCCCGGGGCGGGCGCAATGCGCCCACCCGGGCTCCGAGCGGCAGCGCGCTAGAAGCCGCTGCTGTCGGCCGTGCTCCAGTCGTCCTGCGGCGGCGCCGCCACGTTCCTGGGGCTGCCGATGAACTGCAGCGACTTCTCGCCCCGCATGTGGGCCGGCTCGATCACGTAGTCCCCGTTCACCGAGGTGTCCAGGATGACCCGGGCGACGTCGATGTCCCCGGCCGTGAGCGCGTAGCCGAAGCCCGCGGTGAGCCCACCGAACATCGCGTAGAGCAGCTTGACCGGCCCGTAGACCAGGTTGCTGACCGCACAGGCGGCCCCGAGGCCCGCCGCCTTGGCGTCGACGGCGGTGGCCGAAACCGGCGCCATCATGAGCGTACCGGCGAGCGCGAGCGCACACAGCGCCGAGCGCCGCCCGAGCGAGCGAGAAACAGTGTTCATGGCATTCCTCTCCTTTTGCGGCGGCCCGTCCGGCAGCACCGCCCCCATCGCAAGCCATTCTCCGTTCTACAAATGCGCTTGGCAAGGGCCCGCGTCAGAACAGGCCTTCCGTGTCGAGCATCACTGTGACCGGCCCGGCGTTCACCAGCGCGAGCTCCATGCGCGCGCCGAAGCGGCCGGTCACCACCGGGACACCGCGCGCCCGGGCCCGGTTCACGAGCTCTTCGATGCGGGGCTCGGCCTCGCTCGCCGGGGCGGCCCGCGCGAACGACGGCCGCCGCCCCCGCCGCGCGTCCGCGAGCAGCGTGAACTGGGAGACGACCCCGAGCGTCCCCCCCGTGTCCAGGAGCGAGCGGTTCATGCGGCCGCCCGGGTCCTCGAACACGCGGAGCCCGACCAGCTTCTCCGCCAGCGCCTCGGCCGCCGCGGCCGTATCGCCGCTCGCCACGCCGACCAGCGCCAGCAGCCCCTCGCCCATGGTCGCGACCACCTCGCCGCCGACGCTCACGCGGGCCTCGCGCACCCGCTGGACCACGGCGCGCATCAGCCCGTCGCGCGGGCCGCGCCGCGGCGCGCCACTAGAGCGATTCCTGCCGCGAGAAGCGCCCCCGGTAGACGGCCTCGCCCTCGGTTCGCATCACCACCAGCTGGCAGATGCGGACGCCGGGGTGGATCTCGAGCGGATGCCCCGAGACGTTGCTCATCTCGAGCACCTGGCGGTTCGACACGCCCGGCTGCACGAACGCCGACGTGACGTGGATCATCAGGCCGAGGCGCGCGAAGCGGCTCCGGCCTTCGAGTAGACCGCAGAGCGAGCCGGAGAGGGTGATGCGCTCGCGGGTGATGCCGTGGATCGTGTCGCCGGGCGCGAGCACGAAGGGGCGGTCCAGGCGCGCCAGCTGCGTGTAGTCGCGGTAGTCGGCGTCGTCGCGGATCGGGATCGGCACCGGGCCGGGCGCCAGCACCCGGATCTCGTCGCCGAGGGTGAGATCGATCGAGGCCGGGCCGACGGCGCTCGGATCGTACGGATCGAGGGCCAGCGCGCCCGACGCGATCTCGGCCAGGAGCGCGTCGCGCGTGAGCACCGCCATTGCGCGCACGATACCGTACGGGCGTGCGTCATCCCTACTTCGCGGTGCCGCGTCCCATCGTTTTCGGCCACCGCGGGGCGAGCGGCGAGGCCCCGGAGAACACGCTGATCGCCTTCGAACGCGCCCTCGCGGAGGGCGCCTCGATCCTGGAGACCGACGTCCACATCACCCGCGACGGCGAGCCCGTGATCGCGCACGACCCGGACGTCGCCCGGACCACCGAGGGGCGTGGCCGCATCGCCGAGCTCGGGCTCGACGAGCTTCGCCGCCTCGATGCCGGCCATCGCTTCAGCCCCGACGGCGGGAAGAGCCACCCCTACCGGGGCGCGGGCATCCGGATTCCGACCCTGCGCGAGGTATTCGAGGCGCTCCCCGACGCGCGCCTCAACCTCGAGGTCAAGGTGAACGACCCGCGCCTGGTCGAGGGCGTGGTGCGGGCGGTCGCCGACTTCGGGCGGGCCGACCGCACGCTCGTGGCCGCCGCGGAGGACGACACGCTCGCGGCGCTGCGCGCCGAGCTCGGGCGGCAGGGCGTCGCCGCCGCGGTCGGCGCCTCGGTGGGCGACGTGCTCGGCTACGTGCGCGCCGCGCTCGGCGAGGGCGACCCCCCGCCCGAGCCGATGGCCCTCCAGATCCCGCCCCACTTCGGGGGCCGCCCCCTCGTGACGCCCGAGCTCGTCACGTTCGCCCATCGCCACGACGTCCAGGTCCACGTCTGGACGATCAACGAGGAGGCCGAGATGGAGCGCCTCCTCGCGCTCGACGTCGACGGCGTGATGAGCGACTTCCCCGGCCGGCTCCGCGCCGTCGTGGATGCCCGGTCCCGCTGAGCCCGCGGCGCTGCTCGGCGCCGAGGCGGAGCGGCTGCGCGCGGCCACAGCGTCGGGGCCGCTGCTCGACGTGGCCTGCGGCAGCGGCCGCAACGCGCTCGCGCTCGGGCGCGCCGGGCTGCGCGTGATCGGCGTCGACCGCTCGCGCGAGCGACTCGGGACGCTGCAGCGCGCCGCCCGTGCCGAACGCCTGCCCGTCCACGCGGTGCGCGCGGACCTCGAGGCCGGCGCCTCGCTCCCGATCGCCACGGCGAGCGTCGGGGCCGTCCTGGTGTTCCGCTACCTGCACCGTCCGCTCGCGCCCGAGCTTGAACGCGTGCTGGCCGGGGGCGGGCTGCTCGTCTACGAGACCTTCACGATCCACCACAGGGACGTGGCGGAACACCCGAGGAACCCTGCCTTTCTGCTCGAGCCCGACGAGCTGCCGGCGCTCTTCCCGGGCCTCGAGGTGCTGCGCTACGAGGAGGCCCGGGTGCGCGCGCCGGCGCCCGCCGCGGTGGCCCGCCTGGTGGCCCGCAAGCCCGTCTGACCTCGGGCGTGGCCCGCCGGCCCGGAGTGCCCCGCGAGGCGATCAAGCGCCTGGCGCATGGGGAACCCCCTGAGAACGCGCGCACGCTCCCGGGCCACGAGGACCGGTGGATTCCGGTCCTACGCAGGCGAAGGCAGGCCCTACGGACAGCCCGGCCTTTGGCAGCGCCGACCGCTGCCGTCCCCGCCCGCTGCTCGGAGCGGAAGGAAAGGCATGGATCCACCGCGACCCGCCGAGTCCGGAGGAGGAGCCGGTCCACCGGTCCCGGGCACGGTGGCCGCACTCCGGGCACCGGGCACGATGGCCGCACTCAGGGCCGGCGGGCGACGCCGGGAGTCAGACGGGCTTGCGGGCCACCAGGCGGGCCACCGCG
>JBFIYM010000045.1:0-26792 GCA_041605395.1 Myxococcota bacterium | reverse complement strand
GCGGCCGCGCGGAGCGCGCCGCCGGGGACGATCTACCTGGACGGCGCGGCGCAGGGCGAGCCCTTCATCGACGCCGAGCGCCACGTCTACAACCTCGATCACCACGAGGGCTGCGTGCGCTCGTTCACGCTCGCCGCCTGCGAGCAGGCCATGGTGCTGCTGCGCCGGGGCCTGGATCTGCGCCAGCGCGACTTCACCGTGATCGCGAACGGCACGGACCTCGATACGGTGCTCGCGATCTGGGTGCTGCTGAACCACCTGCGGCTCAGCCCCGAGGACTCCCCGACCCGCGCGCGCATGCTTCCGCTGCTGCGGCTCGAGGGCAACATCGATGCCCTCGGCCTCGGCAGCGAAGACCTCTGTGCCCTGCCGCCGGAGCTCCTCACCGAGACGCGCGCCAAGCTCGACGCGCTGCTCGAGCGCGAGCGGGCCGCGCAGACCCGCGGGCTGGGACGCGACGCGCTCGCCTTCGTGGCGGCCCAGCTGCGCGCCATCGATCGTTTCGCCTACGCGGGCGAAGAGCTCGGCAAGGGGCTCGAGATCGAGGAGATCACGCGGGCGGAGCTCGACGGCGCGGGGGTCGCGGTGGTGTGTCGCGCGGACGGCGGCATCTACGAGGTCGAGCGCGAGCTGCGGCGGCTCCACGGCGCCCGGCTCGGACTGGTGGTGCTGCAGAAGGACGCCCGGAGCTACAGCCTGCGTGCCGTGCACCCCGCGGCCGCGGCCCAGCTCGACCGCATCTACGTCCAGCTGAATCGCGTCGACCCGGGCTCGGACGGGTGCCACGCGCGCAATCGCTGGGGTGGCGCCGGCGAGATCGGGGGCTCCCCGCGCCGACGCGGGACGAGTCTCGAGCCGGAGGCGATCGCCGCCGCCTGTCGCGACGCCTGCGTCCGCTGGACGCCGAGCACCCGGCTGCGCCGTCTCGCCGCGACCGCGTGCGCCACGCTCGGCATCCTCGCGCTCGGGCTGGCCCCGCTGGCCCTGCCGCTCTCGGAGCCGGACCCGTCGCGTGCCGCGCTGATCCTGTTCCTGGTGAGCGCAGCGTTGTGTGCGATCGCGGGCGCGCGCGCCCCCGGGTTCTACGGCCTGCGCCTGCCGCGGGGCGTGGCGGGCTGGGCCTGGCTTCCGGTCGCGGTCGCGGCGGGCGCTGGCGGCGGCGTCTGGCTGCCCGCCATCGCGCTGCCCCGCGCCTTCTCGGCGACCGAGCTGCTCCCCCTGGCGGCCCTGCTCGCCGCGCCGGCGGCGCTCGAGCTGCTGTTCCGCGGGTTCGTGACGGCGCGACTCCTGCCGGCGTTCCCGCGCCCCAAGCCGTCCTGGACTCCGGCGCTTCCGGCCTTCGGCTACGCCGCGCTCGTGGCGGCCCTGCCGAGCGCGGCGGCGCCGCTCGGCGGGCCGTGGACGGCGCCGCTCGCCGCCCTCGTGTTCGGCCTGGCCAGCGGTGCCGCCCGGGAGCGGAGCGAGAGCCTGCTCCAGCCGCTCCTGTTCGCCTGGCTCGGCGCCCTCGCGCTGCTGGCGCGGACCGCGCTCGGATTCTGATCCGCGCTAGCCGCGGAGCAGCTCGCGCCGGGCGGCGACCCGCGCCTTCTTCTCCGCCTTCCCGACGCGCGGGTAGCGGAGATCGAGGCTGCTGAGCGCTGCGTCGATCGCGCCGGCCACCACGAGGCGCGTGAACCACTTGTGGTCGGCGGGCACCACGTACCAGGGCGCGTACTCGGTCGCGGTCGCGCGGATCGCGTCTTCGTAGGCACGCTGATAGGCCTTCCAGTGGCGGCGCTCCGCCACGTCGTCCGGCGAGAACTTCCAGTTCTTCTCCGGCTCGTCGAGACGCGCCAGGAAGCGGCGCTTCTGCTCGGCCTTCGAGACGTGCAGGAAGAACTTGCGGATCACCACCCCGTTCCGCGTCAGGTAGCGCTCGAAGTTGCGGATGTCCTCGTAGCGCTCCTTCCAGATCGAGCGGGTCACGAGCCTCGGCGGTAGGCGCTGGGCCTCGAGGATCTCGGGATGCACCCGGGCGACCAGCACCTCCTCGTAGTAGGAGCGGTTGAAGATCCCGATGCGGCCCCGCTCGGGGAGGCGACGCATGCAGCGCCACAGGTAGTCGTGGTCGAGCTCCTCGGCGGAGGGCGCCTTGAACGAGAAGACCTGGACGCCTTGTGGGTTCACCCCCGACATCACGTGCTTGATGGTGCTGTCCTTGCCCGCCGCATCCATCGCCTGGAAGATCAGCAGCAACGACCAGCGGTTCTGGGCGTAGAGCATGCCCTGGAGCTCCGCGAGCTGTTCGATGCCCTCCTCGAGCGCCTTGCGGGCGCGGGAGGCATCGTCCGATTCGAGGTGGGCGGTGTCGCGCGGGTCGACGTCGCGGAGGCGGAATTCCTTGCCCCGGACCACCCGGTAGGGCTTCGAGAGGGCGATGGCGCGCTTGGCGAGGCTGGGCATGGGTCCTCCGAGGGGTGGGAGCGAACGAGCATGCACCGGCTCAGGAGCCGGTGCCGCGCCAGCGCTCCCGGAGATCGATGCAGAGGCCGCGCGCGATCGCGCGGGGCCCGAGGTGCTCGTGGCGGAGCAGCGAGGACGCCCCGGCCAGCGCGTCGGCGAGGGGGGACCGGAACCAGGGGAAGAGCGTCCGCGGCAGGGCGTCGGGGGCGAACCACGCCACGGCAGGGGTCTCCGCGCTCGGCCGCACCACCCCATCCACGACGCGGCAGCGGTAGACGCGGGCGCGATGCGAGGCGAAGCCACTGCGCCGGTACTCGCCCACCAGCGCGAGCGGCTCCACCCGGAGTCCGGTCTCCTCGCGGATCTCCCGGACCAGGGCCGCCGCGTCGGGCTCGCCCGGGGCGGCGCGCCCCCCCGGCAGCTCCCAGCCCCGGAGCTCGCGACGCAGGGCGAGCAGCACGCCCGCCTCGGCCTCGACCACGCCCTGCACGAGCAGCGGGGCCCCGGGCACCGGCCGGCGCGCTCCCCAGCGCAGGATGCCGAGCCAGTCGCGCGGGGCGCGCAGCAGCAGCCGCGCGCGGCCGGGTCCGGCCCCCGGCACTCAGCCCACGATCTTGGCGAGCGGGTACTCCACGATGCCGCGCGCGCCGTACTCGACGAGCGTCGGCAGCAGCTCGCGCACGACCGTCTCGGCCACCACGGTGTTGACCGCGATCCACTTCTCGTCGGCGAGCGACGAGATGGTCGGCGTCCCCAGCGCGGGCAGCAGCTCGAGCACCTTCGGGAGCTTGCTCTTCGGCACGTTCATCATCAAGCCGACGCGCCCGGCCGCAGCGATCGCTCCGTTCAGCATGAGGAGCATGCGGTCGAGCTTGCGGCGCTTCCAGGGATCGCGGGCCGCGCGCCGATTGGCGATGAAGCGCGGCGTGCTCTCCATCACGGTATCGATGACGCGCAGGTCATTGGCGCGGATGCTCGAGCCGGTCTCGGACACATCGACGATGGCATCTGCCAACACCGGCGGCTTCACCTCGGTGGCCCCGTAGGAGAACTCCACTTCCGCCGAGACGCGGTGCTTCTTGAGGTAGGCGCGTGTGATCTCCACGGCCTCGGTGGCGATCCGCTTGCCGCGCAGGTCGGCGACGCTCTGGTAGGGCGAGCCTTCCTTCACGGCCAGCAGCCAGCGCACGGTACGGTAGTTCGGCCAGGGCGCGATCAGGTCCGCCAGCTGTTGAACGTTCGCGCCGTTCTCGCGCACCCAGTCGATCCCGGTGATGCCGGCGTCGAGGACGCCCTGCTCGACGTAGCGCGCCATCTCCTGGGCGCGGATCAGGATGCATTCGATCTCCGGGTCGTCGATCTCCGGGTAGTACGAGCGGTCGGGGAAGCTCAGGTTGTAGCCGGCGAGCTCGAAGAGGCGGGCGGTGGTGGCCTGGAGGCTGCCCTTCGGCAGGCCCAACAGGAGCCTTCGCTCGTCGGCCCCGGCCAGGAGGCGCTCCCGCTCGTTCCGGCTCGGCTTCGCGGCCTTTCCCGGCTTGGCGGCCTTTCCCGGCTTGGCGGTCTTCTTCGGGCGGCGTTTGCGGGCGGTCACTTGCCGTAGACCTGCTTCGGGTCGAAGACCTGCTCGCCGTCGTGCGTCCAGCCTTCCCCGTCACGCGCGCGAAAGAAGCAGCTGCGCTGGCCCGTGTGGCAGGCGGCGCGGCCCCGCTGCTCCACCTTGATCAGCACGGCGTCGCCGTCGCAGTCCACCCGCAGCTCCTTCACCACCTGAACGTTCCCGCTCGACTCGCCCTTGTGCCAGAGCTCGTTCCGAGAGGTGCTCCAGTACACGACCTGACCCAGCTCGAGCGTCTTCCGGAACGAGGCTTCGTTCATGTACGCCACCATCAGGATCTCGAGCGTCTCGTGGTCCTGGGCGATGGCGGTGACCAGACCGCCACGTTTGGCGAAATCCGGGGGGTTCTCGCAGATCATGGGCGGCCGAAGCTAACGGTCGAGCAATGCCCGTGCCAGCCGCTCCCGCAGCGCGGGAAGCTCGTCGAAGGCCGGCCCCCGGCCCCAGGCGCGTTCGCGTGCCGAACCGCTCTCGGTGAGGACACCTCGCTGGGCCAGCAGCTCGAGCGCGTTCTTGAAGGTCACGCTGCTCCAACCTTCGGTGCGGGTCACTTCCCCGATGCGATGCAGTCTGCGGAACTGCGCCTCGGTCTCCTTCTCGAGGGTGCGTTCCGGCACCGGCTCCTCGAGCGCGAGCAGGGAGGAGAGCACGCCGTAGTAGGCCTCGAGCAGCGTGCGCGTCTGCTCGGCCAGGAACACCAGATAGTCCCGGCCCTTCTCGGTCGCACGGAGCTGCCCGTCCGTGCGCTCGATCGCGCCGAGCCGCTCGAAGTGGTCCAGGAAGGCGTCGAGCTGCGCCGCGTGCACGATCGCGCGCGGCGCGAAGAACTCGCGGTAGAGCAGGTCGAGCCAGAAGTCCAGGTCCAGGCGCAGCGCCGGCGGCGTCGTGCCGCGCAGCAGCAGCCGCGCCATCAGGCTCGGCGCCACCAGGAAGTGGAACAGGACGTTGCGATAGACGTCGAAGGCGCGCCGGTCCTTGTCCTCGTAGTAGACGATCTCGCCGCGCGGGTCGTTCTCCGCCTTCACCAGGCCGAGCCGCAACAGGAAGTCGATCGACACCTGAAAGTCCGGGTCGTCGGCCGCCAGCGCCGGAGTGAGACGTACGTCCTGGAGCCGGAGCAGGTCCACGATCTGGTGCATGCGTTCGGCGAGCTGGCTCCGGAACATGCCGGGACGGGCTTCGGCCAGGAGCACGCAGGCGGCCACCGACGTCGCGTTCGCGACCACCGCCAGGTTGATGCGCTCGACCAGGTCGTTCGCAAGGCGTTCGGTGAAGGCCCGGCGACCGACCAGCTTCTCGGGGTCGTCCTCACCGAGGAAGAGCTCACGCTTTCCCTCGAGCACACGGCCCAGCGAGAGCGGCTCGCCGAAGTTCAGGAAGACACTGCCGAAGCGGCGCCGCAGCAGCTTCCGCGCGCGCATCAGGGCGAGCACGCTCTCGTTCTGCTTGGCGCCGCCCTCGAGCTCCTCGACCATGGCGCCTTCCTCGACCAGACGCTCGTAGGTGATCGCGACCGGTACGAACAGCAGGTCGCGCCGGCCGCTGTCGATGAAGCCCTGCACGTTCCAGGAGAGCATGCCCATGCGCGGGGCCAGGCTCTTCCCGGTCCGCGAGCGCCCACCCTCGATGAAGAACTCCTGGGTGAAGCCCTCCCGCACCAGGTAGGCGACGTAGCTACGGAAGACCGCCTTGTAGAGCTCGTCGTCGAACGTTCGCCGGAGGAAGAAGGCACCGGCCCGGCGGAACAGGAAGCCGAACGGGCCGAAGGCCATGTTCTCGCGTGCCGCAATGTGGGGCGGCATCAGGTGGTTCTGGTAGAAGAGCCACGAAAGCAGCACGAAGTCGAAGTAGGAGCGGTGGCTCGGGACCAGCACGACGGGCTGTCGCTTCGCCCATTCGGCGACGCGATCCAGCCCGCGCGCCTCGATGTGATGGAACAGGCGCCGCACGACGGCGGTGGCGACGAGGGAGAGGGCGGCCAGGAAGGTCGAGTTCATGTTCGCCGCGATCTCGCGGAAGATCTTCTCGGCCTGGGCGCGCGCCGCCTCGGGCGTGACGCCGTTCTCGCCCCGTCGCGCGATCGCCGTCTCCACGCGCCGGTCCCGTAGCACGAGCTCCTGGACCCGGTGGCGCGGCGGGAGCACCGGCCCCTGCACGGCGCGCTCCTCCCGCGTCAGGAACAGCAGGATGGCGCGGCGCAGCTTGCGGGCGGCGACGTCGTCGGACTGGGCGCCCCGCTTCTCGAGGAACGCGCCGAGATCCATGGGCTCGCCGACCTTGATGGCGAGGTCGCGGTACTGGATCAGGAAGGAGGCGACCTTGGCGAGGTCGGTGGGGCGCGTCGGGCCGCCGTAGGAGAGGTTCAGGAAGCGCCCGCGGCCGCGCGGGCCCTTGCGCCAGAACAGCGCGAGCGGAACCAGGGCCACCGGCTTGCCCGTCTCCCGCGCCCGCCGCACCACCTCGGCGAGCAGCTCGGCCTCGCGTCGCCCCTCCTCCACCGCCGCCTCGCGGCCGCGCAGGACGTCGCGCAGCCGCGCGGTCCGCAGGAACAGGAACATGGACTCGCCGGCTTCGACGATCTCGCCGGCCTTCGCCATCGCCCGCTGCCGGTCGGCCTCGCGCCGCGCCGCACCGAGCAGGCGGCGCCGCTTCGCCCAGTTCGAGACCCCGCGGATCAGGGGCGCGTAGTAGTAGAAGGAGAGCCCGTTCGCGAAGGCGGACAGCCGCAGGCCCTCGCGCACGAAGAGCGTGTTGAACAGGAAGTAGTCGAGGCGGCTCGCGTAGCGCATCACGTACACGACCGAGCCCCGGGCCTCGATCGCGCGCAGGCGGGCCACGGTGTCCGCTTCCAGGTCGAAATGGGGGAAGAAGCGACGGGCAAACCACCGGAAGAAGACGTTGAAGCGCGGCACCATGGCCGACGTGGCATCGGCGACGGCCGGACCGGGCAGGCGCAGGGCCGGCGCCCCGCCCGCGACAGGCTTCGGGGCCTCCACCATCCCGTGAGCGGTAGCACCGAGTCTGGGACTTCGCTCGGCTGCGCCTCGCGGCGCGCCCGGCGGGAGCCGGGCTTGCGGAGGTGCCGGTCGGCGCTCTGCGACGGGCGTGGCGGCCGGCGCCCGCGCTGGGGCCTAGTCCGGGAGGCGGATCTCGTGCATGCGGGCGGCGATCTCCTCGGGGCTCCAGAGGCCGCCCTCGTCGGTCTTCGTCACGCCGGGTGCCGTCACCATCTTCATCTCGGCGATGCGGCCGCCGCCGACGTAGTAGGTGGTGCCGGTCTGGTCCTTCGCCAGCTCGCTCGCGAGGTAGACCACCAGCGGCGACACCAACGCCGGATCCAGCTTCTCCTTCATCTCCTCCGTGCCCATGCCGGCGAGATCCTCGGTGAGGCGTGTCAGCGCGACCGGCGCCAGGATGTAGACGCGGATTCCGGCCTTCTGGCCCTCGAGCGCCAGGCACCGCGAGAAGCCCCAGATCCCCGCCTTGGCCGCGCCATAGTTGGTCTGGCCGAAGTTGCCGTTCAGGCCGGAGGTGGAGGAGGTGTTGATGATCACCCCGCCCTGCCCCCGCTCGCGCATGTGGAGGTACGCCGGACGCGTCACGCAGTACGTGCCCTTGAGGTGCACGTCGACGACCGGGTCCCAGAGGTCTTCGCTGAGCTTGGCCAGGGTCTTGTCGCGCAGGATGCCGGCGTTGTTCACGCAGATGTCGAGCTGGCCGAACGTGTCGATCGCCGTCTTCACCATGCGCTCGCCACCGGCCACGCTGGCGACCGTGTCGTAGTTCGCGACGGCCTCGCCGCCCGCCTTCTGGATCTCCTCGACCACGGCGTCGGCCATGCTCTGGGCACCCTTGCCACTGCCGTCGCGCGCCCCGCCGAGATCGTTGATGACGAGCTTCGCGCCTTCCTTCGCCAGCGCGAGCGCGTGACAGCGGCCGAGCCCGCCGCCCGCCCCGGTGACGAGCGCAACCTTGCCGGAGAGCAGTGCCATGGGGGTCCTCCTCCTGGAAAGGCGGGCAGGCTAGCCCGCTTCGCTCGCCTCGCGCGAGGGCATGCCTCGCGGGGGCTCGCGGCGGGCTAGGAGAACAGGAGGGTGCGGAGGCGGGCGAAGCGGCGGAAGCCGAGGCTCTCGTAGAGGCGCTCGGCCGGCTCGTTGCCTTCGATCACGGCGAGCTGCACGTGGCCGGTGCCCTCCGCGAAGGCGCGGCGGCAGAGCTCGGAGACGCCGAGCGCCGCGAGGCCGCTGCGACGAAATGCCGGCCAGGTGAACACGCCCTGGAGCAGCCAGCCCCGCGGGCTCTTGACGTCGGCATAGCCCACGAAGCCGAGCTGCCCGTCGCGCTCCACGACCACGGCGCGACCGAGCCGGCCGCGCACCCAGCGCCGGAAGCCGGCGGGGTCGTTGCGCGAGGGGTCGGGACGCTTCTCCTCCAGCAGGCTCTGTCGCGCCGCCTCCACCAGGGCGTCCAGGTCCGAGAGCGTGGCGTCACGGGCTTCGAGCGGACCGCTCGGCGTCTCCAGCTTCGCGTCCTCCGCCTTCAGCGAGAAGCCGATCTCGATGCGGTCGAGGAGCACGGGGCGACCCTGGGCGGCGAGCCACTCGCCGAGCGGCGCCACCACCTCTTCCGTGCTCTTCACCAGGCCCGAGCCCACCCGCACGAGGTGCGGGAAGAACGCCTCGAGCACGTCGCGTTCGGCCGAGGCGTCGAACATCACGCTGGGCGAGAGCCCGGCGACCCCAGCCAGCTCGCTCCCACGCCAGGCGCCGAGGACTTCGGTGCGATCCCGGTTGCCCGCTTCGCCGAGCCGGGCGACCAGGTCACTGAGCGTCAGGTTCAGCAGCGGCGCCCGCTCCAGATACCGGAGCGCCTCCTTGCGATCGCGCTCGCGCAGTGCCCGAACCCGGAGGTCCACCACGAGTCCGCCGCCGCCTACTCGATCACGGCGAGGACGGCACCCTCCTCGACGTTCTCGCCCTCGCGCACGCGAATCTCCGCGAGCCGGCCCGCGCAGGGCGCCTCGACCGGGATCTCCATCTTCATCGATTCGAGGATCAGGATGACGTCCTCCTCCACGACCGCGTCGCCGATGGCCTTCTCGATCTTCCACACGTTGCCCGTGACCTGGGCTTCGACCGACGTGGGCATGAACTCCTCCGATGGGGCGCCGGAGTGTAACGCGGCTCGCATGGTACGGGGATCGCGTGTAGCTATCTTCGTCCGATGCTCGAGACCCTGACCAGCGGCTTCAGCCGCGCTCGCGAGCGGCTGGCGGGCGTCACCACCCTCTCGGACGCCAATCTCGACGAGGCCCTCGGCGAGGTCCGGCGCTCGCTGCTCGAAGCCGACGTCGACTTCGCGGTCGCCAAGGATTTCGTCGAGCGGGTACGCGCCAAGAGCGTGGGCACCCGCGTCGAGACCAAGGTCCGCGACGAGGCCGGCCGCGTGCATCGCGTCACACCAGGCCAGCACTTCGTCAAGGTCTGCGAGGAGGAGCTGGCGGCCCTGATGGGGCCGGTCGACCCGGCGCTCGCGGCGCGCGACGGCGTGGTCTCCGTGCTGCTGCTCGGCCTCCAGGGCGTCGGCAAGACCACGATCGCCGCCAAGCTGGCGCGCCAGCTGCAGCGCCAGGGCAAGAAGCCGCTGCTGGTGGCGGCCGACGTGCAGCGCCCGGCCGCGGTGGAGCAGCTGGAACGGCTCGGGGCGTCGATCGAGGTCGCCGTGCATCGGGGCGAGCCGGGGGAATCGCCGCCCGACCTGTGTCGGAGCGCGCGCGCGCGGGCCCGCAGCGAGGGCTTCGACGCCATCGTGTACGACACGGCGGGACGCCTCGCGATCGATGATGCGCTGATGGCCGAGCTCGCCGCGGTGACCGCCGCCACCGAGCCCGCCAACACCCTGCTGGTCTGCGACGCCCTGATGGGCCGCGACGCCGTGAACGTGGCCCGCGCCTTCGCGGAGCAGCGGACGCTCGACGGCGTGATCCTCACGAAGCTCGACGGCGACGCACGCGGCGGCGCGGCGCTGGCGGTGAAGGCGGTCACGGGCGTGCCCATCAAGTACGTGGGCACCGGCGAGAGCGTGGACCGCCTCGAGGAGTTCCGGCCGGAGGGGCTGGCTTCGCGCATCCTCGGCATGGGCGACGTGGTGGGCCTGGTGCGCGACTTCGAGGAGGTCGTCGATACCCAGCAGGCCGAGGCCGACGCGGAACGCCTGCTGGCCGGGCGCTTCGGGATGGAGGACCTGCTCACCCAGCTGCGCACGATCCAGAAGATGGGGCCGCTCCGGGACGTGCTCGGCAAGCTTCCCGGGATGGGCCAGATGGCGGAGCAGGTCGACGAGCGGGAGCTGATCAAGACCCAGGCGATGATCCAATCGATGACGCCCGGCGAGCGCAACCGGCCCGAGGTGATCGACAAGAGCCGCGCCGGCCGCATCGCGCGGGGCAGTGGGCGGAGCGCGCGCGAGGTGCTGGACCTGGTCGGCCGCTTCCGGCAGATGCGGGAGATGATGGGCGCGCTCGGCGGAGGCGGCGCCGGCCTGTTGGGCAAGATCCCCGGAATGGGCCGGCTGGCGGGGGCCGGGGGCCCGGCGGGCTTCGACCCGGCCGCCCTGCTCGGCGGCGGCAACCGCAAGCTGCGCCGGCAGCAGGAGGCGCGCCAGAAGAGCGCGGGCAAGAAGAACAAGAAGAAGCGCAAGCAGGCCAAGGCGGCCCGGCGGAAGGGGCGGCGCTGAGCCGCCGCGAGAGGCCGGCTCCGGGCAGAAGGGCGTGGCCGGCAGGCCGGGCCTCTACGCGGGCCTGGATTTCGGGTAGGGCTTCGCCAGACTGGTCTACCGCCCGCCGCTTCGCGGCGGCTCTTCAGCCGAGGCTCGAACCTCCCGATGGGTAAGCGGATGTGTGTGCAGTCGTCAGCGTGGCGTGGGCCTGCCCTGGGGCTCGGCGTGCTGCTGGGGTGCGCCATCGCCTCTCCGGCGGCTGCCGACCTGCCGGGGGAGGTGCTGGCGCCGCTGGCAGGCACCGAGAACGCACGCCTCGAGCCCGGCCCGCACGCGGCGCCGCCGGACGAGCGGCCGAGCCTCGCCCCCGCCGCGGCCCCGCCCCGGCGCTCGGTCGCGGCGCGCCAGCCCGACTTCCCCAAGTCGCCCGCGCTGGTGCCGCGGGTGGAGTTCTGGAAGCGGATCTACAGCGAGGTCGACACGGGGGGCGGGCTGCTCCACGACACCGACGACCTCGGCGTGGTCTACGAGGTCCTGAGCCTGCCGCCGGAGTCCGCGCGACTCGCCCGGGAGCGCTTCCTGCGCGAGCGCCGCGAGCACTACCAGCGGATCCTGCGCCGGCTGGCACAGGGCAAGCGCAGCGGTCTCGACGCCGAGTCCCGCCGCGTCCTCTCGCTGTTCCCGGACGGCGTCTCGAACGCGACGCTCCGGGCCGCCGCAGGCCGGGTGCGCTTCCAGCTGGGCCAGGCGGACAAGTTCCGCGACGGCCTGATCCGACAAGGGCGCTGGGAGCACTACATGCGGGGCGTCTTCGCCGAGCGCGGCATGCCCGTCGAGCTCGCCTCGCTGCCCCACGTCGAGTCCTCGTTCAACCCGGCGGCCCGCTCCCACGTGGGCGCTTCCGGCCTCTGGCAGTTCACCCGCTCGACGGGTCGTCTCTACATGCGCGTCGACCACGTGCTCGACGAGCGGAACGACCCGTGGATCGCCACGGTCAGCGCCGCGCGGCTGCTGCGCGACAACTACAAGCGCTCGCGATCCTGGCCGCTGGCGCTCACCGGGTACAACCACGGCATCGGCGGCATGGAGCGCGCCGTGCGGCAGCTCGGCACGCGCGACATGGCGACGATCATCGAGCGCTACCAGGGCCGCAGCTTCGGCTTCGCATCGAAGAACTTCTACACCGAGTTCCTCGCCGCGCTCGAGGTCGAGGAGAACGCGCAGCGCTACTTCGGCTCACTGACCCGGGATGCCCCCGAGCGCCCCGAGATGGTGGCGCTCGACGGCTACTACAAGCCGGCCACGCTGGCCTCCGCCTTCGGCGTCTCGCTCGACGCGCTGCGGGCCGCGAACCCCGCGCTGCTGCCGGGGATCTGGGACGGCCAACGGCTGATTCCGAAGGGCTATGCGCTGCGGGTTCCGCGCAACCCGTTGCGGGCCTCGCCCGAGGTCGTGCTCGCCTCGATCCCCGCTGGCGAGCGCCACGGCCAGCAGCTGCGGCAGGCCGAGTACCGCGTGCGCCGCGGGGACACCCTGAGCCGCATCGCCGCGCGCTTCGGCGTGCGCACCAAGGACCTGATGGCCGCGAACGGCCTGCGCAGCGCAAACCGCATCTACGTCGGCCAGAAGCTCGAGATTCCCGGGAGCAACGTCCGCGTGGCGTCGACGCGCTCGTCGGGGCCGACGGCTGCGGCCGACGGCATCTACCGCGTCCGCTCGGGAGACACCCTGGGCCGCATCGCCCAGCGGCACGGCGTCAGCGAGAGCGCGCTCGCGAAGCACAACGACATCCGCAACCCGAGCCTGGTGCGGGTCGGCGAGACGCTCCGGATCCCCGGGCGCAGCAACGGCAGCAGCGCCTCGGGCGGGGTCTACATCGTGCAGCGCGGGGATACGCTCGACAGCATTGCGCGACGCCACGGCACCACAGCCAAGTCGATCGCCGCCCTGAACGGCCTGCGCAGCCGGAACCACATCAAGGCCGGCCAACGGCTGGTGCTGCCCGGCAGCTAGCGCGCGTCGTCGGGCGTTGCACCCCGGGCCGGAGACGGTTTGGGGTGGGCGGAAGCGAACGCCCAGCTGGCTAGCTCCCGGGCCCCCACCACGCGGCGCGACCGAGCAGCTTCATCAGGGCGGGCACCAGCAGCGCGCGCACCAGGGTCACGTCGAGAACGATCGCGGAGGCCATGCCGACGCCGATCTCCTTCACGAAGATCAGCTCACCCAGCGTGAAGGCGCCGATCACGACGAGCAGGATCAACGCGGCGCTGGTGATCACGCGCCCGCTCCAGGCGACGCCCTCGCGGATGCTGCGCCGCACGTCGCCGTGGGCGGCGAACTCCTCCTGGATGCGGGTCAGCAGGAACACCTCGTAGTCCATCGAGAGGCCGAAGACGATCGCCGCCATCACCACCGGGATCGTCGCCTCGATGCCGCCGGGTGGCTCGAAGGCGAGGAGCCCGGCGCCGTGGCCGTCCTGGAAGACCAGGACGAGCACCCCGTAGCTGGCGGCGAGCGAGAGCAGGTTCACGGCGGCCGCCTTGAGCGGCACCAGCACCGAGCGGAAGGCGAGGAACAGCACCACGAGGTTCCACGCGATGACGAGCGCCGCCACGCTCACGCCCCAGGTTCGGAGCGTGCTGCGGACGTCGACCAGCAGCGCGGTCGGCCCGCCCACCTCGATCGAGAGGCCGGGCGAGGGGAGCGCGCGGATCGCGTTCACCGTCGCCGCCGCCTCGGCGCTGCGCCAGCCGTGCGCCCCCTGCGCATTCACGAGCGCGAGGTCCTCGTGCACGGTGCGGTCGAGCTCCATCTTGCCCGCAGCGTCCGCGCTGTCGCGCCCGACTTCGGGGTCGAGCGCCTCGAGCGGCGTGCGGAGCTCGTCGACGCCGGGCACACGCGCCAGCTCCTGCAGCCACCCCTGCACGGCCCGCAGGCCCTCGGGCTCCAGCAGCGGCCCCGGCGTCTCGACCGAGATCTGGACGTTCGAGGCGCCGCTCGGGTCGAAGAACGCCGGGTCGCTGATGCGCTCCTCGACGTTGCGCACCTCGCTGCCCGGCGGGAAGGTGCGCGCATCCGGCAGCACCGCCTCCATGCGCAGGGCCGGCAGCGTGATCCAGGCGAGGAGCGCCACGCTCACCGCCACGGTGAGCCACGGACGCTGCATCGAGAGCTCGGCCAGACGGGCCCAGAGGCGACTCGGCCGCGACAGGTCCGCAGTCCGGGCGATCGCCCAACGATTCACGCCGCGCCCCAGCCACGCGAGCAGCGCCGGGAGCAGGACCAGGGCGCCGATCAGGGCGCTCACCACCGCCAGGATGCCCCCGAGCGCGAGGCTCGACACCAGCGGAACCGGCACCAGGAACAGCACCATGATGCTGACGATCACCGTGAAGCCCGAGATGCGGACGGCGCGCCCCGCGGTCAGCATCGTCGCGGCCACCGCCTCGATCACCGTCGGCTGCGCTTCGAGCTCCTCGCGGAAGCGCTGCACCACCAGGAGCGCGTAGTCGATCGAGAGCCCGAGGCCCAGGAAGGCGCTGATCGAGAGCGAGAAGATCGAAACCTCGGCGAACTGTGCGATGCCACGCGTCACCGCCGTCGAGAACGCGAGCGCGAAGGCACCGATCCCGATCGGGATCAGCGCGGCGACCACGCTGCGGAAGAACAGCAGCGTGAGCGCGAGCGCGAAGGGCAGCGCGATGAGCTCGGCCTCCTCGATGTCGTTCTCGGCGATGCGCTGGGCGAGCACCGAGGCCGGAATCGGGCCCCCGAGCTGGATGCCCGGGAAGTTCTCGCGAAGCGCCGGCTCGAGCCGGCCGTAGGCCGCCACCCGCTCGGCCTGGCTGCCCGCCAGGTAGGCCAGCACGATCGTGTAGCGCCCGTCGTGGGAGACCAGGCTGTCGAGCCCGGTGTCGTAGTGCGAGGTGACGCCGAGCACGCCCTCGTCCTCGAAGAAGGGCTCGAGCCCCTCCACCACGAAGCCGGCGAACTCGGGGTCGCGCGCGTCCCCCTCCGGCGCCTCGAGCAGGGCCACGATGTCCGGGGACCCGACGCCGAGCCGGCGGGCGAGCCGGGTCGCCACGCGGTCGGACTCGCTGCCGGGCACGTCGAGGCCGGAGGCGACGAGGTCGCGGGCCGCGGGCGCCCCGTACAGACCGCAGAAGATCGCGGCGAGCAGGAACGCCAGCACGACGGCGCGCGGATTGCGGCTCGCGAGGCGCCCGAGTGCATCGAATCGACCGGGCCGCAGAGACGAATGCGCGCGCTCCAAGGGCCTCCCCGACGGCAGATGCTTCGCCTTGCCGCCGGCCGCGTCAAGCCGAGACGGAAAGCGCGTCAGGCGCCCTGGAGGATGGTCTCGTCGGGCAGGCGGATCGCCGTGAGCGGCCCCCCGTAGGTCGCGCCCGTGTCGATGCCGATGCTGAAGGGCTCGTTCCAGCGCACCGAGAAGTCCCGACTCGGCGTGTGGCCGTACACCACCGTCACCCCGAGGTTGTGGGGCACGTCGTAGGTGCTGCGGCTCCAGAGCAGGTCTTCCGGCCGCGACATGCGCAGCGCGTAGCCGAGGTCGCCGCTCTGGAGCCCGCGCGCTCCGAGCCCCGCATGGACGAAGAGGTAGTCCCCCTCCTGGTGGAACAAGCGCAGCTCGCGGAAGAACGCGGCATGGGCGGGCGGCAGGTCCGGCCGCTTGTCGGGATCCGCCCGCTCGCCGAACCAGCCGTAGCTCGCCAGCGTGCGATCGCCGCCGTTCAACAGGAACGCGTCGCCGCCGAAGTAGGCGGCGCCCTTCCAGCCCAGGAAGTCGAGGAACATGGATTCGTGGTTGCCGAGCAGGAAGATGCAGTCGACGTGGCGGCGCAGCTCGAGGAGGCGACTCACCACGCCGGCCGATTCCGGGCCGCGGTCGACGTAGTCGCCCAGGAAGACCAGGCGATCGCCCGCTGCGAGCGGGAGCCCCTCGAGCAGCCGCTCGAGCTTGGCGAGCTCGCCGTGGATGTCCCCGATCGCGTAGAGCACGGCTCCTCTCTTCGGCGCCTACGCCGCCCGGCCTGACCCCCGGCCCGCCAGCTGGCCGCAGGCCGCATCGATGTCGCTCCCGCGGCTCCGGCGCAGGGTCGCCACCAGCCCGCCCCGCACCAGCTCGCCCATGAAGCGGCTCGCAACCTCGGGACCGGGCGCCCGATAGGGCGAGCCCGGATGGGGGTTCATCGGAATCAGGTTCACCTTGGCGGGGAGTCCGCGCAGCAGGGTGACCAGCCGACGCGCGTCGGCGACGTCGTCGTTCACCCCCGCCATCAGGGTGTACTCGACGAAGACGGGGTGACGCCGCGAGAGCTGGGGGATGCGGCGCAGCGCGCCCAGCAGGGTGTCGAGCGGAAAGCGCTTGTTGAGCGGCACCAGCACGTCGCGCAGCGCGTCGGTGGTGGCATGGAGCGAGACGGCGAGGTTCACGGGCACGGCCGCCAGCAGCTCCGCGATGCGCGGGACCACGCCGGCCGTGGAGACGGTCACGCGACGCGGCGCGAGGCCGAACCCGCGCGGATGCTGGAGGGTCCGCACCGCCTCGATCACCGCCCGCAGGTTGAGCAGCGGCTCGCCCATGCCCATGAACACCACGTTCGTGATGCGTCGCTCCGGCACCAGCTCCCGCATGCGCAGCACCTGGTCGATGATCTCGCCCGCGCTGAGATTCCGGGTCAGGCCGAGCGTTCCCGTCGCGCAGAAGGAGCAGGCCAGCGGACAGCCCACCTGCGTCGAGACGCAGAGCGTGCTGCGCTCCTCCTCGGGAATCAGGACCGCTTCGAGCACGGCCCCGTCGGGAGCCGCCAGCACGGCCTTCACCGTGCCGTCGCTCGAGCGCTCGTGCGAACGCAGCGTGAGCGCACGGAGCGCGAAGCGCTCGGCCAGCGAGTCGCGCAGCGCCTGCGGCAGGTCGGTCCAGGCGCCGGGGTCCTCGACGCCGCGCGCGTAGAGCCAGCTGGCCACCTGGTCCGCCCGCCAGGCCGGCAGCCCGTCGGCGACGAAGCGCTCGCGCAGGGCGGCCGGCGAGAAATCCTTGAGGTTGGGCCGCGCTTCGGCCCGCGCCGCCGTCATGGCGCCCGCCGTCGGTACTCGAAGAAGTGGAGCGCCCGGCCTTCGGCGCGCCACATCTCCTCGTAGGCGGTGGGGAGCCGTCCCGGCACCTCGCGCAGCCAGGGCGCCGCGAACGCATTCGCGAGCCGCGGCTCGCCGGAGAGCACGGCGTCGATCTGCTCGGCGTACTCGACGTGGTCGGTGGCGGCATGGAGCACGCCGCCCGGCACGAGTCGGTCGGCCAGGGCTGCCACGAAGCGCGGCTGCAGCAGCCGCCGCCGATGGTGCCGCTTCTTGGGCCAGGGATCCGGGAAGTTGATCCAGAACGCGGACACCGTGGCCACCTCGAGCCCGTCGCGCACCAGCTCCTCGGCCCGCGCCTCGACGAGGCGGATGTTGCGCTCCTCCGTCTTGGCCAGGCGCCGCGCCATCTTGAACACGCGCCGGTGCGAGAGATCGACGCCGACGTGCGCCACCCCGGGGGCGGCAGCCGCGAGCGCACGCAGCACCTCGCCGCGTCCGAAGCCGATCTCCACCACCAGCGGCAACGCTGCCCGGACGTCGGGGGCGAACAGCGCCGCCCAGCCCTTGGCGCGCACGTCGTCGAGGCTCACGCGCAGGTCGGGCCCGGGCATGTCGGTCTTGAGGCTCCGGGACACAGCGCAGCTTACCCACCCCTCGGGAGCCGCGCCGGGGCGAGCCTCCCTGCGGGCCTCAGGACTGCGGAAGGAGCCGTAGCCAATCGCGCAGACCGCCGAAGCGGGGCAGCCGGGGCGCTACGGCGAGCGCGAGCGGCGCGTCCGGGTCGAGCTCGGCGCGGCGCAACGCCTCGGCCATCGCTTCGAGGGGGCCGCCGAGCGTGTCGACGAGACCCTGCTCGCGAGCGGCGGCGCCGCTCCAGACGCGCCCGCCGGCCGCCTCGAGCACGCGTTCGCGCGCCAGGCCCCGGCCCTCCGCGACGCGCGCGACGAAGCGCTCGTAGGCCGACTCCATGCCGGCGCGCACCACCTTGCGCTCCTCGGGCGTGAAGCCCCGCGCCTCCGTCAACAGCGCCGCGCGCTCACCGCGCTGGACGCCGTCGCGCCCGACGCCGAGCCGCTCGTAGAGCCCAGAGAGGTCGAGCTTCCCTCCCACGACGCCGATCGAGCCGGTGATGCTCGTCGCCTCTGCCACGATGGCCTGCGCAGCCGCGGCGACGTAGTAGCCGCCCGACGCCGCGGTGTCGCCGAGGGACGCCACCACCGGCTTCTCCCGGCCGAGCTGCTGCACCGCCCGCCACAGCAGATCCGAGGCCACCACCTCGCCACCCGGGGAGTCGATGCGAAGCACGACGGCCCGCACGCGATCGTCCTCGGCGCAGCGATCGAGCAGGCGCCGGTAGAAGTCGCAGGCGACGCCCCGGCGACCGCGCCCGCGCACGATCTGGCCCCGGGCCACCACGTAGACCAGCCCGGGAAGCTCTCGGTCGAGGGGCGCCCAGCCGGGATCCGCGGCGCGCAGGGCGAGGTAGACGCGGGCGTCCACGAAGGGCAACGGGTCCCGATCGGCCAGCGCCGGCACCAGCGCGCGGAGCTCGTCGGGCACTTCGTCCGGATACCGGCACTCGTCGATCAGCCCCGCCTCTCGCGCGTCGGGCGCGGTGAACGGGCCCGCGTCGACCCGTGCGCGCACCGCGCCCGGCTCGAGACCGCGACCGGCCGCGATGCCGTCGACGAGCGCCGCGTAGTGATCGTCGAGCAGCGCCTCGAGCTGGCTGCGCTGCTCGGGGGAGAGCGTCTCGCGCGTCAGCATCTCGCCGGCGGTCTTGAAACTGCCGACCCGCACCACCTCGGGCGCCACACCGAGCTTCTCGAGCAGCGCCTTCAGGAACACGCCCTCGTAGCGCAGCCCGACCAGGAAGACGTTGCCGCTCTCCGGCACCCACAGTCGCGTGGCCCCGCTCGCCGCCAGCAGCTCCTCGGAGGTCAGACTCTCGGCCCAGACCACGACGGGCTTCTCGGCTGCCGCCTCGGCCAGCGCGCGGCGCAGCGTCGAGGCGCGGGCCAGCCCGCCCGGCGGGCCCTCCATGCGGACCGCGATCGCCGCGACCTCCGGGTCGCGCGCGGCGCGGCGCAGCACCAGCAGCGTCTCCAGCAGGGACAGGGCCGGCTCGCCGCCGCTCAGGAAGGGGGGCGGGGACAGCTCGGGCAGCGGGCTCGCGATGCGCAGACGCAGCACCAGGGGGGCCCGGCGCAGCGCGATGCGGGCGACGCCGAGGCGGACGGCGCGGCCCGCATTGGCGAGCAGGCGGCCCGGGAGACCCATGCTGGCGCCCCGCTGGCCACTAGCGGATCCGGGTGCGCCGGTGGTTCAGGTAGTCGACGGTGAGGAAGCTACCGAGCTGGTTCGGGGAGGTGAAGAAGGCGCGGCCGCGGTTGATCTCGGTCATGCGCTCCACGAAGCCCACCAGCTCGGGTGCATCGTCGAGCATGAACGTGTTGATCGTGATCCCACGCCGGGTGATGCGCCGCACCGTCCGCAGCGTCTCGGCCACGGCGTGCGGGGAGACGCCGCCGAAGCCCATCGGCCACTCGACGCGAAGCTCCTTGTTCTGGAAGTAGGCGGTCGGCTGGCCGTCCGTCACGACCAACACCTGCGGGCTCGGGCTCGGGTGCTGGTCGATCAGACGCTCGGCCACCAGCAGACCCTCCTGGAGGTTCGTGAACGGGTCGCCCATGTCCCAGGTGGCCAACGGCAGCTCCCGGATCGGCAGCTCGCGCGCGCGCGTCGAGAAGCCCACGACGAAGAAGTGGTCGCGCGGGTAGCGCGTGCGGATCAGGTGATCGAGGGCCAGCGCCACGCGCTTGGCCGCGGGGAAGCGGCCGGCCCACGACATCGACCAGCTCATGTCCAGCAGCAGCACCGTCGTGGTCTGGGTGGAGTAGTCGCACGCGTACACCTCGAGATCGTCGTGCGTGAGCGCGAGCGGTGGCGTCGACGCTTCGCCCGCCGCCGCCCGCCGCGTGACGGCGTTCATCAGCGTGCGAACGACGTGGAGATCGAGGGAGTCGCCGAACGCCCACGGTCGCGTCTCATCGGGGCGCCGCGTCGCCACGCCGTAGTGAACGGTGTCGTGGCTCCCGGGACGGCCCTTGCGCAGCTGCGAGTAGACCGCCGCGAGCGCCTGCGCGCCGATGCGACGGATCGCGCGTGGGGTCAGCTCGAGGCCGCCCTCCCCCTGCCGCAGGAAGCCCGAGTCGCGCAGCTCGCGCTCGAGATCGCGCAGCAGGATCAGCGACTGCCCCGCGTCGTCGTCGAGCATCTCGCGCAGCTCGTCGAGCGAGATCTCCTCGAAGTTGCCCTCGGCCAGGGCCTGGGCCATGCGCTCGAGCGCCTCGACCTGCTCGCGTACCTGCTGTGCGGTCTCGTAGTCGGCGCTCTCGGGCCCGCGGAACCGGCTCCCGTGCTGCTGGAGGAAGTTCTCGAGCGCGCGCAGTCGATCGAGCTCCTCGAGCAGCTCCTGGAAGGCCTCGCCCGCCTCTTCGTCCTGGAACGCGTGGTCACGGAAGGCCTCGACGGCGTCGGCGAGCGAGCCGTGCTCGCGGTGACGCCGCTCCAGGAACTCGTTCAACGCCTGCGACTCCATGCCGTGCTGCGCCCGCTGGGCGCGCTCCTCGCGGTCGAGGATCTCCTCGAGCTTCCGCGCCAGCTCGTCGGTGGCCTGATCCATTCGATACTTCTGCATCAGCTCGCGGGCCTGCTGGCGGAGCTCCTGCACCAGCTCGTCCGTGCCCATCACGCGGAAGTTCATGCCGGCCAGCGGGAAGCCGCCCCGACGCATCCACTCGAGGGCCTCGTCGACGGAGAGCCCCTCCATGAGCAGCTCGGAGAGCGCGTCCAGCGCCTGCTTCGGGTCGAGCGTGAACTCCTGCTGCGTGCCGTCCCAGCGGCTGTAGCGCCAGACCTTCACACCCGACCGTACTGCGCACCGCGCTCCGTCTCGGCCTTGTTGAGCCGATTGGAGAGGTGCAGCCCCTCGAGCAGGAACTCGATCGCCGAGGCGAGGCGTTCCGGGCTGTCGCCGCCCGCCAGCTGGGCCGCGGCATCGCGCAGGCCCTGGATCTCGTCCAGGCCGTCGAGATAGTCGGCCGCCCGCATGTCGGCGGCGATCTCGACGTTCCAGCCCTGCTGGAACGAGTCGACCACCGAGGCCATGCCCTCGAGCGGCACCACCTCGTCGAACACCGTGCGGACGGCGCGCCGCAGCAGCGCCCGGACCACGTCACCCTCGGAGCGCTCCTCGCCGGCGTACTCGAGCTCGAGCTTCCCGCACGTGGACGTCACGAGCGCCTCGAGATCCGTGATGCGCGGGACCGCCTCGCCCTCGCCGAGCGCGAGCGCGCGGCGCACGGCGTTCGCGCAGAGCGTCTCGTAGTTCGCGATGGACATGCGGACCGAGACGCCGGAGCTCTGGTTCACGTCGGGGCTGTGGCGCGCCTGGAGCGTGGCCTCGGCCACGATCGCGGCCATGAAGGGCGGCACGAAGGTGGTGACGCCGGGCGCTTCGGGCACCCGCGCCTCCTGGGCCACGATGCCGAACTCGAGCTCGCGCGTCGCGGGGTAGTGGGTTCGCACCTGCGCGGCGTAGCGGTCCTTGAGCGGCGTGATGATGCGGCCCCGGCTCGTGTAGTCCTCGGGGTTGGCGCTGGCGACCACGAGCAGGTCGAGCGGCAGCCGGACGTTGTACCCCTTGATCTGGACGTCGCGCTCCTGCATCACGTTGAAGAGCCCGACCTGCACCTTCTCGGTGAGGTCCGGCAGCTCGTTGATGCAGAAGATGCCGCGGTGCGTCCGCGGCAGCAGGCCGAAGTGGATGGTGAGCTCGTCGCCGAGCGAGCGGCCCTCCGCCACCTTGATCGGGTCCACGTCCCCGATCAGGTCCGCGATGCTGACGTCGGGCGTGGCGAGCTTCTCGGCGTAGCGCGCGTCCCGGTGGACCCACGCGATCTCGGTGTCGTCCCCCTGCTCCGCCACCCGAGCCTTCGCGTAGGCCGAGACCGGCGCGAACGGGTCGTCGTGGATCTCGCTGCCCGCCACCTCGGGCACCCATTCGTCGAGCAAAGCCACGAGCGCGCGAATCATTCGGCTCTTGGCCTGGCCGCGCTCGCCCAGGAAGATCAGGTCGTGCCCGCAGAGCAGCGCGTTCTCGACGGCCGGAATCACGCTGTCGTCGTAGCCGAGGATGCCCGGGAACAGCGGCTCGCCCTTGCGGAGCTTCGCCAGCAGGTTGGCGCGGAGCTCCTCCCGGAGCGTGCGGGGGCCGTGGCCTGCGGCGCGCAGCGCGCGGAGCGTCCGTTCCTTCGGCGGGTTCATGCAGCCTCCTCGGCAGGTCGAGCGAGGCTAGGAGAACGGACCCTCGCCTGCACGCTCAGCGTTTGGTCTTGCCCCCGAGCAACTTGATGCGGTGCTGCACGATCTCGAGCCGGCCGTCGTCGTCCTCGCGCAGGCCCGGCGGAAGATTCTGTGCCCGGATCAGCGCCCGCGTGTTCTCGATCCGCTCGTTCGTCGCGGGATGGCTCGAGAGGAAGCTGCTGCCGCGATCGCCGTACTCTTCGATCAAGGTCTGGAAGAAGCTCGTGATTCCGCTCGGGTCGTAGCCCGCCCGCGGGACCGTACGCACCGCGAAGGCGTCGGCTTCGCGCTCCGCGTCCCGCCCGAACTGGTTGAGGTAGGCCATCGCGCCCACCCCGCCGAGCAGGTTCACGGCCTGGGCCGCGGCGCCCCCACCGAGGATCCCGGCCGCCAGCACGCCCACCTGGTGGGCGATCCCGGTATTCCGCTGCCGTCGGTAGTTCTGTGCAACGTGGCGATGGTAGACGTGACCGATCTCGTGGCCCATCACGCCGATCAGCTCGGCGACGTTGCGCGCCTTCGCGATCAGGCCGGTGTGGACGTAGATGCTGCCCCCGGGCATCGCAAAGGCATTGAGCTCGTCGTCGCGGATCACGTAGAAGTCGTACTCGAAGGGCTGCGGCCCCATCACCCGCAGCAGGTCGTTGCCGAGCGCTGCGACGTAGCCGACGATCACCTCGTCGTGGACGAAGTCGAACTCCTTGCGCGCGGCCCGCTCGACGTCCGCGCCGAGCTCGCGCTCCTCCTCGATGCTCAGCGGCGCCGTCGAGCAGCCCGAGACGAACGTCGAACCCCCCGTGACGAAGAACAACACCAGCCAGATCGCCCGCGTCCTACGCCCCACCGAAGCCTCCCTGTTTGCGCAACGTCTCCGTGACGTGCCGCAGGATCGAGAGCACCGACTCGTCGAAGCGCGTGTTGTCCACGATCGGAACCCCGTGCTGGTCCGCCAGCTCGAGCAGGTGATCCTGGATGCGCAGGATCGCGTCGAGGTTCTCCACGTAGCGGTGCGGCGGCCGCCGCAGGCTGCGTCGCGCGCGCGCCTCGAAGCGGGCCTCGTACGCCTTGGTGTCCAGCGTCGCCACGGCCAGGAAGATCAGGTGCGCCTCGTCGCGGTAGCGCGCGAAGTCGATCAGGCCGGGCACGATCGAGACGCCGTCCAGGATGATGTGGGAGTTCTCGTTGATCGAGCGCTCGATCATCGCGCGAACCCCGACCGAGACGGTGGCCGCCTGCGCCCGGAAGCCCTCGACCACCCGGTCCTCGACATCGGCCAGGCCCGGGAGCGCCTGCCAGGCGTCGTAGGACGAGGCGTGGAGCGCGGGGGCCAGCTCGGGCGAGAGCATGATCCGCATGACCTGGCGGATCGAGTCGGTCGACGTGACCCGCGCGATCCCGAGCCGGTGGGCCACCTCCTGGGCGAGCGCGGTCTTGCCCACACCCGCGGCGCCCGCGAGGAGCAGGATCATGGGACGATCCGAGTCCTGGAAGGCCCGCCAGGTGCGGTAGCGCGCGGCGACGCGTTCCCCGCGCGAGTGCTCCAGGGTCTCGGCCACCCGCTCCCGCAGCGCGTCGCGGTCGATCTCGGTGAGCTGACGCCGGACCAGCTCGGCCTCGAGCTCCTGCGCCACCTCGAAGGCCTCGTCGGGCGCCACGGCGGCGGCGAGGAGCGACTGGGCCAACACCCCCTTCGAGAAGGGTGTACGCATGCGCCTGTCGACCACCGTGATGGGGCGCGCCAGCGGCAGCGGGGGCGGCTCAAGGCGTCCGCCGAACTCGCCCTCGAGCAGCGCGGCCAGCTCGTCCCGGCGCACCAGCGGCCGACCGCGGATCTTGTCCCGCACCAGGTTGGCAACCCGGTAGGCCTCCTCGAAGCTCACGCCCCGCGCCATCAGCGAGTGCACCATGATGCCGCGCATGAAGGGGCGCTGACCGGAGGCGTCCTCGACCAGGGTGCCCGACGCGGCCGGCGGCCGTCGGGATCGCTCGGAGACCATCGCGGCGAGCCTAACGGACGCCCGATTCGCGAGCGAGACGGGGCCGCGGAGCCGCGGCGGGACTGCCACACACTCGCAGAAAAGAGTCCAACCCGCCTTCAGGACTACCATTTTCCAGTTGACGGCCGACCTGGATCGGGGGTAGCTTCTGGCCCAGGACGACCGGGGGGGGTCCGTCTTTGGCCTACCGGGTGGAGCGGCTCGACCGTTCGCCGCGGAGCGCTCGCGCTCTGTGCAGCCCGCGGAGCACGCGCGCTCCGCGCCGCGAACTGTGGTTCCACACGCATCGGCCCCGTGGCTTCGATCCGGCGGTGACGCCGCCGGTCCACCCCGCCCCCCGTCAGCCGTTTGACACACGGTCGCCCAGGGAGGCTCGCGCATGCGCACCATCGCGATCGTGAACCAGAAGGGTGGCTGCGGGAAGACGACGACCGCCGTCAACCTCGCCGGCTGTCTCGCCACCGCAGGGGATCGGGTCCTGCTCGTGGACCTCGACCCGCAGGCGCACACCACGCTGGCGCTCGGGATCGAGCCGGAGACCCTCTCCGAGAATCTCTACGAAGTGCTGGTCGAGACGCCGGGCAGCTCCGGCGCGGCGCGGCTCGCCGAGGTGATCCGACCCTGGAGCGACCAGCTCCACGTCGCGCCCTCGGGCATCGTACTCTCGGCCCTCGAGCAGAAGCTGACGAGCGAGAAGGCCGAGCAGCGCACGGAACGGCTCGCCTCGGCGCTCGCGAGCGTTGCCGAGCGCTACGACTGGTGCCTGATCGACTGCCCGCCGAACGTCGGGGTGCTCACCTTCAACGCCCTGCGCGCGGCACGCGAGGTGATCGTCCCGCTCGAGACCAGCGACTTCGCCATCCACGGCGTCCAGAAGCTGTTGGAGACGATCGCGCTGCTGACCGAGCGCATCGGCCACCATCTCGAGGTGCGCATCCTGCCGACGCTCTACGACGGACGCACGCGCTACGCCAGGACGACCCTCGCCGAGATCCGCTCCCTGTTCGGCGACCTGTGCTTCGACACGGTGATCCGCGCCAACATCAAGCTGCGCGAGGCGGCCCGGCGGGGCGAGCCGATCGTGGCGTTCGCGAAGTCTGCGAACGGGGCGCAGGACTACGGCGCCCTCGCCATCGAGCTCTCGCTGACCCCGCCGCCGGAAGAGCTCCGCCCGGGCGCGACCGCCCAGGAGGGGCCGCCGCGCGAGGTCGTGGTCCAGTACCGCGACGGCGGAGCCAACGACGTGCGTATCGCCGGCGACTTCAACGGCTGGGTTCCGGACAAGAACGTGCGCTCGCTGGTGCAGGCCGAGGGCGAAGAGCGCGTCTGGACCAAGATCCTGAACCTGCCGCCCGGGACCTATCACTATCGCTACGTGGTCGACGGAGAGTGGCGGGAGGATCCTGCGAACCCGCAGGCGGCGCCGGGCCCGGTCGGTGGCCGAAACTCCGTACTCGTCGTGCGCTGAGCGGGGGGTCGGCCAGCGTGGCCCGCGAACTGGCGGACGTCCTCCACTACTTCCTCGACGACGAGCCCGGGCCCGCTGTCCCGACGCGCTGCCTCGCGCTGCTCGCCGAGCCGGACGAGCTACTCGGGACGGCGCTGCTGTGGAACCTGGGCCACGAGCTGACGCGACGCGGGCTCTCCGTGGCCTGGGTCAGCACGCTCTCCGACGAGGAGCTGCTGCCGAGCGAAGCGACCGGCGTGTTGCCGCGGCTGTTGACGCCCGTCGACGACCTCGACGCGCTCGCGGCTGCCGTGCGCGAGGCGGGGACCAAGGCCGAGAAGCGGCGGCCGCCCCAGCTCGTGCTGACGCGCATCCCGCCCTCGTGGCTGGCCGCTTCCCCGGGCGGCACCGAGCTGCTCGACTGGTCGCTGCTGGTGACGGGGCCGGATGCCGACGCCCGCGCCGAGGCGCGCATCCGCCTCCAACGCGTGGCGGAGATCCACCCGGCGGCGCGCATCGGCGTGACCCTCCACGGGGTGCGGAGCGTCCGCGAGGCCGAGAGCGCCTACGCGGAGCTGGCCCACGAGCTCTGCCGGCATGGGCCCGTGCCCTGGAGCTACGGACTGCTGCTCGACGAACACCTGCTCTACGACGCCCTGCTCGGTCGGCGGCCCCTCACCCACCACCGACCCGAGACGCGGGCGGCCGAGGCCCTGCGCGACGTGGCGCGCCTCCTGCACGAGGACCTCCGGAATGCCGACTGAACGCAGCCGGCGCGAGCGTCTCGCCCTGCGCGGCGCGCTGCTGCGCATGACGCCGCCACTCGAGACCGTGGTCGAGGACGTGCTCGGCGCCGTCTCGCGCCTGGATCTGGTCGTGCGCGATCCGGACGGCGCCGTGACGATCGCCCTGCTCGCGAGCGAGGGCGCGGACCTGGCGCGGCTGGCCGAGGGCATTGCCCAGTGCGCCTGGCTCGCGCCGCGTCTGCGGGACTGGGAGCAGCTCGCGCCCCACCTGCGCCTGGACCCCTCGGGCGTGCGGCTCCTGCTGGCCTGCCCGCGCTTCGACGAGCGCACGCGCCTGGCCGCCGAAGCCATCGGCGCGGGGC
>JBFIYM010000044.1:0-26832 GCA_041605395.1 Myxococcota bacterium | reverse complement strand
TGCGGCGTAGCCCACGCCGCCGATCGCCGCGCCCACGTAGATCCACAGCGGCGGCCACGCGGGCGTCGCCGCCAGCAAGAACATCTGGGAGCCGACCCAGGAGACCGCGCCCAGCAGGAAGATCGTGCGCTTGTCGACGTAGCGGGAGATGCGAAGCCAGAGCGGGAGCGAGCCCACCACCGAGAGCAGGAACAGGCCGAGCGTCGGGCCGAAGTCCTCCGGCCGCGCGAGCCAGTAGGTGAAGTAGTAGATGAACATCGTGGAGGTGAGGTCGATCGCGATGCGGCCCAGCAGGAAGAGGCCGGTGAGGCTCCGGTAGGAGCGGTGCTCGGCCAGCGAGCGCAGGCTCGCGAAGAAGGGCAACTGCTTCGGCGCGCGGTGACCGCCCCGCTCGAAGGTGCTGCGGAACACGAAGGGCCAGGGCAGCGCCAGGTAGAGGCCCGCGATCATGCCCACCGTCGCCCAGCCGCGCCCTCCGCCCCCGAACAACTCCGCCAGCGGCCGCATCGCGGTCGCCGCGAGCAACGTGCCGCAGATCGCCCCGGCGGCACGGAAGGCGTTCACCGCCGTGCGTTCCTGGTAGCTCGGTGCCATCTCGGGGATCAGGGCGAGGTAGGGCACCGAGAGCACGGTCATGGCGACCACGAAGACCGCGTAGACCCCCGCGTAGTACGCGAACTGGGCGGCCTCTCCCGACCCGCTCCGATCGGCCCAAAGCGCGGCGTAGAGCAGACCGAAGGGGATCATCCCCATCAGGAAGTAGGGCCGGCGGCGCCCCGCGCGGAGCCTCGTCGCATCCGAGAGCCGGCCCATCAGCGGATCGCTGAAGGCGTCGATCGCGCGCCCGACGAGCGGCACCAGCCCCGCCAGGCTCGCGCGCAGTCCGATCACGTCCGTCAGGAAGAAGGGATACAGGAAGAGCAGCGAGGAGAGCGCCAGGTTGACCGTGTGGTCGCCGAGGGCGTAGATCACCTTGGCTCTCGTCGGGAGGGCGGGCCCCGGCCCACTCGGCTCCTGCATGGCTCCTCCCGCACGGTGGACCTTCGGTTCGGCGCGGCGCATGGTAGGTTCCGCGCGTGCCCGGCGCCGCACCCGAGGCCGTCCTGTTCGACCTGGATGGCGTGCTGATCGACAGCTATCGCGTCTGGTTCGCCCTGTTGAACGCTGCAGCCCGGGATTTCGGCTACCCGGCGATTTCGCCCGGACTGTTTCGCGAGTGCTGGGGGCAGGGAAGCCAGAAGGATCGCGACCGCTTCTTTCCCCGCCACGACCTCGAGGCGATCGAACGCTTCTACCGAGAGCACTTCCTCGACCACGTGGCGGCGCTCGAGATCGCCCCCGGCGTTCCCGAGCTGTTCGAGGCGATCCGGGCGCGGAGCCTCGGCAGCGCCGTGATCACGAACACGCCGCGCGCGCTGGCCGTGACCCTGGTGCGGCGCGCACGGGCATCGCCCGACACCGTGGTCGGGGGAGACGACGTCCCCCAGGCCAAGCCGGCGCCCGACATGGTGTGGCTCGCCTGCGAGCGGCTCGGCGTCGAGGCAGCGCGCACGCTCGTGGTGGGGGATTCCCAGCACGACCGCGAGGCCGCCCACGCCGCCGGCGCCCGCTTCGTCGGCCTCGGCATCGAAGGCGACGTGACGCTCGGGTCGCTCGGAGAGCTGGTGCAGCTCCTGGGCCGCTGACGCGGCCTAGGCGGCGCCTTCCGGCTCGCCCGGGTGGAAGCGGTCCTCCAGGAACTCGGCCAGCAGCCGGCACGCATCCACCGCCGAGAAGACGCCCGCGAGGCGCCCGTGGCGCAGCACGATCGCCGAGCCGATGTGGCGCGTCGCCATCTCCGCGGCGACCTCGGCCAGCGGCGTCGTCATCTCGACCGCATAGGGATCCGGCAGCAGCAGATGCCGCACCCGCAGGCGGCGCTTGTCGCCTTGGGGCAGCGCGGCGTGCACCATGTGGTGGAGGTCGCGCTCCGAGACGATCCCGAGCACGCGGCCGTCCTCCTGGACCGGCACGTGACGGATCGCGTGCTGCTCCATCAGCCGCTCCACCTCGAGCACCGAGGCGTCGGGGCCGACGGCGTAGGGGAACGGGGTCATGGCCACTCCCACCGCCGGCATGCGATCGAACTCGGACAAGCGCATCGCAACCCCCTCCCCGCGAGTGTTTAGCAGGGGGTCGGTCCTTTCTGTTAAGTAACCGCATGCCGGCGAACCTCGAGCTGAAGGCCCGCTGCCCCGACCTCGCCGCCGCCCGGGCGCGGACCGAGGCCCTCGCGACCGGGTGGCTGGGGGTCGACCGCCAGGTCGACACCTACTTCCGCGCCCCCGGCGGCCGGCTGAAGCTGCGCGAATCGAGCCTCTCGGGGGGCCAGCTCATCCCCTACCTCCGGCCGGACCAGCAGCGCGCGCGCCGCTCGGACTACGTCGTGATCCCGCTTCCCGAGCCCGAGCGGACGAAGGCGCTGCTCACACAGGTGCTCGGCGTTCACCGCGTGGTGAGCAAGCGCCGCGAGATCGCGCTCTACCAGAACGTGCGGATCCACCTCGACCGGGTCGACGGCCTCGGCGACTTCGTGGAGCTCGAGGCGGTGTGGGACGGCAGCGAGGCGGGGGAGGCCGAACAGGTCGCCAAGGTCGCCTACCTCCGCGAGCAGCTCGGCATCGCCGACGCCGCCCTGGTATCGCTCTCCTACGAGGGCCTGTTGGCCGCGACGTCCTAGGCCGCCCGGAACAGCGGCTCGCAGCCGGTGCCGGACAGGAAGGCGTCCACGACGCCGCGGTCGCCCTTCGCGAGCGCCCCGTAGCCCTCGCGCAGCCAGCCCAGGCACTTCGCCTGGTAGGGGAACGGCTTCTGCACCCAGGGGCGTCCGTCGATGCTGCACTCGACCTGCTCGGCACCGCGTGCGATCGCGTCGGCGTTGGCGAGCAGGAACGGCGCGTAGACGCGACCGACCTCCGCGAACAGCCCCCGCAGCCCGTCGGTCAGGGCGTCCCGTGAGATCCAGCCTGCGTCGGACGGCTCCCTGCCGGACAGCTCCTCGACCAGGTCGACCCACGCGGCAACCCGCGGCGCCACCTCGAGTGCCAGCTTGCGCGGCGTCGGGTCGAAGCCCGTCAGCTGGGTGAGCTGACCGTAGAGCCCGAAGTCGCTGGCCGCGGGTCGCGCCCCGAACACGAACGGTGCCTCGCTGAGCCGCGCCGCGAGGCACTCGAGCAGGCGCCGGTAGCTCGCCTCGATGGTGGGCGCGGTCGTCGGGTTCGAGCCCACCACGCCGAGGCGCCCGATTTGCCGGGCCGCGAACGCCTTGCCGGCCTCGCGCGCCTCGCGCTCCGGCCCGTCGATCCGGAACCAGCGCGGCAGGATCGCAGCCGCCTGCTCGATGTCGTCGGTGTAGGCCCAGCGATAGTGGAACATCGACTTGGTCAGCCACTCGTCGGCATAGTCCTCGAGCAGGGCGTCGAGGAAGGCGAGGGCCGGGTCGTCGGGGATCACCGCGCGGCCTTCGTAGCTGCCCTCCAGGCGACGGATCAGCGGCGACGTGTCGGTCAGCGCCTCCTTCGCGCCCGGGAACACGAGCTGGGGCAGCAGGTCGACGCGCGGGCGCGGAAGCTCGTTGGCTTCGGGCGAGCCGCGGTTGACCCAGCGGTAGGGGATGCGGCGGTAGCGCAGCACGGCGCGCAGCTTCCGGCTGTAGGGCGAGCCGGGCGCGCCCACGATCGTGACGGGAGCTTGCTTCATCGGCGGGTTCTCGCGTTCGGGAGACTTTCGACGATGCCGAGCACGGCGCACTCGACGGCGCTCTGGGCGCGCTCGCGCGACAGGCGTTGGTCCGTGCGCAGCCGGTCCCAGGCCTCGAAGCTGGTGGTGAGATCGAGCGCTTCGCCGAACGCCGGCGGGGCTTCGGCGAGCTCCGGGAGCGCTTCGCGCAACGCGGTACGGAGCTCACGCACCACCGCCGCATGGCTTCGGCGCAGGAAGTCGGAGCGCCAGCGCTGGAGGTTCCCGGCGCGCTTGTAGGGCGCAATGCGCTCGAAGAAGCGGACGCGCCGCTCCACCAGGGCGACGGCTCTCTCCCGGAGCGATCCGCTCGGGGGCGTGCTTCGCAGGAGCGGGGCCGCCTCTTCGCGCAGCCGCGCGTCGAGCTCGGCGTAGAGGCCGTCCATGTCGTCGAAGTGGCGGAAGACGCTCCGGATTCCCACGCCGGCGCGCGCCGCCACCTGCTGCGCCGTCGGCTGGAGCACACCGCTGCCCACGAGATCGAAGAGGGCGGCCACGATCGCGGCGCGGCTCTTCTCACGGCGCCGGGCGCGCCCGTCGGGCCTCTCGGCCCCGGCGCTCCGGCCCCGATCCGGTTGGGGGGAGGCGTCCGTCATCCCGAGATAGTGGCACGTCGAGTGCCAATATGCGAGCCGTCGGGCCGACCCGCCTCAGCGCACGACGACCAGCTCGTTGCGCTGCTTCGCGAGCCGGTGCCGGGGACGACGCGCGAGCAGGGCGGCCCAGCCGGTCTCCGCGAGGGCCGCGTCGACGCGCTCGCGCGCCGGGCCTTCGAGGTCGGCGTAGGCGTCGAGCACGCGCTGCAGCATCCAGAGCGTATAGGTCCGGCCCAGGAGCGAGAGCTTCGTGTCCCGATAGCGCGTCTCGTAGAGGCCGATCCCCCGCGGCGGGGCCGTGCCCGGGTTGCCGTCGATCCACGCCTCGATCGCTTCGAGGGCGTCGAGCAGCATCGGGACGCCGTCGGCCATCACGCGCAACACGGGGAGCAGGGTGTCCGGCAGCGCGTCGTTCGCGAGCCAGCCCGCCTGCTCGAGCGGCGGTCGATTCATGCGCTCGATCCAGCAGCACACCCGGAAGGCGCTCTCGAGCAGGAGCTTCTCGGGCACCGCATCGCGAAACAGGTGGCCGTAGAAGGGGCCCATCAAGCCGCAGTCCGCCAGCGACATCGCATCGCCGAGCAGGAAGCGATGCCGTTCGAAGTGCTCGGAGAGCGCGTCGAGTAGCGCACGCAGGTGTGCCTCGATCGCCGGCGCCGTGGCGTCGCTCACGCCGAGCAGGTTCTTGCCCGTCGCCATGCGGTCCGCGAAGCCGTTCGCCGCCTCGCGGTTGCCGCTTCCGAGCGCGAAGTCGATGCGCGCCTTGCGCTCGCTCTCGGGAAAGCTCCAGCGGTAGTGCATGGCGGGAAGCAGCGCGACTTCGTCCGCGTAGAGCTCGATCAGGTAGGCGACGATGCGCTGCAGCGGCGTGGTCGGATAGAGCGGCGGCTCGGGATGTGCCGCCTCCAGCCGATCGAGGATCTCGCTGGTGTCTTGCCAGGCCTCCCCGTCCGGGGTCATCAGCACCGGGATGAAGGCGACGCCGGTCCTGGCGACGATCTCCTTCATGTTCGGCACCACTTCGCGGTACCAGAGGCTCTTCTGGGGCAGGGCGGGCCGGACCTTCCCGGAGAAGTAGGAAACGTCGGCGGCGTGGAACAGGTAGGGGGCTCGCTGCATCGCGCTCCTCGGATGTGTCGTCGTCGGCTCGCGTGGGGTTCTCGACAAGTCGCCACGCGCGCAGCAGTATGCCAGACGGATCCATACCCTCTCCGACGACGGGAACCCGCATGCTCCACCTGCAACAGGACTTCGACCTCGAGCCGGCGACGCCGCGAACCCGGGATGCCTTCATCGAGCTGGCCCGCGAGGCCCTGGTGCCGGCCGCCGAGCGCCATGGGGCGCGCCTGGTGGCGGCCTTCTTCTCGAACACCGAGTGGTTCTTCCGGGTGACGCAGCTCCTCGAGCTGCCGAGCCTCGCGGCGTACGAGGCCTGGCGTCGTGCGCTCGAAACGGACGCTGCGGCCATGGATGCCGCGGCGCGCGTCGCGAGCCTGGCGCCCCGGCGCACGGGCCGCCTGCTCGAGCCGCTCGGCGCCATCCCGGTCGATGCGCTCCACCAGGCCATCGAGGCGTCCGCGGACCGGCCGAGCGGGGTCTTCAGCGCCGCGATCCTGGAAGTGGCGCCCGGCCGCATGGCCGAATTCACCAAGCTGTTGACCGCCGCGGGTCCGCAGCTGCCGATCGTGGCGTCGTGGCGACCGCTGGCCGGCAACCCCGACCAGGTCATCGACCTCTGGAAGGGCGACGTCGAGCGCGGCTACGCCCCGGCGGACGCGCGCACCAACGCATTCTTCGATCCGCTGCGCGAGGTGGCGCCCCGCGAGCGCCTGGTGCGCTACTGGCCACTGCCCTACTCGCCCCTGCGCTGACGCGATGACCGAGCTGCCGAAGGCCGGAGCCGAGCTTCTCGAACGCGTACGGACCCTGCTGCCGGAGCTGGCCGGCCAGGCGGCCGAGGCCGAGCGCTTGCGTCGCCCGACGGACGCCTCGATCCGAAGCCTCGAGGAGGCGGGCCTGTTCCGCATGATGGTGCCCCGCTGCTACGGCGGCGACGAGCTCGACCTCGACAGCTTCCTCGAGGTCGGCCTCCTGCTGGCGGAGGCCGACGCCTCGCTCGCATGGGTGAGCCTCTTCTGCGTCGAGCACAACTGGATGCTCTGCCAGTTTCCCGGGTCGTTCCAACGCGAGCTCTATCGCGATCGGAACCACGTGCTGGCGCCCGGCGTGGTCGCGCCGACCGGCGTCGCCGCGGCCGAGCGCGGCGGCTACCGCGTGAAAGGTCGCTGGCAGTGGGCGACCGGCGTGATGTACGCCTCCTGGGTGATCGTGGGGGTGAGCGAGGCGCTCGAGCCGGGCGCGACGCCGTCAGCCGCAAACCTCCGGTTCCTGGCACTCCCCATCGAAGACGTGAAGGTCGAGGACACCTGGTACGTCGATGGCATGATCGGCACCGGGAGCAACGACGTCGTGATCGACGGCGCCTTCGTGCCGACGGAACGCTCGGTCTCGATCGCCGACATGGTGAACGGAAAGGCGCTCGGAGCGGGGATCCATGCCGGCCCGCTCTATCGCACGCCGATGATCCCGATCCTGCTGCTGGCGGCTTCGATGCCGGTCGTGGGCCAGGCGCGGGCCATCGTGAACGGGTTCCGCGAGCGCCTGCTCCACCACGTCCGACCGGGCCCGGTGCCGCGGAAGCAGGCCGAGAAGCCCGCCGCGCAGATGCGCCTGGCCAGGGCCGCGCTCGAGGTGCGCCAGGCCGAGGACACGCTGCGGAACGTGGTGGCCGAGGTGCGGGCGCTCCGCAACGGCGCCAGCCATCTCGAGCGCTCGCGCTGGAGCGCGACGCTGGCGACCGCCGTGCATCAGGCGCGTGGCGTGATCCAGGACGTCTCCGAGGCCAGTGGCGCGAGCGCCCACTTCCAGACGCACGCGCTGCAACGGGCACTGCGCGACGCCAACGTGGCCTGCTGCCACGTCGCGTTCGATCTCGACGCCCAACGTGAGACCTACGGGAAGCTGCTGCTCGGAATGGACGCGCCGGGCATGTACTAGGTACCCTGCGCGGGGCTTCCGCCCGGTCCGTCCAGGAGGGACACCATGAAGGCCTTCAAGTGGATCGTCGTCGTGTTCGTGATCTACGTCGGGATCGTGGCTGCCTTCGAGTCGCTGATCGGGGTGTTCCAGCCTGCGAACGAAGGCACGCTGGTGCTGACGACCTACGAGCCGGACGGAACGGCGCACGACCGCGTACTCTCGCGGGTCGAAGCCGACGGGAAGCTCTACGTGTCCGTGAACCACTGGCCGCGGGCCTGGTACAGCCGCGCGCTCGCGAACCCCGAGGTTCGGGTCACGCTGGGTGAGGAGACGGCCAACTACACCGCGGTGCCCGTGGACGGCGCCGAGTACGACCGGCTTGCGGAGGCAAAACCCCATTCGGTCGTCTTCCGGCTCCTGACGGGATTCCCGCCGCGCTACTTCGTCCGCCTCGACCCGCGCTGAGCCGCGCAGCGAGCGCCTGCGCGCTCCTCGCCGCGCAGCGACTACGGTAGAATGCGTGCATGAAGATCGCGATTCTCTCCCGGGGCCCCCGCCTCTACAGCACCCGTCGACTCAAGGAGGCGGCGCTCGCTCGTGGCCACGAGGCGCGGGTGGTGAACCCGCTCTTCCTCAGCATCGAGGTCGAGCGCGGCAACCCGCAGCTCTACTTCAAGGCGCGGCCACTCAGCAAATACGACGCCGTGATCCCGCGGATCGGAGCTTCGATCACCTTCTTCGGGACGGCGCTGGTGCGCCAGTTCGAGCAGATGGGCGTCTACTGCGTGAACCCCTCGCAGGCGATCAGCGTCTCCCGCGACAAGCTCCGCTCGATCCAGGTCCTGAGCCGCCACCGGGTCGGCATTCCGCGCACCGCGTTCGCCAAGCGCCGCGAGGCGATCCTGCCCACGATCGAGCGCATGGGCGGCCCGCCGGTCGTCCTGAAGCTGCTCGAGGGCACCCAGGGGATCGGCGTGATCCTGGCGGAGACCGCCAAGGTGGCCGAGGCGATCCTCGAGACGCTCACCGGGGCCGTGAAGCAGAACGTCCTCATCCAGCAGTTCGTGAAGGAGAGCAAGGGCCGCGACATCCGTGCCTTCGTCGTCGGGAATCGCGTCGTGGCCGCGATGCGGCGCGTGGCGCAGGGCGACGAGTTCCGCTCCAACGTGCACCGCGGCGGCCGCGCCGAGGCGGTCACGCTCGACGAGGAGTACGAGCGCACCGCGGTCCACGCCGCGCAGATCATGGGCCTACGCGTGGCCGGTGTGGACATGCTCGAAGGCAAGAGCGGCCCCAAGATCATGGAGATCAACTCCTCGCCGGGCCTCGAGGGGATCGAGACCTCCACGGGCGTCGACGTGGCCGGCGCCGTGATCGAGCTGATCGAGCAGGAGGTGCTGTTCCCGGAGATCGACATCCGGCAGCGGCTGACCCTCCAGAGTGGCTACGGCGTGATGGAGATTCCGATCGACCCGAGCTCGGATCTCGCCGGGAAGACGGTGCAGGAGAGCAAGGTCCGCGATCACGACGTCATGATCCTCCAGATCCAACGCGGCAGCATCGTGATCCCGAATCCGAAGCAGAGCCGTGAGATCCTGCCGGGCGACGTGCTGCTCTGCTTCGGGAAGACGATCACGCTCAAGAGTCTGGCTCCGCGCGTCGCCCCTTCGGACGCCGGACGCGAAGCCAAGAAGGGTGGCTGAATCGTTTCGGATCGCCGGTGTGCAGGTGCGCGCCGGCGAGCGCGCCGCGATCCGCATCCCCGTGATGCGGCGCTACACGCACGCCGAGCTGTTCGTGCCGGCATGGGTCGTCCACGGGACGCAGCCGGGGCCCCGGCTGTTCGTCTCGGCGGCGATCCACGGGGACGAGATCTCGGGCGTCGAGATCATCCGGCGGCTGCTCGAGCGACCCGTCCTCAGCAAGCTGGCCGGAACCCTCATCGCCGTCCCGGTGGTGAACGTCTACGGCTTCCTGAACCACGACCGCTACCTGCCGGACCGACGCGACCTGAACCGCTCGTTCCCGGGCTCCCGCCAGGGCTCGCTGACGGCGCGTCTGGCGCATCGCTTCATGAGCGAGGTCGTCGCGCACGCCACGCACGGCATCGACCTGCACACCGGCTCGCTGCACCGGGAGAACCTGCCGCAGGTGCGCGCGTGCCTCGACGACGCGGAGACGCTGCGGCTGGCCCGGGCCTTCGGGGCGCCCGTGATGGTGCACGCGGACGTGCGCGACGGCTCGCTGCGCCAGGCGGTGCTCGATCGCGGCATCCCCATGCTGGTCTACGAAGGGGGCGAGGCGCTGCGCTTCGAGGAGAAGGCGATCTCCGCCGGGCTGGCGGGCATCAAGGGCGTGATGCGTGCGATCGGCATGCTGCCGCCGCCGCGCAAGCCGCGCCGGATGCGCGAGCGCATCTTCCTCGCGCGCTCGAGCCGCTGGGTGAGGGCGTCCGAGAGCGGGATCCTGCATCACCCGGCTCCGCTCGGGGCGCGGGTCCGCCGCGGCGAGCTGCTCGGCGTGATCTCGAGCCCGCTCGAGCGGCGGGACCATCGCGTGACGGCACCGCTCTCCGGCCTCGTGATCGGACGCACCAACCTGCCGCTGGTGCACGAGGGCGACGCGCTGTTCCACGTCGCGACGGTCGCTCGGACGCACGGGCCGGACCCGGAGTACGCCGGCCCGGCCGGCCTCGAGAGCCAGCCCGCCGACGTGGGCTAGCCGCCGCTGCTCAGCGGCGCGGGCCGAGCAGGCCCCGGCGGCCGGCATCGACCCAGAAGTCCCCGGCCAGCGCGCTGCGGCCGAGCAGCATCCGGTATCGCATCAGGTCCCGGTCCACGAGGCTGAGCTCGATGCGCTTCTCGACCGGGCCCGCGCGCAGCGTCGTCATCACGAACAGGCGGTCGCTGGCGTGGCCCGAGCTCGAGCGCACGCGGCTGCGCCGGTGCACGCGCGCCTCGACCCGGGTCGTCCGGCGGCGGCGAACGCGGCGGACGATCACGTCGAAGCGGATGCGGCCGTGGCCGAGCTCGACCAGGTTGTCGACGTGGAGGGCGCTCGAGGAGGCGTCGGTGTCGATCTTGGCGCGAATCCCGAAGATCCCCCAATCCGGCAGGTCCACGTACTCGCTCCAGCCAATCACGAACTTCGGGTGCGGTCGGGTGCGAGACGTGTGGGACTCCCTCGGGACCGGGGGCGGCGCGAGGGTATCCCTCCTCCGCCGGCACTCAAGGACCCGAGAACGAGGAGGAGGGCGCGCGCTGGTGCATACTGGCGACGGGCCGGCGACCGGCTCGGGGAGGAACCATGCCGATCATCACCGCCTTCTACGCCGGCCTGCTGGGCCTGCTGTCGATCGCCATCGCCTTCCAGGCGGGGCGGGCCCGGGCCCGCACGGGCATCTCGATCGGAGACGGCGGCAACCTCGAGCTGATCGTCGCGATGCGCCGCCATGCCAACTTCGTCGAGTTCGTGCCGCTCGGGCTGGTGCTGATCGGGGCCCTCGAGCTCAGCGGCGCAGCGCCGCTCGGGCTCCACCTGCTGGGCGGCGGGCTGGTGCTGTTCCGGATCTCTCACGCCGTCGGCTACAAGGCCGACAGCGCCCAGAGCCTGCCGCGCGGCATCGGCGCGGGGGGAAGCACGCTGGTCATCCTCGTCGCCTCGCTGTGGGCGATCTGGATGTTCGTGGGCGGATAGCGCCCAGACGGGCCCCCCGGGACCCTCCTAGCGTTCGGGGGCGGGCTGTCGCGCCTCCGCGATCGCGCGCGTGCCGGGCCCCGGGATCGGCGCGGGGGGCAGCGCGCTCGCGGCCACCGCGAAGCGCATGTGCTCGGGCGAGAGCAGCGCCTCGACCTTCGCGGCCGCGCTGGCGGCGTCCACCTCGCTCGCGAAATCGGCGATCCGCTCCTCGCTGGGAGCGCGCAGGAGGCGAACGGCATCGACCAGCCGCTCGATGGCACCGAGGTGGCTGTCGCGGAGCCCGTCGCCGCGCACGACCTGCACCGGCATCGCCGCGAGCCAGCGATCGAGAGCGCCGAGGCCCTCGTCGAGGCCGACCCCGTAGAAGGCGACGCGAATCCCCTCGGGCGAGTGGGCGACGGAGGCCAGCGTCTGGCGGCGGTCTGCCGCATCGAAGCGGTCGAAGTGGTAGGTGATCGCGCCGAGCGCGCCCGGCGGAGGATCGTCCGGCAGCTCGAGCACCACCTCGGCGAAGCGGACGCCGGCGGCGTCACGCAGCGTCCAGGCGCGCGCGCGTCGCGCCAGATCGCGCATGCGGCGCCGGTCGCCGAGGCCGAGCCACGGGAACCGCGCGCGTCGCTCGAGGCCGACGAAGAACTCGGCGCCGACGCGGTCGTCGAGCCAGTCGGCCTCGACCGTGTAGAGATGGTTCCCGAGCGTGGTGAAGTCCGAGGCGATGGCGTAGCCGTAGCAGCCGCACTCGTGCGCCACGAGATCCGCGAGACCCGGCGCCGCGATGCGGTCCGCCAGCTCGAGGCTGCGGCGGTGATAGGTGAAGCGGCCGTTCTCGCCCGGGCGCTTGTGGTGGATCTTGAGCTCGCCGGCCTCGCTGCGGAACAGCGAGTCGATCGCGACGGCGGCCTCCGGTGCGTCGGCGCGGGCGAAGCGCCAGTCCACGCGGCGCCCCGAGATCTCGTACCAGACGCGGAGCTCGCGTCCCGTCTCCCGTCGGTGCAGCGCCTCGAAGGGCGCGGTGTCCGGCGGCAGGCCCTGGCCGGCGAGCCAGTCGCGGATCGCCTCGTGCTCGGCGTCGTTGATGCCGGCCGCGTCCTCTTCGACCACGAGGCCGAAGCCCTCGACGGGAAGCGGCCCGGCGGGGGCGAGGAGCGTGTACTCGTCGCGGAAGCGGGCGCCCCCGGCTCCCTCGGTCTCGCGACGGATCCGCCGCGGATAGGCGTGGTCGCCCGTGAGGGCGCGCTCGTCGACGCGGAGCTCGGCGAGGATCGGACCGCTCGCGACCCGCCAGCCGCTCGCGGTGGGCACCAGCTCGCCGAGCCGCTGCTCGCCCGCACGCAGGGCGAACGCGTGCTCGCCCTCCGGCGCCCAGCGCAGCACCACGCTGGGCTCGCCGAGCGGCGCGCGGCTCTCCGCCCCGCAGCCGAGGGCCAGGACCAGCAGGGCGGGGAGCAGACCGACTCCCAGCCGGGCGGGGAGCAGGAGCCTTTGGGTTCGCATGGGCGGGATCCTACAGCGACAGGATCTGGCCGTCCGAGGGCGGGACCCGACCGGCCAGCGTGTCGTGGTAGACGCGATCGAGTGCCTCGCGGCCCTCGCTGCGCACGACGCGCAGCCAGGCGTCGCTGGCGTCACAGAACCGGGTCCAGGCGTCGCCGAGGCGGGTGGCGAAGCCCTGCGGGCCCCAGTCCTTGCTGCGCTTCACGATCTGGGCCGGCGCGAAGAAGAACTCCGGCTTCGGCCCCGGGAGTCCTTCCGCGCCGCGCTCGGCCGACCAGTGGGTGGCGCCGATGGTGCAGTCGATCGCGAGCGCGTCGCCGAAGTGGTGGTGCACGGCGGCGGTGACGGCGCCGTCGCCTGCCATGTCGACGAAGACCGCGGGCTGCTTCGGCAGCGACGGGATCTCGTCGTAGAGCACGACTTCGTCGTAGAAGCCGAGCTTGCGGACGAACTCGGCGTTCTTCGCCGAGGTGAGCCCGACGCTCCGGGCCAGGCCGCGCTGCCGGACCTGGAAGGCGAGGGCGATCGAAGTCTTGGAGGAGGCGCTCGAGATCAGCACGGTGCGTGCACCGGCGTAGTCGCGCTCGGCCAGGGAGTCGTCGGCCAGGAACGACGTCATGAACAGGCCGCGCATCAGCAGGATCTGGTCCTCGCGGTCCTTCGCGTAGACGGCATCGCCGGTCGAGGGCAGGTACTGGGCGTAGGCGGGTGCCAGGCCCTCCCGATGCGGCGCCGCGTCCACGATCTGCGTCGCGCTGGCCGCACCCGGCTGGATCACGAGGTGGCGGCCCATCGGATAGAACCCGAAGCAGCGGGTGCCCTCCCGGACGGCGGCATGGCTGGAGGCGATCACGTCGGCGAAGCCCATCACCGGGATGCGGCCCCAGCCCTCCGTCGTGGGAAAGAAACGCCAGTAGCCCAGCGTGTCGCCGGCGAGCGCGTAGCTGACGTTGTTCGCGGTGAGCGCGAAGCGATCGACGCGGAACAGGACCTGTCCGGCCTCGAGTGCCGGCACCGGCTCCTCGACGAAGCGCGTCTCCGCCCAGTCGCTCCGCTTCACCTCGAAGACGAGCCCGGTCTCGCTCATGACGTCCCTCCCGTCGCACCCGCGGTAGCGTAGGTCCGAGAGCGCCTCTTGGATTCTGGCAGTCAGTATGCCACATTCCTGGCCTCCTGGGAGGATCACGATGACGAAAGGACGCCTCGCCCTCGGGGCGCTGCTGCTCGTGGCCGTAGGGCTCTTCGCCCTTCGGGGCGCGATCGCGCCGCGGCTGATGGAGCGGGCGCTCGCGCGAAACATGGCAGCCGATCCGCTCGCGGAGCTTCCCGACGGTCTCCACGTGCTGCTCTGCGGCGCCGGGGGGCCGCTCCCCGACCCGGTGCGCTCGGGCCCCTGCGTCGCGGTGGTGGCCGGTCGCACACTCGTGCTGGTCGACGCGGGGAGCGGCGGCACGCGCAACCTGGGCCGCATGGGACTGGCGCCCGGGCTCGTCGACGCCCTGTTCCTGACGCACTTCCACTCGGACCACATCGACGGCCTCGGGGAGCTCGCGACGATCCGTTGGGCCGGCGCCGCGCGCACCTCGCCGCTGCCCGTGTTCGGTCCGGCGGGCGTCGAGGAGGTCGTGGCGGGCTTCGTGCGCGCCTACCAGCAGGACGTGGCGTACCGCATCGCGCACCACGGGCCCGAGACGGTGCCGCCGAGCGGCGCCGGCATGACGGCGCGGCCGTTTCCCGCGCCCGCGCCCGGCGAGGCGCCCGTCGTCTACGAGGCGAACGGGCTCCGCGTCACGGCCTTCGCCGTGGACCACGAGCCGGTGCGCCCGGCCGTGGGCTACCGCTTCGAGTACGGGGGACGCTCGCTGTTGGTGAGCGGCGACACCTCGAAGTCGGCGAACCTGGAGGCACAGGCAGAGGGCGTGGAGCTGCTCGTCCACGAGGCGCTCGCCGCGCACCTCGTGGCGCGCATGAACGCGGCGGCCCGGGCGGCGGGCCGCGCCAACATGGCCAAGATCACCTCCGACATCCCGGACTACCACGCCACGCCCGTCGAGGCCGCCGAGATCGCCGCCGCGGTCGGCGCGAAGCACCTGCTCTTCTATCACGTGGTGCCGCCCCTCCCGCTGCCGGGCCTGGACCAGGCGTTCCTCGCCGGCGTCTCCGACGCCTTCGACGGGGGCGTCACGCTCGGGCGCGACGGCACCTGGATCTCGCTGCCGAAGGGCAGCTCGGCCGTGGAGGTCTCGGAGCGATGAAGATCCTGCGCACGCCCGAGGAGCGCTTCGCGACGCTCCCCTTCTTTCCGTGGGCGCCCCGCTACCTGGAGGGGCTGGCCGGCTACGAGGGTCTGCGCCTCCACACCCTCGACGAGGGTCCGCCGGACGCCCGCGAGGTCTTCCTGTGCCTGCACGGGGAGCCGACCTGGGCCTACCTCTATCGCAAGATGGCCCCCGTCTTCCTCGAGGCCGGCGCGCGCGTGGTGGCGCCCGACTTCTTCGGCTTCGGCCGCTCCGATAAGCCGGCGGACGACGGGGTCTACACCTACGCGTTCCACCGCAATACGCTGCTGCGGGTGATCGAGCGGCTGGACCTCCGCAACGTCACGCTGGTGTGCCAGGACTGGGGTGGCCTGCTCGGCCTCACCTTGCCGATGGAGATGCCCGAGCGTTTCTCGCGACTCGTGGTGATGAACACGGCGCTCCCGGTCGGAAAGCCGGTGAGCGCCGGCTTCGATGCGTGGAAGGCGTTCGCGGCGAGCTACCACGACGTTCCGGTCGCGGGGTTGATCGCACTGTCCTCTCCCGGGGCGCTCAATCCCTACGACGCCGCCGCCTACGACGCGCCCTTCCCGGACGCGAGCTACAAGGCGGGCGTGCGACGCTTTCCGCAGCTCGTCGCGATCGAGCCGGGCATGGACGGCATCCCGTACGGCGAGCGCGCCCGGAAGTTCCTCGCGAACGACTGGCAGGGAGAGAGCTTCATGGCCGTCGGCCTGCGCGACCCGGTGCTCGGCAAGCCCGTGATGGAAGAGCTGCGCAGCACCATCCGTGGCTGCCCCCCGCCGCTCGAGATTCCGGAGGCCGGCCACTTCGTGCAGGAGTGGGGCGAGCCGGTCGCGCGGCAGGCGCTGGCTACCTTCGGCCTCGCCCGGTCCTCCTGACCCGCAGAGGAGCAACGCCATGCCCAGTCTGGCCCGACGGGTGACGCCCCGCGTGATCGAAGCGCTCACGAGCGCACGCACGCGCGAGGCCCGGCGCTGGCTCGCGGAGCAGCGCCGCCGGCTCGCGGGCCGGCCGCATCAGGTGCACTACTTCCATCAGGTGGACGACCCCTACAGCCAGCTCGCGGCGGAGACCCTTCCCGAGCTGGTGGCCCGCTACGAGGTCGAGCTGGTGCCGCACCTCGTCGGCCCGCCCTCGGACGCGGCCGCGCCCGAGCGCGAACGTCTCGACGCCTTCTCGCGCCGCGATGCCGCGGACGTGGCCCCGGGCTACGGCCTCGCCTTCCCGCCCGGGGCGCAGGCGCCGGCGGCCGAGGCCGTGGCGCTGGCCTCCCGTACCGCCGCGGCGGCGATCGAGGCGGGCTGCTTCGTCGCGGAGGCCGCGCGCATCGGCGCGGCGCTCTGGTCGGCGGACCGCGAGCGCCAGCGCGCGCTGGCGCAGGAGATCGGCAGCGCGGCCCCAGAGGTCGCCCGCGCGGCGGCGGGGGCGGGCGATCGCCTGCGCGAGCAGCTCGGCCACTACCTCGGCGCCACCTTCCACTACGGCGGGGAGTGGTACTGGGGGGTCGACCGTCTGCACCACCTCGAGCGCCGGCTCCGTGGGCTCGGCCTGATGCGCAAGGCGGGAAGCCCCGAGTGGATCGCGCCGCGACCGGATCCATCCCAGGCCCCGGGCCCCCGCTCGAGCGAGCGGCTCCAGCTCGAGTACTACCCCTCGCTGCGCAGCCCCTACACCGCGATCGCCATGGACCGCGTGCTCGCGCTCCCCGGGCGGCTCCCGGTCGACCTGGTGCTGCGGCCCGTGCTGCCGATGGTCATGCGCGGCCTGCCGGTGCCGCGCGCGAAGCAGCTCTACATCACCTTGGACACGAAGCGCGAGGCGGAGGACGCCGGCATCGCCTTCGGGCGCGTCTGCGATCCCGTCGGCCGGCCCGTGGAGCGGGGCTTCTCGCTCTACCCGTTCGCGAAGCAGCAGGGCCGCGCGGCCGAGCTGCTGCGCTCCTTCACGCAGGCCGCGTTCGCGGAGGGCGTCGATACCGGCAGCGACGCGGGGCTCCGCTCCGTCGTCGAGCGGGCCGGGCTCTCCTGGGACGAGGCGCGCAGGCACCTCGACCGCGAGGGCTGGCGCGACGAGCTCGAGGCGAACCGCGAGCAGCTCTTCGCGCTCGGGCTCTGGGGCGTGCCGAGCTTCCGGCTGCTCGGGCGCGCCGGTGAGCCGGACTACGCGACCTGGGGCCAGGACCGCCTCTGGCGGGTGGAGCAGGAGATCCGCCGGCGACTCGGCGCCGCGGACTGACGCGGCGGCCGACTCAGGCGAGCCAACGGAACCGACTCAGGCGAGCCAGCGGAAGCCACGCGCCAGCGCGGCGCGTCCGTTCTCCTCCGGCAGCACGCCGTGGGCGATCACGAGGCGCTCGGCATCCCACGCCAGGGCGTGTGCCAACGAGGCGCGCGCTGCCCGTCGATTCCAGCAGCTCGCGCGCCACTCGCGCGGCGTGCTCCCATCGGGCCCGACGAGCCCGTTGGTGCGCATCAGCCAGCCGCGCCATCCCGAGAGCGTGGCCGGGTCGAAGCGCTGGATCAGATCGCAGACCAGCAGCGTCCGAGAGTCGCGATGGAAGAAGAAGACCTCTTCGAGCCAGGGCGAGCCGCGGAACACGGCCTGGTCCACCTGGCCGATCCAGGCCGCCGGGGCCTCGTCGCCGAGCTCCGGCTGCCAGGGGAGGTCGGGCCGCTTCTTCGCGAGGCCGGGCGGAGGGTGCAGCCGGGCCTCGGGGTAGCGTGCGACCCAGTCCGCCAGCGGGAGGTGATGGAGCTTGTTCGGCTCGACGAGATGGCGCACCGAGCCGAGCTTCGAGAGTGCCTCCGCGAGCGTGTCGTCGAGGGCGATGGGCGACCAGATCCAGAGGCCGCCGTCGGCGAGGCGAACGACCGCCATGCGCGTGGGGTAGTCGAACAGGCCGAGGAACCGGACCGCGGGGCCGTCGGCCACCCAGAGCTCCGGACCGATCGGTTGCAGCACGGCGGGAAGGTGCCACGTCGCGACCCGGGACGCGCGCCCGGCTCACTCGGTGGCGGCGCGCTCAGCCCGCCGGGGTGAACAGCAGGGGCCAGACGATCGCGTCGAGCAGCACCGTCTGCACGCAGAAGCCGACGCCGCCGGCGATGGCGAGCGTGCGCCACGCACCCGGCGGACGCGGCGTCAGGGTGGCCGCGGCGGCGAGCAGGCCGAGCGAGCCGGCGGCCACGCCGAGCAGATCGAGCCAGACGAAGGCGAAGGGGAGGGCGCCGTCGAGGTGCAGCTTGGTCGCCGGCATCCAGAGCGCCGAGCCGATCAGCACCAGCGCGTACAGCACGTGGAAGCTGGCGTAGCGGCGCCCGCCGAGGATGCGGGCGGGCTCCGGATCCGTGCGGAAGAAGAAGAGGCTCGTGAACACCAGATAGCCGGTTGCCGCGACGAACATCCACGCCGTGTAGACGGGCCGGATCGCCTCCGGCACGCCGCCCCACATGGCCGACACCGCGTCCGGCCAGGCCGCGAAGCCGTAGACGTAGCTGCCCAGCACGGCCGGGCCGCCCAACAGCTGGAGTGCGGCGAAGCGAACGCGTTCGGCGTGCAGCGTCTCAGTCCTTCCGGTAGAGCGTGACGACCGCCGCGCCCCCGAGCCCGAGGTTGTGCTGGAGGGCCACCTTGGCGCCCTCGACCTGACGCTTCTTGGCCTCGCCCCGCAGCTGCCAGACCAGCTCGCTGCACTGGGCGAGCCCGGTGGCGCCGAGCGGGTGGCCCTTCGAGATCAGGCCCCCCGACGGGTTCACCACGACCTTGCCGCCGTAGGTGAAGGCGCCCTCGTCGACGAACTTGCCGGCCTGGCCGACGGGGCACAGGCCCAGCCCCTCGTAGGTGATCAGCTCGTTGCACGAGAAGCAGTCGTGGAGCTCGACCACGTCCACGTTCTCCGGCCCCAGGCCCGACTGCTCGTACACCTTCTGGGCCGCCTGCTTCGTCATGTCGAAGCCCACCATCTTGATCATGCTCTTCTCGTCGAAGGAGCTGTCGTAGTCGGTGGTCATGGCCTGGCCCGCGATCTCGACGGCCTTGGCCTGGAGACCGTGCTTCGCGACGAAGGCCTCGCTCGCCAGGATCGCGGCTCCGGCGCCGTCCGAGGTGGGGCAGCACTGGAGCTTGGTGAGCGGCTCGTAGACCATCGGCGCCTTGAGCACGTCCTCGAGTGAGTACTCGTCCTGGAACTGCGAGTACGGGTTGTTCACCGAGTGCTTGTGGTTCTTCCAGCCGATCTTCGCGAACTGCTCGGGTGTGGTGCCGTACTTCTCCATGTGCTCGCGGCCGGCGTTGCCGAACATCTGCGGCGCGCCGGGTGCCTTGGCGAAGCCGCGCATCTCCACCATCAGCCCGAAGTGCTTGTCCATCGGGTTGGTGCGGTCGGTGTACTTGATGCCGAGCGAGCCCTTCTCCATCTTCTCGAAGCCGAGCGCCATGGTGCACTCGGCGAGCCCGCCCTCCACGAACTGCTTCGCCATGAACAACGCCGTCGAGCCGGTCGAGCAGTTGTTGTTCACGTTGTAGATCGGGATGCCCGGGTGGCCGAGCTCGTAGAAGGCGCGCTGGCCACAGGTGGAGTCGCCGTAGCAGTAGCCGACGGCCGCCTGCTCGATGTCCTGGATCGTGAGCCCCGCGTCGGCGAGGGCCTTGGTGCCCGCCTCGCGCGCCATGTCCGGGTAGTCCCAGTCCTTCGAGCCGGGCTTCTCGAACTTCGTCATCCCGACGCCGACCACGTACACCTTGCGACCCATGGGGAGCTCCTCCTCGGGAGAGGGGCAGCCTAGCCATTCACCGGGAGCGGGACACGCCGGCGCCTTCGGCCGGCGAGAGGCCCTCCGAGAGCGCCGCCACGAACGCTTCGGGCTGCTCCGGCGTGATCAGCCAGGGTCGGCCGACGCACTCGATCCAGACGAAGCCGTCGAGTCGCGACACGTAGAGCTGCACGATCCCCCGGCGCCGGGTCCAGAGCCAGCCGAAGCCGCCCCACAGGCCGCCGGCTCCGACGCGGAGGCCGAAGCCCGCTTCCGCGCGCAGCGCGGCCCGATCGAGGATCCGAACGCTCGACACGTCGGCGCGCGGGATCTCGCGTCGCTTCAGGGGCCAGATGATCTCGAGGGCATGGGGGCGCACCACGAACCGCGTGGGTCGGAAACGCAGCCAGACCCAGGCGTAGATCGCCGCGAGCAGCAGTGCCGGCAGCGCGAGCGGCTCCGCCACGAGCCACGAGGCGCCGAGCCCCAGCAGCGGCAGCGTCAGGAGCGCCCCGGTGAGCCCGCAGATCGAGCGCGACATCGGCGCGAGTCGAAACGACGCCGCGCCGGCGCTAGGCATGCAGCCGCTCCAGGGCGGCGGCCAGCTCCGCCGCGCGCCCGCTGCCCACCAGGACGCGGTCCGCCGTTCGGAAGAACGCCCGGATCGGCTGTCGCAGGCGCAGGAGGACGCCGTGGCTGCCCCGGATCGAGTAGACGACGGTCGTCTCGCCCTCGTGCTTTCCCACTCGCCACCCCCAGCCTCCGAACTGGCGGATGGGTTCGTAGCGCACGCGCGACGAGCGCTCGATCTGGGTCAGCGAGAAGCGGGCTTCGCCGAGGGACAGGAAGCCGAAGCGCACCACGAGTGCGTCGGCCTCGAGGGCGATCACGAGCCGGCCGAGGAAGACGAGGATCGCCAGCTGGATCGCGATGCTCGCGAGCCAGGCGAGATCCCAGAACCACAGCTCGCCGGGCGCCTCGCAGGCGATGGCGCCGCGGAAACCCAGGTACGCGCCGATGCAGAGCGCCAGGGTGCCGAGCAGCGCCGCGTACACCCAGAGGGGCAGGTAGACGACCTCCCGGTACCCGAGCGGGGAGGCGAGGCCGTTCAGCTCCGGCTCCCGGCCAGGGCCATGCCACGCACCATTCCGTCGATCGCTTGCTCGGTGCTGCGGCGGATCGAAGCGGCCATCCACGGCGAGAGGAGGAGCCAGGGGGCGACCATCGCGAGCACCCAGTACCACGGCAGCGAGCTTCCGCCCACGATCCAGCCCATCCCGAAGAGCGACAGGATCAGCCCGGGCGGGAACAACGTCACGAAGGCCTTCATCCGTGCGACGCCGCCCAACGTGGCCGTCACGGCGATCTCGGAGCCGGTGACGCGCAGCCAGATGTCGGTCGCGCCGAGCAGGGCGGACTGGCGGTTGCTGTGCATGCCCGGACCGCGCAGCCGCATCTCGGAGCTTCCGTCCGCCGTGATCTCGAAGCCCTGCGAGACGAGCGCCGTCCGCGCGAGACCGAGCGCTGCCCCGGCGTCGCCGTGGAAGGACGTCCGAAACTCGTGAACCTCGGGCTCGAACACGGGATCCCCCGGAGTCCGGGGCGTATCGGCCGTCCGACCGAGCGTCTGGAGCGGTCCGGGGGGAGCCGGTTCCACCCGGGATCGGCGTTTCCGCCGCGCTCTATGGGCTGGCTTGGGCGCCGCCGGGCGCGGTCAGCGAGATGCGCACCGTCTCGGGCTCGATCGCGATGACCTCGAGCCCGCTCGCGGCGTCGACGTTCGCCGGCGTCAGGTTGAAGGTGCGCCGTCCGAAGCGGGTCAGGTAGCCGTCGAGCTGCACCGACACGTCGTCGCGATCGGCGAGGAGCAGCTGTCGCCACAGGCCCCGAAGGGTCACCTCGACCTCGGCGGGCTCGATGGTCTCGATGCGAGCGCCGTCCTGGAGGTTCGTGACCTCGATCGGCACGACGTGCGTGATCTCGCGGAGCGTGGAGCCGGGGACCAGCGCCATCCAGAGCACGAGGGAGGCGGCCGTCGAGAGCAGGGCGTCGAGCCCGGCGCGGCCCTGCCACCAGGCGGTGGCCACGGGCTCGGGGCTGAAGCGGTCGCGCAGCTCCTCGACCAGGCCTTCGGCACCGCGCAGGCGGCGCAGCTCGCCGTCCTTTGCCACCGAAATGGTGCCGCGTTCCTCGGAGACGACGACACAGATCGCGTCGCAGCGCTCAGCCAGGCCGAGGGCCGCCGCGTGGCGGGTTCCTCCGGGACCGAGCGCCTCCCGGTTGGAAGACAGGGGCAGGTGTGCCGCGAAGCGTTCGATCTCGTTGCCGCGCAGGATCACGGCCCCATCGTGTCCGGGCGAGCTTGCATCGAAGATCGAGAGCATGAGGGGCTCGCTCGCGCGACCGCGGAGCGGGATCCCGCCCTCCACGTGGCGGTCCAGGGGCTCCTGGCCCGGGATGACGACCAGGGCGCCGGTCCTCTTGGCGGCGAGCTGCGCGATCGTCCGCACCAGGAGGTCGAGCGCATCGCTCGTCACGGGCGGACGTACGCGCGGACCCCGCCACGAGCCGAGCTGCTCGAACAGGCGCCGGATGTCGTCCTGGAACACCACGATCAGGACCAGCACGACGACCGCGAAGAAGCCCTGGAACAGGGCGGCGGCCAGCTTCAGGTCGAGCGCCTGCGCGAAGACGTAGACCACGGCCAGGAGCGCCAGGCCCAGCAGCGCGGTGTGGCCCCCGGCCCGCCGGAAGTAGCGGACGGCCAGCCAGATGAAGGCGGCGACCAGGGCGATGTCGAGCAGGTCGCGCCATCCGGGAAGGGGAAGCTGGCCGGGTTCCACGGTTACCTCGTTCCGTTCGGGGCGTCAGGCGAGCCCCATCTCCCGATAGGCCAGCGCGATCTTCTCGATCGCGACCACGAACGCAGCGGTTCGCAGGTCCCGGATCGCTTCTCTCGAACGCAGCATGTCCCGCACGGCGCAGTAGCCGGTGCGCATGGTGTCGTCGAGCCCGGAACGGACGAGATCGAGCTCGTCGGCGCCGCTCATGATCGGGGCGGCGAGCGCGTGGGGCATCTTCTTCCCGGTCAGGGTCTCGATCGCGTGCACGATGTGGAGGCCCCGCTGCTCCTCCAGACGTCGGTCGAGCCGTCCGAACCGGATGTGGGAGACGTTCTTCACCCACTCGAAGTAGGAGACCGTGACCCCGCCGGCGTTCACCAGTAGATCCGGCAGGATCACCTTCCCGCGCCGAAGCAGGATCTCGTCGCCTTCGAAGGTGACCGGGCCGTTGGCGGCTTCGACGATCAAGGGGGCGCGAATCCGCTCGGCGTTCTCGGCCGTGATCTGAGCCTCGAGCGCGGCGGGGATCAGGATGTCGCAGTCCATCTCGAGGCCGCGCGCGCCGTCCTCGTCGAACTGGGCGCCCGGAAAGCCGCGCACGCTACCCGTCCGTTGCCGGTGTTCGTGGATGGCCTCGACGTTCAGCCCCTTCGCGTCGCTGAGGACGCCGTCGCGCTCGATGATTCCGACGATGAGCGCGCCGTCCTCGCGCGACAGGAACTCCGCGGCGTGGAAGCCCACGTTTCCGAGCCCCTGGACCACGATGCGCTTTCCGGCGAGGTCGCCGTCGAGGCCGGCGCCCTCGACGTCCTTCGGGTGCCGGAAGAACTCGCGAAGGACGTACTGCACACCCCGCCCGGTGGCCTCGACCCGGCCGGCGATCCCGCCCTGGGTCAACGGCTTGCCGGTCACGCAGGCGAGTGCGTTGATCTCCGTCGGGTAGAGGGAACGGTACTCGTCGGCCATCCACGCCATCTCGCGGGTGCCGGTCCCCATGTCCGGCGCCGGGACGTTCCGGCTGGGGCTCATGAACCCCCGCTCCGCCAGCTCCTGCGCGAAGCGGCGCGTGATCTGCTCGAGCTGCTCCGTCTCGAACTCCTCAGGGGCGATCTGCAGCCCGCCCTTCGACCCCCCGAACGGGACGTCGACGAGCGCGCACTTGTAGGACATCAGCGCGGCGAGGGCCTCGACCTCGTCCTGGTCGACCACGGGCGCGAAGCGGATGCCGCCCTTGGCGGGGAGGCGATGTTCGCTGTGCAGCGCACGCCAGCCCTTGAAGACGCGGTACTCGCCGTTCAGGCGGACCGGGAAGCTCACCTGGAGGACGGAGTTGCACTCCTTGATCTGCTCGGGGAGGCCCGGAAGCAGGTCGAGGGTCGCGAACGCGCGATCGACCATGTGGTTGACGCTCGAGAGGAACGACCTGGCCATGGGGCGGAGGCTAGCCCACGGGCACGCGGCGCCGTCCAGGGTCGCTACCGTCTCGTGCCGACGTGGACGCCTACATCTGGCTGGGAATCGCATTCTGCCTGACGCAGTCGGGCCTGTTCTCGGGACTCAACCTGGCGCTGCTGGGGCTGAGCCGCCTCCAGCTCCAGGTCGAAGCACAATCGGGGAGCCGCGCGGCAGCGCGCATCCTGGCCCTGCGCGAGGACTCGAACTTCCTGCTCACCACGATCCTGTGGGGCAACGTGAGCGTCAACTGCCTGCTGACGCTGCTCTCGGACTCCGTCATGTTCGGGGTCGGCGCCTTCCTGTTCTCGACGGTGGGAATCACCCTCGTCGGGGAGATCCTTCCGCAGGCCTACTTCTCGCGGAACGCCCTGCGCGTCGGCGCTCGACTGGTCCCGTTCATTCGGCTCTATCAGTGGATCCTCTACCCCGTGGCCAAGCCGACGGCCCGTCTGCTGGACCACTGGCTCGGGGCGGAGGAGGTCTCGTACTTCCGGGAGCGCGAGCTGCGCGAGGTGATTCGCCAGCACATGCTGGCCTCCGACGCGGATCTCGAGCATCGGGAAGGGCTCGGCGCCCTCAACTTCCTGGTGATGGACGACCTCCCCGCGGCGGAGGAGGGGGAGCCGGTGAATCCCGAGAGCGTCATCGCGCTGCCCGTCGCCGTGGATCTCCCGGTGTTTCCTCCCGTCGAACGTTCGCTCGACGATCCGTTCCTCCAGAAGGTCCAGGCGAGCGGCCACAAGTGGGTGATCCTGACGGACAGCAACGAGATCCCCCGCCTGGTGCTGGATGCCGACGCCTACCTGCGGGAGACGCTGTTCGGTCAGGGTCCGGTCGATCCCTACCGCTTCTGCTTTCGACCGATCGTGATCGAAGAGGGGAGCGTTCCGCTCGGAAGCCTGATCCGGAAGCTGCACGTCGAGACCGAGGACAAGGAAGACGACGTGATCGATCAGGACATCGTCCTGCTGTGGGGCCGCGAACGTCGGATCATCACCGGCGCCGATCTGCTCGGTCGCCTGATGCGGGGCATCGTGCGTCGCCGGCGCGTCCCCCGCCTCGAGACTGCGGTCCTGGGAGAGGGGGCGGTGCCGCCGGCCGTCCGCGGGGAGAGCAGCGAATAGGGGGAGCCCGGCGCGGGCCCGATCGGCCCTCGCGTGAAGCGCCGCCCGGGGCCTTCGGTCGAGCCGACGCGATACGCTCGGACGCGAAGGAGCCCCGCATGCGCCTCTCCTGTGCCCTGATTCCCTCGCCTCGCGTGCCGCAGCTGGCCGCGTTGGCCGAACGGCTCGGCTACGAGCGCGTCTGGCTGCCCGATTCTCCGGCGCTCTACGGCGACGTCTGGATCGCCGTCGCCGAGGCCGCGCGCGCCACCGAGCGGGTCGGCCTCGGCACCGGCGTGCTGATTCCGAGCCTGCGCCACGTGGTCGCCACGGCCGCCGCGATCGCGAGCGTCGAGGCCCTCGCGCCCGGGCGGCTGCGCGTCGCCTTCGGCACCGGCTTCACGGGGCGGCGCATGCTGGGCCAGAAGGCGCTTCCGCTCGCGACCCTCGAGACCTACGTGCGTCAGCTGCGGGTGCTCCTGGCCGGTGAGGAAGTGGACGTCGACGGCGCACCCTGTCGGCTGATGCATCCGCACGGCCTCACGGCTCCGCTTCCGCTCGCGACGCCGATCTGGATCGCTGCCAACGGGCCGAAGGGAGCGGCGCTCGCCGCCGAGATCGCGGACGGCGTGATCGCGGCCGGGGTGGTGCCGGCGGGCGTGAAGGACGCGGCCCTGCTCTCGATGGGCACGGTGATGCGCGAGGGCGAGACGCTGGCTTCGCCCGACTTGCTGGAGCGCATCGGCCCGGCCATCGCCGTCGTCTGGCACGGGACCTACGAGGCCGCGGGGGCGGGCGTCGACGACCTGCCGGGCGGCAAGGGCTGGCGCGCCGAGGTCGAGCGCTTTCCGGCGCGGTCCCGCCACCTCTACGTGCACGAGGGCCACCTGATCGAGCTCACCGAGCGCGATCGCCGGAACCTCGCGCCGGAGCTGGCCGGCACCACCCTGAGCGGCACGCCGGCCGCGCTTCGGGAGCGGGTCGCCGCGCTCGAGGCGCAGGGGGTCGCGGAGCTCGTCTACTGGCCGATGGGAGGAGACGTCGCGGGGGAGCTCGAGCGCATGCGGGCGGCGATCGGCTGAGCCTCGAGCGGTTCGCCCCGTTGGGCGAATCGAGAACCAAAACTCCGTCTCCGCGGTAGCATGGCGGTCGGGAGGCATGCTGCACCATGGCCATGAACGTCCAGTCGGTTCCGACACTCCCGGACCGGATCAACGAGATCCGGCTGCTGACGGCCGAGATCGTCAACAAGGAGATCCTGCCGGTCGAGAACCAGCTCTGGGTCTTCCGGCACGACGGCGCGGTGCACGAGAGCGACCGGAAGCGCGCCCGCGAGCTGCGCGCGGGAATCCAGGCGAAGGTGAAGCAGGCGGGCCTGTGGGCGCCGCACCTGCCCGAGGAGTACGGCGGCTGCGGGCTCAGCTTCCTCGAGCATGCCTACATGAACGAGGTGCTGGCCTACAGCATGGGCGCTGCCTCGCTGTTCGGCGTCGTGGCGCCCAACTCGGGCAACCAGAAGATCCTGCTCAAGTACGGGAGCGAGGAGCAGAAGAAGAAGTGGCTGGTGCCGCTCACCGAGGGGAAGCTCGAGTCGGGCTTCTCGATGACGGAGCCGGACCAGACCGGCTCCGACCCGCGCTCCCTGCAAACCACGGCCCGGCGCGAAGGCGACCAGTGGGTGATCAACGGCCACAAGTGGTTCACCAGCAACGGCAAGCGCGCCGACTTCCTGATCGTGATGTGCCGCACCGAGGACGAGGCCTCCGATCGCAACGGCAAGATGACCCAGATCA
>JBFIYM010000043.1:0-27046 GCA_041605395.1 Myxococcota bacterium | reverse complement strand
TGACGACGCGGCCCTCGCCCTTGCTGCTGTAGAGCCCCGCGAATACCTCCCAGGGGCCGACGAAGTCGAGCTCCTCGACGTCGTCGAAGATCAGCAGGCCGATCGTGAGCTTGTGTTCGGGCCTGGGTTCACCTCTCTCGGAATCTGCTCGAGGGCGGAGCCCGACGACGGCGGGCTCGGGGGGAGAGCGGATGCAGCTGGCGGCGCCTGGCGCCGCAGCTGATCCGCCTGGCGGGGTACTTCGTGCCGTTTGCGGCTTCGCGACGGGCCGGGTCACGAAGCACGGCGGAACCTCCGTCGATAGACGGCGGGGCCGACGTGGAGCGTGCGCAGGAAGGCACGGCGCATCACCTCGGCGCTGCCGAAGCCGCAGGCGGCGGCGACGCCCTCGACGCCGTCGTCTCCGTCCTCGAGGCGGCGGCGGGCGGCCTCGACGCGCGCGGCGAGCGCGGCGCGGGCGGGCGTCATGCCGGTCTCCTGCTTGAAGACGCGCGCGAAGTGGCGCGGGCTCATGCCGACGCGGCGCGCGAGCGCCTCGACCGAGAGGTCGGCGTCGGGGTGGTCGGCCATCCAGGCCTGGAGGTCGCGCAGCGACTCGCGCTCGGCGAGCTGCGCCTGGAGCTGGGCGCTGAACTGCGACTGGCCGCCCGGGCGTTTCAGGAACAGCACCAGCTCGCGCGCCACGGCGAGGGCGACGTCGCGGCCGTGGTCGGCCTCGACCAGCGCGAGCGCGAGGTCCATGCCGGCGGTCACGCCCGCCGAGGTCCAGATGCGGCCGTCGCGCACGAAGATCGGGTCCGGCTCGACGCGCAGCTTCGGGTAGCGGGCGGCGAGGTCCGCGCACGAGGCCCAGTGCGTGGTGGCGCGGCGCCCGTCGAGCAGGCCCGCCTCCGCGAGCAGGAAGGCCCCGGTGCAGACCGAGGCGGTGCGGCGGGCGCGGCGCGCCGTGCGGCGCACGAAGCGGATCAGGCCCTTGTCGCCGAGCGCCCGTCGGGTGCCCAGGCCGCCGGCGACGACCCAGGTGTCGAGCGCGCCGCGCAACGTCTCGGGGGTCTTCTGGACGGCGAGCGCGAGCCCGGACGAGGCGGCCACGTGCCCGGGCGACGGGGCCACCAGCTCGAGGGTGTAGCCGCCGGCGCGGCCCTGCTCGTGCAGCCAGCGCGTGGTGCGGCCGAACACCTCCCAGGGCCCGGTGACGTCGAGCAGCTGGAAGTCGGGAAAGGCAAGGACGGCGACACGGCGCATGGCCGGAGGGTGGGCCGGCGCCGGTCTGTCTGCAATGACCCAGAGACAACGATTTCTGCCATGCGGGCCCGGGGTCGACGCCGGGCGGACGCCTGAGGAAAGCTCGCCGCCATGGGCGAAGAGGATCCGACCCGCACCGAGGCGCTGCTGTCCGAGCTGACCCTCGAGGAGAAGGCGGCGCTCGTGGCCGGCGCCTCCCTCTGGCAGACGAACCCCGTGCCGCGGCTCGGCATCCCGCCGCTGCGCGTGACGGATGGGCCCAACGGCGCGCGCGGCGGCCACTTCGGCGGCGGCGCCACGGCCGCCTGCTTCCCGTGCGGCACGGCGCTGGCGGCGAGCTTCGACCCGGCCCTCGTCGAGGCGGTGGGCCGCGCGCTCGGGGAGGAGGCGCGCACGAAGCGCGCCCACGTGCTGCTCGGGCCCACGGTGAACATGCATCGCTCGCCGCTCGGCGGGCGCCACTTCGAGGGCTACTCGGAGGATCCGCTGCTGGCGGCGCGCACCGCCGCCGCCTTCGTTCGTGGCGTGCAGAGCCAGGGCGTGGCGGCCTGCGTGAAGCACTTCGTGGCGAACGACTCCGAGTTCGAGCGCATGTCGATCTCGTCCGAGCTCGACCCGCGCACGCTGCGCGAGGTCTGCCTGCCCCCCTTCGAGGCGGCGCTGCGCGAGGCGGGCGCCTGGTCCCTGATGGCGGCCTACAACGGGCTCGGCGGGACGACCTGCTCGGCGCACGCCGGCCTGCTCGTCGAGCTGCTGCGCGACGAATGGGGCTGGGACGGCGTCGTGATGTCGGACTGGTTCGGAACCAAGGACACGGTCGGCTCGGCGAACGGCGGGCTCGACCTCGAGATGCCGGGACCGCCGCGCTTCTACGGCGCGAAGCTGGCGGCGGCCGTGCGAGGCGGCGAGGTCGACGGGGCGACGCTCGACGAGAAGGTGCGTCGCCTGCTGCGCCTGCTGGCGCGTACGGGCGCGCTGGACGAGGGCAGCGAGGCTCCGCCCGAGGAGGCCGTGGACCGCGCGGACCACCGCGCGCTGGCGCGACGCGCCGCGACCGAGGCGCTCGTCCTGCTGCGCGATCCCGCGGGCGCGCTGCCGCTCGAGCGGGGGACGCTCCGGCGCCTGGCCGTGATCGGCCCCAACGCGAGACGGACCACGATCCAGGGCGGCGGCAGCGCGCGGGTGAGCCCGCACTACCAGACGAACGTGCTCGATGCGCTCCGCGCCTCGCTCGGCGCCGGCGTCGAGGTGGTGTACGCCGAGGGCTGCACCAACTTCAAGCGCCTCCCGGTGCTGGAGAACGTCGAGCTCGAGATGGAGACCTTCGCGAGCCCGGACCTCAGCGGAACTTCGATCTCCGAGCGACGGGTCCAGCGCCCCGACTTCACCTGGCTCGGCGACGACGCCCCGGCCAGGGGCCGGCCGTTCTCGTCCCGGCTGCGGGGCACCTTCGCCGCAGTGAGCGGCGGCCGCCAGCGCTTCTCCCTGACTGCGGTCGGGCGCGCGCGGCTCTTCGTGGACGGCGCGCTGGTGGTGGACGGCTGGACGGCGCCCGAGCGGGGCGATGCCTGGTTCGGCTTCGGCAACGCCGAGGCCTTCGGAGAGGTGGCGCTCGAGGCGGGCCGCCCGGTCGAGCTCGTGATCGAGCACGCCCAGGAGCGGCCGGGCGTCGGCGGCCTGCGCGTCGGCCATCTGGCGGAGCCGGTCGGAGACCCGGTGGCGGAGGCGGCGGCCCTCGCCGCGGGCGCCGACGCGGCCGTCGTCGTGGTCGGCACCGACGCGGAGTGGGAGACGGAGGGCGGCGACCGCGCGGACCTCCGGCTCCCCGGCCGGCAGGACGAGCTGGTCACCGCGATCGCTGCCGCGCAGCCGCGCACGGCCGTGGTCGTGAACGCGGGGGCACCGGTCGCGATGCCGTGGGCCGAGCGCGTGCCCGCCCTGCTCTTTGCGCCCTACGGCGGGCAGGAGGCGGGCAACGCCATCGCCGACGTCCTGCTCGGCGACGCCGACCCCGGCGGACGCCTCCCGACGAGCTTCCCGCGTCGGCTCGAGGACGTGGCGTGCCACGCGCTCCGCGATCCGCGCGTCTACCCCGGCCAGGGGGGCGAGGTCGTCTACGCCGAGGGCGTGTTCACGGGCTACCGGCACTTCGACGCGAACGGGATCGCGCCCGCCTTCCCCTTCGGCCACGGGCTCTCGTACGGGCGCTTCGAGTACGGCGCGCTGCGTGTCCGGGCGGCCGAGCTCGCGCCGGGCGAGGCGCTCGAGCTCGAGATCGAGGTGAGCAACGCGGGCGAGCGCCCGGGCCAGGAGGTGGTGCAGCTCTACCTGGCGGACCTCGAGGCCTCGCTGCCGCGGCCGCCGCAGGAGCTCGCCGCGTTCGCGAAGGTGGCGCTCGCGCCCGGCGCGGCGACGACGCTCACGCTGCGCGTCGAGCCGCGGGCCTTCGCGTTCTTCGATGCGAAGCAGAACGCCTGGGTCGTGGAGCCCGGCGTCTTCGAGCTGCGCGCCGGAAGCTCCTCGCGCGCGATCCGCTCGACCGCTCGCGTCGTGGTCGAGGCGTGAAGCCGGCGGACGGCCCTACCCCTCGAACCGGACGTTTCTAAACAAACAGGACCGACCCCTGGCTAACGGACCCCTGGCGAACGGTCAGTCGATGCGCTCGAGGATGGTGCTGATGCCCATGCCGGCGCCGATGCACTGGGTGGCGAGCGCGTAGCGGCCGCCCGAGCGGCGCAGCTCCTTGGCCACCGTCGTCACCAGCCGGGCGCCGGTGGCGCCGAGCGGGTGGCCGATCGCGATCGAGCCTCCGTTCACGTTCACGCGGTCGAGCGGGATGCCGAGGTCCTTGCAGCTCGGCAGCACCTGGGCGGCGAAGGCCTCGTTGAACTCGACGCGGTCGATCTGGCCGGCCTCGATGCCCGCGTGCTTGAGGGCCTTCCGGGTCGACGGGATCGGGCCGAGGCCCATCACCTGCGGCTTCACGCCGCCGACGCCGATGCCGATGACCCGGGCCAGCGGCGTGAGGCCGAGCTTGCGCGCCTGCGTCTCGCTCATCAGCAGCGCGGCCGAGACGCCGTCGTTCGTCGGGCACGAGTTGCCGGGGGTGATGATCACCTCCTTCTCGCCGAAGCTGATCACGCCCTTCACGGGGTTCAACGCGGCGAGCTTCTCCAGCGTCGTGTCCGGGCGGATGCACTCGTCGGCGTCGAAGAGCGCCTTCTCGCCGACCTCGTCCTCGTTCCACTCGCCCTTGTCGTCGAAGACGGGCTGCTCGACCTCGAGCGGTACGATCTCGTCCTTGTAGATGCCCGCCTGCGTGGCCGCGGCCGCCTTCTTGTGGCTCTCGGCCGAGAAGGCGTCGAGCTCGGCGCGCGTGAGGCCGTAGCACTCCGCCGCGTTCTGCGCGGTCTGCACCATGGCCTGGAGCGGCGGCGAGTTCAGGATGTAGTCCGGGAACGGAACCGAGAAGTTCTCGTCGTGGTCCGGCGCCATTTTTTTCTGCACCTCGTTCGGCTGGAACAGGCGCGGGTTCAGCTTGGTGTTGCGGTTCATGGGGCCGGTGGCGCCGCCGCCGAGCCCACGACCCATGCGCTCGGCGCCGAGCGCGAGGCCGCAGTCGATGGTGCCCACCTCGATCGCCATCGCGATCCGGTGCAGCGTCTCCATGCTCGAGCCGCACTGGCGGTTGCTGTTGAAGCTGCACACCTCGAGCGGGAGGCCGGCGAGGCGCGTCATCACGCCGAGGCCCGTGTGCTCGCCCCAGCCGCCCACGTTGCCGAGCCCGGCGTCCTCGATCATCCGATCCGTCACCTTGGGGTTGCGGTCGAGGAGCGCGCGGACGACCTGGGCCCCGGCCTCGTCGAGGCGGGTGGCGACGAGCTTGCCCTTGGCGCCCCGCGCGAAGGCAGTGCGGGCTCCGTCCACGAGGACGACGTTTCGAAGCGGCATGGGTTCCCCTTTCTGGCACGCAGACTGCCAACACTACCGGACACGGCCCGGCCCCGCCGGCCGTCCGGATCTCGCCCCCGGCGCCCGCCCGCTCTACGTTCCGGAGGTTTCGGCCCCCGGAGGAAGCCCATGGCCCAGCTCCCCTTCCAGATCTTCGACGGCGACAACCACTACTACGAGGCCGAGGACGCCTTCACCCGGCACATCGACCGCAGGATGCGCCGGCGCTGCATGGACTGGGCGGAGCGGCGCGGCCGGAAGGAGCTGCTGGTCGCGGGCACGGTGAATCGCTTCATCCCGAATCCGACCTTCGACCCGGTGGCGCGCCCGGGCTGCCTCGACGAGTACTACCAGGGCAAGAACGAGGCGGGCCTCTCGATCCGCGACGCCTTCGGCGAGCTCGAGCCGATCCACCCCGAGTACCGCGACCGCGACGCGCGCATCGAGGTGATGGACCGGCAGGGCATGCAGGGCGCGTTCTTCTTCCCGACGCTCGGGGTCGGCATGGAGGAGGCGCTGTCGGCCGACCCCGAGGCCGTGGTCGCAGCCTTCCGCGCCTTCAACCGCTGGCTCCACGACGACTGGGGCTTCGCCTACCAGGAGCGCATCTTCGCCGCGCCCTACATGACGCTCGTCGACCTCGAGAGCGCCATCGACGAGCTCGAGTGGGTGCTCGAGCGCGACGCGCGCGTGATCGTGATGCGTCCGGCGCCGGTGCGCGTGCCCGGCAGGAGCCGCTCCATGGCCGACCCCTACTACGACCCCTACTGGGCGCGCGTGGCCGAGAGCGGCATCACGGTCGCCTTCCACGGCGGCGATTCCGGCTACGGGCGCTACTTCGCCGACTGGGGCGAGGGCGGCGACGTCGAGTCCTTCAAGGGCTCGGCCTGGAAGGGTGTGGTGGCCGGCAACCGCGCGCCGTTCGAGGCGATGGCCGCGCTGGTCTGTCACGGCCTCTTCCACCGCCACCCCCGCATCCGGGTCTGCTCGATCGAGATGGGCGCGAACTGGGTGCCGTGGCTGATCCAGAGCTTCCGGCGCGCCTACGGCATCAGCCCGAAGGACTTCGCCGACGGGGATCCGGTGGAGACGTTCAAGCGCCACGTCTGGATCTCGCCGTTCCACGAGGACGACGTGAACCAGCTGAAGGAGCTGCTCGGCGCCGACCGTCTGTTGATGGGCTCGGACTGGCCCCACGCCGAGGGCCTCGCGGACCCGAAGGACTACGTGCGCGAGCTGGGCGCCTTCAGCCCGGCCGAGCGGCAGCTCGTGATGCGCGACAACGCACTCGGGCTCTCGCAGCGGCTCGCGTAGGACCGTTCAGGCGCGCAGGGCCGGCAGCACCTCGGCGACGAAGCGCGCCTCGGCCGCGAGCGCCTGCTCGCGGTCGGCGCCGATGGAAGCGCCCACGATCATCAGCCGCTCGAGGCCGAGCGCGAACAGCCCACGCAGACGCTCGACCACCGGGGCCGACGGCCCGTAGACTGCGAAGCGCCCGGCGAAGCCGTCGTCGAGGAGCGCCGCCTGGGCGCTCCCGGTTCGCGCGTGCCGGTTCATGTCGTAGGCGTCGTGCACCTGCCGCAGCAGCTGGCGGTCGGACGCCGAGGCCGGGCCGACCGGGGTGCCGTGCATGGCGGAGAAGCGCGCGAAGAGCGCAAGGCCGCCCTCGCCGAGGGCGCGCGCGGTGGTCGCGTCGTCGTGCACCACCACGTTCAGCCAGGCGCCGAGCGAGAGCGACGCCGGGTCGAGGCCGGCCGCGCTGCGGGCCGCGCGCGCCGTCTCGATCGCCCAGCGCAGCCGCTCCGGGTCGGCGCCCACCGCGAACGTCACGCGCTCGGCGTGGCGCGCCGCGATCGCGATCGTCTTCGGGCCGGTCGCGGCCACGTCGACGGGCACCTTCGGAAGCTCGCGCGAGAGCCAGTGGAGCCGGCTCGCCTTCGGCGCATCCGCGAGGCCGAGCCCCGCCAGGTTCGCGTCGGCCTCGAACGGGACCTCCTCGCCCCGCAGGTAGCCCTGGATGCGCTCGAGCGCGTGCTCGAAGGCCGCCGGCGACGCCGGCGCGTAGCCGAGGTGCGCGAGCGCGGAGTCGCCGCGGCCGATGCCGAGCACCGCGCGCCCGCCCGATTCCGCGTGGACGGCCGCAATGGCCGCAGCGGTGGCGGCCGGATGGCGCGTCACGGGGTTGGTGACGCCGGTCGCGAGCCGCAGCCGGCTGGTGGCCTGGGCCGCCAGCGCGAGGCCGACGTAGCAGTCGCCGGCCAGGTTCTGGGAATCCACCAGTGCGAGGCCGTCGTAGCCGGCCCGCTCGGCGGTGGCCGCGCGACGCGCCGCCAGCCCCGGAATGCCCGCCCCGGTGGCCCAGATCTCCGGCATCCCGTCGATTCGTAGCAGAGCCGCCCGGCCCGGCGCAGGAGGCGTAGAATGGAGCCACTGATCGGGAGGCCCCCATGGAGAGCTTCGTCACCGGCGCCACCGGCTTCATCGGGCGGCATCTGGTGCCGCATCTGCTCGAGCGCGGCGAAGAGGTGCACGTGCTCGTGCGCCGCGAGTCGCTCGCCAAGCTCGAGGCGCTGCGCGGCTACTGGGGCGACGGGGCCGAGCGCGTGCACGCCGTGATCGGCGACCTCGGCGCGCCCTTCCTGGGGGTGAGCCCCGCCGATCGCGAGCGCCTGGCCGGTCGCATCGACCACTTCTTCCACCTGGCTGCGCTCTACGACATGGAGGCCGACGCCGACAGCCTGCGCGACGCCAACGTCGGCGGCACCCGCCACATGCTCGAGCTGGTGGACGCCCTCGACGCGGGCTGCCTCCACCACGTGAGCTCGATCGCGGCGGCGGGCCGCTATCGGGGCACCTTCCGCGAGAACATGTTCGAGGAGGCCACGGACCTCGACGATCCCTACTTCGCGACCAAGCACGAGTCCGAGGGCCTGGTGCGCGCCACCGGGGATCGCGCCTGGCGCATCTACCGCCCCGGCATCGTGGTCGGCCATAGCCAGACCGGGGAGATCGACAAGATCGACGGGCCCTACTACTTCTTCGGCGCGCTGCGCCGGCTGCGGGCGCTGCCGAGCTGGATCCCGCTGCTCGGCGTGGAAGGCGGCCCGGTGCCGATCGTGCCGGTCGACTTCGTGGCGCGCGCGATCGACGTCCTCGCCCACGAGCGCGGGCTCGACGGACGCTGCTTCCACCTGGTCGATCCGCGCGCCCGCCCGATGGGGCAGGTGCTGAACCTGTTCGCGAAGGCGGCCGGCGCGCCGCGCTTCGCCGTGCGCCTCGGCTCGCGCGCGACCGCGCTCGCGAGCGCGCCGCTCCGTGCGGCGCTCGGCGTGCTGCCGCCTGCGCAGCGCGTCTCCGACCTGGTGCTGGCGGAGCTCGGCATTCCGCCGCGCACGCTGGCCTACCTCGAGCCGCCGCGCTTCGACTGCCGCGAGGCGAAACGGGTGCTCGACCGCCACGGGGTGCGCGTGCCGGACCTCGCGAGCTACGCGCCCCGGCTCTGGGAGTACTGGGAGCGGCACCTCGACCCGGAGGCCCCGGACCGCAAGCTCGAGAGCAAGATCTCCGGCAAGCGGGTGCTGATCACCGGCGCCTCGTCGGGCATCGGGCGTGCCGCCGCCGAGAAGCTGGCGGCGGCGGGCGCCCACGTGCTGCTGGTCGCGCGTACCCCTGACAAGCTCGAGGACGTGCGCCGGGAGATCGAGCGCGCGGGCGGCGTCGCGCACGTGTTCACGGCGGACCTCTCCGACTTCGCCAGCTGCGACGCGCTGGTGAAGGAGGTGACCTCGACGCTCGGCGGCATCGACGTGCTGGTCAACAACGCCGGCCGCTCGATCCGGCGTTCCCTGGCGCTGTCGCAGGACCGCTTCCACGACTTCGAGCGCACCATGCAGCTCAACTACTTCGGGGCGCTGCGGCTCGTGTTCGGCTTCCTGCCGGGCATGCGCGAGCAGCGCTTCGGCCACGTGGTGAACATCTCGTCGATCGGCGTGCAGACCAACCCGCCGCGCTTCTCGGCCTACGTGGCGTCGAAGGCGGCGCTCGACGCCTTCTCGCGCTGCGCGGCGTCGGAGCTGCTCGAGGACGGCATCCGTCTCACCACGGTGTACATGCCGCTGGTGCGCACGGAGATGATCGCCCCCACCTCGATCTACAAGGCGTTCCCGACCCTCTCGCCGCAGCAGGCCGCCGACCTGGTGTGCTCGGCGATCCTGGGCCAGGGCAAGCGTGTCTCCACGCCGCTCGGCGTGGCCGGCGAGCTCGCCTACGCGGCGGCGCCCGAGGCCTGCGACCGGGTGCTGGCGATGGCCTACCGCCTCTTCCCCGACTCGGCCGCCGCCCGTGGACGCAAGGACGGGCGCCCCCAGGAGGAGCCCGAGCTCTCCTCCCGCGCCGTCGCCTTCGCCCACCTCGTCCCCGGCGTGCACTGGTAGGCCGGCTCAGCCGAGCTTCAACACCTCGTCGAAGCCTTCGCGCATGCACTCCGCCAGGCGCGCGGGGTCGGGCACCGCCGCGGGGTCGACGTTCAGCGTGACGAAGGCGCGCGCACCGCGGCTGAAGAGCGTGACGTTGGCCGCGGTTCCTGCGGTCGGCCCGAAGGTGTAGAAGGCGTCGACCGGCGCGCCGCCCACGGCGAGCGCCTGCGAAGGGCCGGGCACCGAGCTCGCCACGAAGTCGGTGGCGCGGCTCACGCGGCCCAGCAGCGGTCGCAGGGCGGCGGGCGGCACCCGGCTCACGCCCGCGGCGAACGCCTCCAGCCAGGCGGGGGAGCGATCGCGCTCGCGCGCCACGAGGTCGCGCACCGCGCGGACGCGCAGCAGCGGGTCGGCCTCCGCCACGGGCACGTCGATGCGCGCCAGGTCGAAGCGATTGCCGGCGAGCCCGGCGCCCGTGCCGTCCCGGCGTGCGATCGGAACGCCGGCGCGCAGCGTCGGGACCATCGACCCGTGCTGCTCGTGGTAGCGCCGCCAGCCTCCGGCCAGGGCAGCGAGGAAGCCGTCGTTCAGTCGGCCGCCCGCGCGGGCCGCGGCGGCCTTGAGCGCGCCGACCGGCACCTCGAACCCCTCGAAGCGGTAGCGCGGCGAGCGTGCACCGAGCAGCGGGCTCCTGCGTCCGCTCGGACGGAACGTCGAAGCGATGGCGCGCAGGTCGTCGATCGTGCGCAACGGTCGACGCGCGAAGCCGGCCACGGCGCCCCCGGTGGCGCGGAGCCGGCGCGCCGCCGTCTCCACGCGCTCGCCGGCGACCCCCGCGAGCCAGGCGGCGCGACCGGTCGGCTCGGGGAGCAGCTCGTCGTCCGCGGGCGGCGCCGCATCGTAGACGTGGCTCATGAGCGAGACGCCCGCCATGCCGTCCATGACGGCGTGGTGGAGCTTCTGGATCAGGGCGGCCCGGCCCCTGTCGAGGTCCTCGACCACGAAGAACTCCCAGAGCGGGCGGTCGCGATCGAAGGCCTGCATCGCGAGCGAGGCGGCCAGCTCGAACAGGGCGCGGAGGGAGCGGTCCCCCGGCGCGCGCAGCCAGCGCAGGTGGTAGTCGAGATCGAAGTCGGGGTCCTCCCGCCAGAGCGGCGTGGCGAGGGCCACCGGGAGATCGACCACGCGCTGTCGCAGACGTGGGATCGCGTGGGTGGCCCGCTCGAGGGTGAGGCGCAGCCGCTCGGGGTCGGGCGCGCCTTCGAGGAGCGTGACCGCGGCCGTGGTGGAGCGCAGCAGGGGGTCGCCTTCCATGCGCCAGAGCAGGGCATCCGCGAAGCCCATGGTGTGTGGGAAGCGCGCCCGCGCGGCGGCACGCGCCGGCTCCGCTTCGCGGTCACCACTCCGGCGCGCGAGCTCCCAGAGCACGTCCCGGTCCTCGAGCCGCATGTCCTCGCGCAGCTCGGCGGCGAAGAGCTCGAGGTCCCGAGCGAGGAGCGTGCCGGGGCGCTCGGGGTCGGAGAGCTCGTCGAACAGGTAGCGGAGCAGCTCGCGCTGCTCGTCGTGCTCGTGGCGCACGCGCTCGGCCAGCTCCCGGCCCCAGCGGCCCACCCGTGCCACGGCCGGGAGCAGCTCGCGCTCCTCGTAGTCGAGGTGGCGGCAGAGCCGCGCGTGCAGTGCGAGGCCATGCTTGCGGAGCGGCGGCACCGCACGGGCATCCTCCGCCAGCGCCCGCTGCGCGAGCCCCTCGACGGTGACGAGCCGACGCCGGAGCGCGTCGTGCTCGGCGCGAACGCGCCGCCGGATGCGATCGCTGTCCATGGCGCCCGCCCGGGGGCTAGCCGGCCCAGCGCGTGGCTGCGGCCGGCTGGCGTCGACGCCACTCGGAACGGGAGTCGCGGTGTTTCGTCCGCATCGTCCTCCTCCCTGGTGCGGCTCCGCTGCAACCCTCGTGCCCGGAGCGGGTGCGCCCGGGCGGCCTCCCCGGGCGGATGTCGGGCGAATGGATGGGGCGCGGCGCTCCGACCGCTGGGGCAGGATGTCGCTAGACGAAGCGGTCGTCCTGGTGGGCGATGGCCTCGGGAGAGAGCTCCTTCCAGGGCGGGACGGGCGCCAGCAGGGGCGGGAGGATGCGCGCCGTCTCCGCGAACTCCTGCTCGCCGCGCTCCGCAGCGCGCTTCAGGCTGGCGTCGCCGGGGAAGAGCGCCAGGAACGGCGGCGCCCGCTCGAAGTTGCGGTGCAGGTCCCAGAAGGCCCGGTCCCGATCCGCCGTGGCGGCGGCCACGCGCAGCAGCGGGATCAGGGGGGCGTTCGCGCCGCGGGCCTTGGCGACGGCGTCGAGGGCCAACACCGCGCAGTGTCGCGAGCCGATGCGCCCTGCCTCGACCGACTCCCACGCGTAGCGGGCGGGGATCAGGCTCGCGAGCGCGCCGTCCACCAGCCCAGCGAGCTCGTAGCGCGCGAAGAGCTCGTCGAGCACCTGGCGGCCCTCGGCATCCTCCGCGGCGACGTCGTAGGAGAGCACGCCGGGGATGGCGGCGCTGAAGCCGGCCGCGTCGAGGGCGGCCAGGCGACGCGTGGCGGAGTCGGCGCCGAGCAGCACCGGCACCAGCACCTGGCGGCTCATCGCGAGCGAGACGAGCGGGCCCACCATGCGTGCGAGCGCGGCCGCCGGCACCTTCTCGAGCGCCGCGGCACTGCGCACCTCGTGATCCACCATGCGCGCGTACGACTCTCGCGGCTCGGTCAGCGCGCCTGGGCCGAGCCCGGTGGCGAGCGCGTCCATCGGGATGGGCAGCGCGTCGAGGCGGACGGGCTCCTCGGGGCTGCCGAACAGGTCGGCCAGGGCGCTGCGTAGGTCGAGGCGCAATGCGGCCGGAAGCCCGTAACGCGAGCTGGCGTCGGGGAAGCGGAACACGCCCCGCTCGCGGATGCGCTTCACGTCCGCAAGCAGCTCCGGCAACGCGAAGTCCGGCGTGCGCGCCCGGATCACGCCGAGCAGCGAGCCGACGCTGCAGCCGACCAGGTAGCTCGGCCGGATGCCGAGCTTCTCGAGGGCGGCGAGCGCGCCGAGGAAGATGTAGCCGGAGCCGGCCGCGCCGCCGAGCACGAGCACCAGGTGCTTCTTCGCGAGCTCGGCATCGAGCGCACCCTCGCTGGTGAGCCCCGCCTCGAGGATGCGCTGGCGCGCCTCGCCGACGAGCCGCACCACCTTGGGCAAGCGGCCCGCGAGCCGCTTCGGGTCGATCTGCTCGGGCTCGGTGGGGAGGACCGGGGCCAGCAGCTGGAGCAGCCGGAGCCGCATGCTGCCGATGCGGTCGACGAGCTCGTCGGGCTCACCGCCGAGCGCCGAGAGCTGGGCCAGGCGCAACGCGTGACGCAGCAGCGCCAGCTCGCGCGCGGGCAGGAAGTGGGGCTCGTCGGCCAGACGCCTCGCCAGCGCGATCTCACCGCGCCGGAAGGGGCGGAACTCATCCAGGAAGATCCGCGCGTCCACGCTCCCAGTCTAGACCCGGCCGGATCCGGACGGGGATGGTTTTCCGCGCGCGGGGCGCGTCATACTGGGGGCCATGCGCTACCGCGGCTGGGCCCTCACGGGCTGGAACAGCCTCCTGCTCTTCGCGATGAGCGCCCTCGTGCTGGCCTTGGCGGGCACGGACGAAGAGGGGGTGCGCACGCTGATCCGCGCCACGGCGCGGAGCTCGGCCGTGCTGTTCCTGGCCGCCTTCCTGGCCCGGCCGGCCCGCCAGCTCTGGCGCAGCGACGCCACCGCCTTCCTGCTGCGCAACCGCCGCTACCTGGGCGTCTCCATGGCCGTCTCCCACGCCATCCACGGCGCCGCGATCGTGTGGCTCAGCGTGGGCTTCCCGGGCGCCTACCAGGCCGACGTCGTCACCCTGATCGGCGGCGGGCTCGGCTTCGGCTTCATCGCGCTGATGGCGGCGACCTCCTCGGACGCGGCCGTCTCCTGGCTCGGCCGCTCGCGCTGGCAGCTCCTCCACCGCACCGGCGCCTGGTACGTGTGGGGGATCTTCGCCCTCACGTTCGTGCCCGACCCGTCGCACGGCTGGGACGCCCTGCACGCCGTCGCGGTGCTCGCGTTCGCAGCGGCACCGCTCGTGCGCGCGAGCGCCTGGTGGAAGACCCGCAGCCGGCGACGCCCGGCCCCCGCCTGACTCACGCCCCCGCGTCGCCGCGCGAAGTCGAAGCGGAGCGCCGGGGCGTGATAGCCTCCGGCCGGGAGAGGGCGATGGACGCGAGGGCCCTGGCCGAGATCGAGGCGATCCAGCAGCTGAAGGCGCGCTACTTCCGGCTGCTCGACACGAAGCAGTGGGAAGCCTGGCGCGAGGTGTTCAGCGACGACTTCACGGCCGAGGTGGACGGCGCGGGGGTGCACCCGACGATCCGCTTCGAAAGCCCCGAAGAGATGGTGGCCAGGAACCGCGAGACCCTGGCCAGCGCCGCCACCGTGCACCACGGCCACATGCCGGAGATCACGCTCACCGGGCCGGACACGGCGACCGGCATCTGGGCCATGATGGACATCGTGAAGCTCGGCGCCGGCTTCCGCGGCTACGGGCACTATCACGAGGAGTACGTGAAGCAGGGCGGCGCCTGGCGCATCCGTCGCCTGCGGCTGACCCGCCTCGCCGTGATCCCGCTCGAGCCGGCCGGCTAGGGGGACTCGAGCAGCTCGATCAGGGGGCCGTCGCCGTGCGGAGGCTCGCAGTAGGCCCACCGGTAGGGGCCGATGGCGTGCGACCAGATCGGGCGGAAGCCCCGCGCCTCGAGCGCGGCCACGCTCGCGTCGCGATCGGCGACCGGGTAGCGCAGGTGGTGCAGGCCCTCGCGTCCGGCGGCCAGGAACTCGCTGTGCGGGGAGGCGCCGCTCACCACGGCGATGAACTCCATCTCGAGCGCGCCCGCACGACCGAAGGCCAGCTGGAGGTGCACGTCGGTCGGGGCGCCGCGGAAGCAGACGCCGGTGAGGGGAGACTCGGCGCGCTGCCAGGGGCCGAAGAGCGTCTCGTAGCGGGTGCAGGTCGCATCGAGATCGCGCACGACGAATCCGACCTGGTCGATGTCCCCGAGCCCGAGCTCGTCTCCCATCCTCAGTCCTCCACCTTGACCGGGAAGCGCTCGAAGTAGAAGGCGAAGCGGTCACGCACGGCGGCAGGCTCGAGGCCGAAGTCGCCCGCCAGGTCGTAGACGACCTGGCCGTGCTTGCCGCGCGGGTTCTCGCGCATGAAGCCCTCCAGCTCGGCGCGAGCGCGCTTCGTCGTCTCGAGGCCCGCTCTCTCGTAGATGCGCTCCACGGTTCCGACGTCGTCCGCCATGAACTCGTGGAAGAGCACATCGACGCTGCGTTCCGGTGGGAGCTGGTCCCGGTCTCGCACGCAGGCGCCGAGCAGCCGCTCGACGCGGTCGATCCAGTAGGCCGCGAGGCCGGGCAGGTCCAGCTCGCGGCGTCGCATGCGGTCGCCGTAGCCCAGCATCGTGATCGCCGAGCGGATCACGGAGACGGGGTCGCGATGCGTGATCGCGATCGTCGCGTCCGGGAAGGTGTCGCACAGCGGCAGCAGCTGCTCCAGGTGCTGCGGCGACTTCAGCACCCAGCGCCGCGGCCCACGCAGCCAGGTGAGCGCCTGGAGCACGCGCTTCAGGTACGCGTAGTGCGGCCGCGCATCCAGCGCGAGGTAGTAGTCGCGCCAGCGCGGCGGGCGGCACAGCCACTCGAGCTGGTAGGAGCCGAAGTCGAGCTCCATCAGCTCGATCTCCTCGTGGATGTGCTCGGGCGGCATGTCGTGCATCGCGACCAGCAGCGGTGCCTGCGCCGCCTGCGCCTCGTGCGCGCGCTGGCAGCGCCACCAGCGGGGGTCGCGCCCGTCGCGGCCCGGGCCCTCGCCGGGGACGGGGACCGGCTCGAGGCTCTCCCAGTACGGCAGCGAGCGCAGGCGCGAGTCCGCCGCGATCAGGTTCACCAGGTGCGTGGTGCCCGAGCGCGGCAGGCCCACCACGATGAGCGGCTGCTCGATCTCGACCTCGGCGATCTCGGGGTGACGCTTCCAGAGCTCCGTCACGCGCAGCCGGTTCGCGAGGTAGCGCACGCAGTTCTGGAACACGCCGTAGCGGCCGAGCGCGTTCAGACCGCGGTCCTCCTCGACCGCCGCGAGCCAGACCGCGAGTCGCTCGCGAAAGTCTTCGGCGCCGAAGTCCGAGAGCCCGGTGCGTTCGCGTGCCGCGTCGAGGACGCTCGCCTCGCTGAACTGGACGGGGTTCCGCTCGCCCCAGGCGATCGCAGCCTTCTGGAAGTCGCTCAGCACCGGAGCCGCCAGGTCTTCGATGCGGATCTCCTGGCGCGCCGGACTCACGTGGCGCCCCCGAGCTCACGCTCGAGCTTCGCGATCTCCTTCTCGAGCCACTTGACCTCCCAGAAGTTCGTCGCGCCGGCGCGCAGCGTCCGATGCGCTGCCAGGCTCGCGGCGAGCGCGCCCGCGTGCTTCGGCTCGGCGGCGAGCGCCGCCTCCGCCAGATGGAGCGCCTCGACGGGCGCGCTCTCCGCCTTCTTCCGAGCGGCTTCGGCGACGGGCCCCGGGCCGCCGGCCAGCGCCACCAGCTCGGGGGACACCGCCCAGTGGGGCACCGGGTAGAGCTCCGTCGTGGAGCGGCCGTGGAACCAGCCCTGGTAGGTCTCCCAGATCGCACGGGCCGACCAGGGGACCTTGCCGTAGCCCTCCCCCACCTCGAGCTCGGGCGGAAGCCGGAGCTCCTGCATCACGCTCCAGACGTCGCGGCCGGCGTTCATCGCCGCCACGACGGCGTCGTGCACGTGGAGCACGGCCTGCTTGATCCGGAGCAGCTCGGCCCGGATGCGGACCTTCCCCTCGACCGGGTCGAAGTGGCCGACGCAGAGCAGCTCGGGCTCGAGCGCGAGCAGCACGTCGAGCGTCTCGACGTAGCGAAGGGCGTCGCGGTGGCGGTCCCCGCGGATCGTCACGAGGTTCGGGAAGTGCCCGAACAGGGCGCCGAACACGTTGCCGGTGAAGCAGATGCGACGCTGCGGGAGCCAGACCAGCATCGAGTCCTCGGTCTCCGCGCCGGCCACCCCGATCAGCTCGAAGCGCAGGCCGCCGAGCGTGAACGCGAAGCGATCCTCGAAGAGGACGTCCGGCTCGGGCCTCGATTGCACGGGCGGCGGCCCGCCGCCCGTGGCCTTGCCCGCCGCCCGGATGCTCTCGGCGAATGCGAACATGCTGCGCCGGGCCCGGAAGGCGGCGATGCGGGCGTCGCCGGCCTGCTGGGCCGGGTTGTTTGCCTGCGCGACCACCTGCGTCCCGGGCTCCCGGAAGCAGTCGACGCCACCGACGTGGTCGACATGGCCCTGGGTCAGCAGGACGTAGCGGACCGGCCCGGTGTCGATGGAGTCGAAGTACGCCTTGTGTACCGGGCCCTCGAAGCCCATGCCGGTGTTGATCACCACGCGGCCTTCCGAGGTCACCACCAGGAACGCATTCGAGTTGCCCTCCGAGAGCCACACGAAGTCGTTGATCTGCTTCCGACGCAGCGTGGTGGCGGGCAGCATCTCGAAGGCGTCGGGGCGCGTGCGCCACAGCGGCTCGCTCATGGCACGCCTACGCCTGGCCGGCCGGCGCGGGCTCCGGCGGCGTCAGCTCCGCGGCCTCGCTGGTGACGACGTCGAGCTGACGCAGGCCCTTCTCGAAGTCGGCACCCACCTGCCGATCCAGATCCAGGAACAGCCCGAAGAGCTTCGCCATGAAGTCGTTCCGCCCGCTCATCGCCCACGTGACGTCGGTCGCGAGGCCACTGTCGTCGATGTAGAAGTCGACGGTGTTGGTGGTCGGGAAGGGCCGCACGAACTCGAGCCGCAGGGTGACGCGCTTCGGCGCCTCGGCCTCGGTGATCGTCATGCGGCCCTCGCCCACGTCTTCGTCGCCCGACCAGCGGTAGCTGGCACCCGGCCCGGCGGGTGCCCCCGAGTACTCCCGCAACATGTCCGGGTCGATGTCCTCCCACGGCGACCACTTCGTCCACTCGTGCAGATCCACGACGTGCGCGAAGACGACCTCGGGCGGCGCCGCGAGCGTCCGGGTGCGCGTGATCAGGAACTCCGTGGGCTGCGCCTGGACGAAGAGCACCAACGCCACGATCAAGAGCCCGAGCAGGACGAAGAACTTCTTCATGCGAGGCGGATCCTCTGGATGGAGACCCCGTCGAGCTCGCGCAGTGCGGGCCCCAGGAGCGCTTCCTGGCGCTGGGTGCGACGGACCAGGAGCTGGAGGAGCTCGGGCGTCTGCGCCGCGGGCGCTTCGCGCACGTAGCTCGCCAGCGCGGCGTCCGCCTCGCTCCAGCTCGCGACGCGGCGACCGAGCAGGCTCGACACCTCGTCCAGGTCGCGCGCCTCGAGCTGCGGCCCGAGGCGGTCGACCTCGCGCAGGTGCTCGGCGAGGCGCAGGGAGACGTCGGCCTCGTAGCCCTTCTCCGCCGGACCCCGCAGCAACGCCACGGCGTGCTCGAAGGCGGGCGAATACCGGGTGGCGACCGGCTCGGTCGGCTCGGGCTCCGGGAGCGGGATGCCCTCGCGCTGCGCGATCGCGTCGAGGGCAGCGCGCCCGTAGACCAGGTTCCAGCCCAGGTACTGCGCGTAGTGGAGGCCGGCTGGCGGCGTCTGGGTGAGCGGCGCGGTCGCGAGCGGCGTCACGATCGCGAAGCGCGCGGCGTGGTAGAGGACGGTGGGCAGGTCCACCGGCTCCCCTGTGAGCTCGCCGTAGCGCACGAACGCGCGCGACAGGTCCCCGAGCGGCTCGGAGAGGTCCCGCGACATCATCCCCGCCAGGTCCGCGAGCGGGTCGCCGAGATAGGCCAGCTCGAGATCGATCACGCGCGTCACGCGGCCGGCCTCGAAGAGGAACTGGCCGGAGTCGCCGGCCAGGAAGGTCACCCGCGAGCGGTGGCTCGGCACGTTCTCGTGGAGCCAACGCACCACGAACTCGATCAGGGGCTCGGGTCGTGGGCTGCGCGCGCGGAAGCTCTTCTCCCAGCGCTCGAGATCGCCGAGACCGAGCGCCTCGGGCGTGGCCGGCCGGGGCAGCGTGAGGTGCGCAAAGGCGTCGAGCGGGATCGCGTGCATCGCGGCCAGGATCTCGACGTAGTGATCGAGCACGCTCCTTCGCTCGGCCTCGTCCTCGGCCGTCGCGAGGTTCGCGCGCCCGGGCGCCTGCTCCATCACGATGCCGCGCGGCTCGTCGCAGAAGCCGTAGATGTGGGGCACGGGGATGCCGTTCGCCTCGAGCACGCGCATCACTTCGTACTCGTGCTCGAGCGGATAGACCCCGTGCTGGGCCAGGCCGCGATCGCCCCGGAAGTAGACCGAAGCACGCGCGCCGCCAGGCTTCTCGACCTCGAGGAACCAGGCCGGGCGCCAGCGCTCCTGGCTCCGGGACGCCACGATGCGCCCGCCGACGAGGGCTTCCACGCGGGCGGCGGCGGGCTCGGGAAGGCTCACGGGCGACTCCTCGGGAGGAGCGACCGAGTGTGGCGCAGAGCGGGAGCAGGCGCAGTCCGGGGCGACACGCGCCTCGCGTCGCCGCTTGCAAGCTTCTCGGCCGCCCCGCAAGGTTCGGGCGATGGCCCCTCCCGTGAACGAGTTCTCCCAGCCCATCGGCGAGCCGCTTCCCGGCTGGACGGCTCGCGCGCAGCCCCCCCGCACCGCCATGCAGGGCCGTCTGTGTCGCCTCGAGCCGCTGTCCGCCGCGCGCCATGCAGCCGCCCTCTTCGAGGCCCACGCGCTCGACGCGGAGGGCCGCAACTGGACCTACCTGCCGTACGGCCCCTTCGAGTCCGCTGCGGCCTACACGCGTTGGGCGGAGCAGGCGGAGAGGCAGGCGGACCCGCAGTTCCATGCGATCGTGCTCGAGCCGTCGGAGCGGCCCGTCGGCGTGGCGTCCTTCCTGCGCATCGAGCCGGCGATGGGCGTGATCGAGGTGGGGCACCTCGCGTACTCGCCCGTCCTTCAGCGCACGCCCGCCGCGACCGAGGCCATGTTCCTGATGATGCGGCGCGTGTTCGCCGAGCTCGGCTATCGCCGCTACGAGTGGAAGTGCGATGCGCTGAACGCGCCCTCGCGCCGCGCCGCGGAGCGCCTCGGCTTCCGCTACGAGGGCACCTTCCGGCAGATGCACGTGGTGAAGGGCCGCAACCGCGACACCGCCTGGTTCTCGATCATCGACTCGGAGTGGCCCGCCCTCGAGCACGCCTTCACGCGCTGGCTCGCACCCGAGAACTTCGACGCGGCCGGCCGGCAGCAGCTTTCGCTCGCAGCCTGCCGCCGCCCGGCTTGACCGGCGGCGACAGGGGCGCCACGCTCGCGAAGCCTTGATCTCCCACTGAGCCAGCACGAGCGAAGACTGTCCAAGAGCCCGGTGCCCGCACCGAGCGCTCCGCCCTCGAGCTGAGCCCGCGGCCCGTGCCGCGGCGGGAGACGCCATGCCCGTTTCGACGATCTACGATCATCCCCTCTACTACGACGTCCTGTTCGGCTTCGACCGCAGCCACGAGGCTGCGTTCTACGCCGGCTGTCTGGAACGCCTCGGGATCGCCGCGAATGCACGGCTGCTTGAGGTGGCCTGCGGACCGGCGCGGGTCGGGCGCCTGCTGGCCTGCAGGGGCTTCGTCGTGACCGGCCTCGACCGCAGCGCCGCGATGCTGGACTTCGCGCGCCGCGCGGCGGCCGCCGAGGGCACCAGGCTCGACACCGTGCGCGGCGACATGAGCGCCTTCTCGTGCGACCGGACGTACGCCGCTGCCATCAACCCGCTGAGCTCCTTCCGCCTGCTGCACGACGACGCCGCGGTCGATGCGCATCTTCGCTGCATGAGCGCCGCCCTCCAGCCGGGAGGCGTGTACCTGGTCGATCTGACCCTGCGCGCCGACGAGAGCGAGCCCGTCGTTACGACCGACGAGGCGTGGGAGATGGAGCGGGAGGGAGTGACCGTGCGCGCCGACGACGACTGCATCCAGGTCCGCGACCGCGAGCGGCAGCTACGCCTGTCCTGGGGGGCAGAAGCCCATCTGCGGGGCTACACCGGGGCGAGCTTCGCCGCTCGCGTCGCCGGCTGTCCGGCACTCCGCATCGAATCGTGGCACCCCGAGTCGGGTCGGGTCAGGGGGGTGAGCGAGTTCGCGCTCGAGGGAAGCCCCGCGGCCCCGCCCTCGGGCCGCGCCGTGGCGCTGCTGCGACGATGCGAGGCGCCCGCCTAGGACGCGGGGGTGGCGCCTGGGAGCGCGGGAGCAGCCCCTCGCGTCGACCGCTACATCCCCGGCTGGCTCTTCACCCAGGCGGCGATGTCCTTGCCGAGCGTGTTTGTACAGCGGTGCAGAACGCTGCACGAGCCGCGGTAGCCGCCGAACACGCCACCGCCCGAGTCGCGCGTCTTCGTGGTCTCGGCGACCTGCCTCCCGTTCTCGAACAGGCGGGCCGAGGTCGTCACCTGCTTGCGGTGGCCCGAGAAGGCGTTGCCGGCCGAGACCGCAGAATCGATCTGGAGCTGGAGGAAGCGGCCCCGCGCCGGAACGTCCGCGCTGCCGGCCGGCTGGGCCTCGATCCCCGCGGCGTTGAGCGCGGCCACCACCGACTCGGCCTGCGCCGCGGGCAGCGTGCATTCGCGCTTGATGTTGTCGGCCACGGAGCTGGCCGGGCCGTACTCTGCGCTCGGTGAGACGAGCATCGGCTCGGCGAACCCGGCGAATGGAACGAGTGCCAGGAGCAGTGCGAACAGCGAGGCCTTCATCGGATCCCTCCGTACCGGGTCGACGCCCGTGGCTGCGCATTCTGACAAATATCATGGGGAACGCAGATGCGAGTCATGAGGGCGAAACCGGCGACGCTCGGAAAGGCCGGTATCCTGATCGCTTCGATGGCTCGCCCCTCCGCCCTCGTGATCGGCCTCGTGCTCTTCGGATTCTCCGCGCCGGCGGGGGCCGACGTGCCGGCACCGCGCAACGTCGTGGTGCTGCTGTTCGACGGGGCGGCTCCCGCGCTGCTGTCGCTGGCCCCGACCCCGGCCCTCGATCGCATGCGCACGGAGGGCGCCTTCACGCACGCCTTCGTTCCGCCCTTCCCCACCATCTCGCTGATCAGCGGCTTCACCATCTCGACCGGCTGCTGGCCGGCCCGCCACGGGATCGTCACCAACAAGTTCCTCGACGAGAACGGCGCGCTCTACGACCACAGCCGGGACGCCGACTGGACCACCGACTGCGAGCATCTGCACGAGGCCGCCGAGCGCCAGGGCCTGCGTGCCGCGGCACTCGACTGGTACGGCGCGCGCTCGGCCACGCGCGGAGACCGCGCCAGCATCGTGGACGATTCGCCGAGCCACGACAGCTTCCCGGAGGATCCCGAGCGCGCCGAGGAGGTGGCGCAGCTGCTCGCGCTTCCCGCCGCCGAGCGACCGCGCCTGATCCTTGCCTACTTTCGCGGCCCCGACTCGGCCGCGCACTTCACCGGCATGGACTCGGAGGAGACCCGCGCCGCGGTGGCCGGCATGGACGCGGCCGTCGCACGCGTGATCGCCGCGATCGAAGCTGGCCCCGGGCGCGAGCGGGCCGCACTCTTCGTCACCACGGACCATGGCATGCGCGAGATCGAATCGATCGTGAACGTCGAGCGCATCCTCCGTTACCACGACATTCCGGCACGCGCGGTCTCGACCGGCACCACGGCCTTCCTCTACTTCGAGGACGAGGCTGCGATCGACGGGGCGGCCGAGACCCTGTCGCAGTACGGGGAGTTCGAGGTGCTCCGGCGGGCCGCCCTGCCCGGCTACGCGCGGATCGGAACGGGACCCCGGGTGCCGCCGTTGATCCTCTCCGCGCGGCCGCCCTACTTCATCGAGGACGCCTCCGCCTGGCCAACGGGGCTCCAGTGGCTCGGTCGCTACGGGCCGCGCTTCACGCCGGCCCGCCTGTTCCTCAAGGCCACACACGGCTACCCGCCCGACATCCCCGGCATGGCGGGGATCCTCTACGCGTGGGGCGACGGGGTCGCCCCCGGGGTCGAGCTGCCGGCGGTCGACGCGGTCGACCTCCACCCGACCGTGACGCGGCTGCTCGACATCGAGCCCGGCCGGCCTCTGGATGGGCGCCCGATCCAGGCCCTGCTCGGGGCCCCGGCGCGCCGAGCCGGCCCAGGGGGCGCCGACTGAACATTCGCAACCCCGCTGCGTCGAAGGGGTTCGACGGCACCAGCGGAGGCCATGCCCATGTGTCGAGCGTTCTCTCTCCTGGCGTTCGCCCTGGCCCTGGCGCTGGCGACGTGGGCCGTGCCCGGCGCGGCCGAGGCCCACGGCTGGCGCCACGGGCATCATCGCCACCACCACCACGGGCACTACTACCGGGGCTGGTGGGGGCCGCGCGTCGTGATCGGCGTTCCGCCGCCGTACTGGGGCTGGGCGTACCCGCCGCCCTGGGTGGCCTACCCGCCGCGGGTCGTCCACGAGGAGCCCGAGGTCTACATCGAGCGGCCGGACCCGCCGGTCGAGGGCTACTGGCACTACTGCGAGCCCGAGGGCGGCTACTACCCGCGAATTCCGAGCTGCCCCGAGCCCTGGATCAAGGTGCCCCCCACCCCCCGGTAGGCGCACGGCGTCGGAGGCAATACGGATGCGAAGGATCCTCGCGGTGACGATCGGCCTCGCGCTCGGGGGCTGCGCCCACGTGCCCACCGGCCCGAGCGTGATGGTGCTCCCGGGCAGCGGGAAGAGCTTCGACCAGTTCCGCGCCGAAGACGCCGGCTGCCAGCGCTACGCGTCCGGCCAGATCGGCGTCGACCCGGGCCAGGCCGTCGGCGACCGCACCGCCGCGGGCGCCGCGATCGGCACCGGAGTCGGCGCTGCCTCGGGGGCATTGATCGGCGCCGCGACCGGCGACATCGGCCCGGGCGCCGCGGTCGGCGCGGGCGCGGGGCTGCTGGTCGGCTCCGCAGCCGGTGCCACGCAGGGCGGCGTCGTCGGGGGCTCGCTGCAGCGACGCTTCGACGTGGCCTACATGCAGTGCATGTACGCCGAGGGCCACCGCATCCCGGCGCCGCCCGGAGCGCTCGCCGCCACGGCGCAGCCGCCTTCGACGCGCCCGCGGCACATCCCGCCCCCGCCTGCGGGCGCCCCGCCGCCGCCGCCCCCCGACGTCTCGGATCGCTAGACCGGCGCCACGCTCGCGAGCGTCACGGACGCTCCAGGCGGCCGCATGTCGTTCCGATGGGGAGCGGGGCGGTTGCAGCGCGGGCCGATGCTCTCGTAGCCTGAGTGGCTTGCGACACGCCCGTAGGCCCTCATGAGCCTGGAATCGTTCGTCGACTACTGGAGCTTCTTCGGTCTCACGATCGAGCTGGGCTTCCGAACCGTCGTCGTGTCCTTGACCGGGTTCCTCCCGGCGCTTCTCGGCGGCGGCTACCTCGGCCTCTGGGTCGTCGCCTTCCTGTACCTGTGCGAGTGGATCCGTCCCTGGCGGCGAGCGCAGCCGCGGCTCCGCGACGGGGTCTGGCTCGACCTCTTCTACACCCTCGCGAACTTCCTGCTCTTCTATCAGCTGATCGGGACGCCCGCCTTCCAGACCGTGGAGCTGGCCTTCCGGCGGTCCCTCCACGACTGGGTCGGGATCGATCTCGACGTGGCGGTCTCGCTGGCGGAGCTACACCCGTGGATCCAGTACCTGGTGCTGTTCCTGCTGGTCGACCTGATCAGCTACCTCGGCCACGTGATGCTGCACCGCAGCAACCTGCTCTGGACCTTCCATCGCGTCCACCACTCCGCACTCCAGCTCGACGCCCTGAACGCGCTGCGCCAGCACTGGGCCGAGAAGCTCTTCTACGACTTCCTCGCCTACGTGCCGCTCACCCTGATCGGCTTCGGCGTCGAGCAGACCGCGATCGCGCTCGTGGTGGCCATGCTGTTCTGCACGTTCACGCACTCCAACTTGAAGGTGCCCCTCGGCCCGCTCAAGTACGTCTTCAACAACCCGCAGCTCCACCTGTGGCACCACGCCCGGGAGATTCCCCACAACCGCAACGTGAACTACGGCTCCGCGCTCGCGATCTGGGACTATCTGTTCCGCACGAACTACCTGCCCGACGATCGCAACGACATCGAGCTCGGCTTCGACGGGGTCGAGGAGTTCCCCAAGACGCTGCTCCGCCAGCAGCTGCACCCGTTCGATCGCTGGCTGCCGAAGCCCGCAGCCTGGGGGCGCTCGCTGGGCCGCGTCGGGGCCACGGCGTTCGCCGGGGTGGCGGTCTGCCTGATCGTGTTCGGGGCCGCGATTCCGGATGCGCTGCTCGCACCGACGCGGGTCGGCTACCGGGAGCGCGCCGCGGCGCAGCTCGCGGAGGGCCGGCCCGGCGAAGCACTCCTGACGATCCAGCGCTCCGCCCTCGTGGACCTGCCCCGTTGGGCGAGCCTCCAGCGGCTCCGGGCGGCGAGCCGGACCGCCGGCTTCGACGCGCCGGCGGTGGGACGGCTGCTGGCGATCGGTCGCGGGGGCGCGAACCTGCGCTTCCGCGCCGGCAGCCGCTGGCTCGATCAGCTCGACCGGGCCCCGGCGCTCGACGCGCGGCAGCGCGAGGAGCTCGCGGCCGCGCTCGCGAACGCCGAGCTGCTCGTCGCGATCGAGCCGCGGAAGCCTCGCGCCCACTACCTGCTCGGCGCGACCCGACGCCTCCGCGCGGATCGGGGAGGCGACGGCGAGGACATCGAGGCGGCCATCACCGCGTTCCACCGAGCGCTCGCGCTCGACGCCGACTACCCCGGCGCGCGCGATGCGCTCGAGGAGGCACTGGCCCACCAGCGGGGCCGATCGGGCTAGCCTCGGCGCGTGCGTTCCCGCTCCGCGTCGCTGCTCCTCGTCGGGCTGATCGCCGTCTGGTGGCTGCTGGGCCGCGCGCCCGAACCCGAGGCCGGGCGCATCGGCCCCTGTGCCGTGCTCCGCGTGACGGACGGCGACACCGTGCGCGTGCGCTGCGACGGCCTCGCGGAGCGGGTGCGCCTGCTCCAGATCGACACGCCCGAACGGGGCGAGCCGCTCTACGAAGAGGCGGGAGCGCGGCTCGAAGCCCTGATCGACGGAAGGCCGGTCTGGCTCGAGCCGTGGCGCGAGGAGCGCGACGACCACGGGCGACTGCTCGCCTACCTCTTCGTCGACGACCGCAACCTGAACCTCGCGATGATCGAGGCGGGCATGACCCCGTACTTCGACCGCTACGGCTCGGGCCGCTACCCCCGCGAGTTCGCCGCGGCCGAGCGCGCGGCCCGGGAAGCGCGGCGTGGCATCTGGAAGACCCGGCGCGCGCGCTGACGCGGCAGCCCGTCAGCCGAGCTTCGGGAGCTCCACGCCCGCGGCGTCCTCGATCGCGAGCAGCGTCGCCGCAAAGAGCTTCGCCCCGAGGCCCATCTCGAGCGCGCGCGCGTAGGTCCCGTGCGCGGCCTCGACCATCGGCATCGGCACGCCGAGCCCGCGGGCCGAGGTGAGCGCCAGCCCGACGTCCTTCTCGGCAAGGGAGAGCTGGAAGAAGGCGTTCTCGAAGCCGCGGCCGAGCACCAGCGGGGCGGTGCCCGCGTAGGCCGCGCCACTGCTCTTCTGGACGACCTCGAGCAGCCGTTCCAGGTCGAGGCCGGCCTTCGCGGCCATCGCGAACGTCTCCTGCAGCAGCAGCCCCCCGCACAGGAAGATCGCGTTGTTCACCAGCTTGGTGAGCGTCCCCTTCCCGCTCTCGCCCAGGTAGAAGACGTGCTTGCCGAACGCGGCGAGCAGCGGCTCGACGCGGCGGAAGGCGGGCTCCGCGCCGCTCGCCATCACCGTGAGCGTGCCCTGCTTGGCACCCATCACACCGCCCGAGACGGGAGCGTCCACGAGGTCGACGCCGGCCCGGGCCTCCCGAGCCGCCAGCGCCTGCACCGCGTCGAACGCGCTGGTCGAGAGATCGACGTGCACGTCGCCCGCCTCGGCTCCCTCGAGCAGGCCGCTGGCCCCGCTCACCACCGCCTCGACCTCGGCCGGCCCCGGCAGCGACGTGAAGACCACGCGACAGGCCCGCGCCACCTCGCCCGCGGAGCCCGCCCGTTCCGCGCCGGCCGCCAGCAGCGGGGCCAGCGCGGCCTCGACGCGATCGTGGACCACGAGCGCGTGGCCCGCGGCGAGGAGCCGCTGCGCCATCGGCGCGCCGATCGTGCCGGTGCCGATGAATCCGACCGTTCCGTCACGGCTCACGGCCGCTTCGCCTCAGGAAAGCCGGGCCTTCGGCCCCGTCCGTTCATCGCGAGCCGCTTCGCCTCAGGAAAGCCGGGCCTTCGGCCCCGTCCGTTCATCGCGAGCCGCTTCGCCTCAGGAAAGCCGGGCCTTCGGCCCCGTCCGTTCATCGCGAGCCG
>JBFIYM010000042.1:0-27378 GCA_041605395.1 Myxococcota bacterium | reverse complement strand
TGGCCGCCGGCGATGCCGGCGTAGACCGACGAGATCTCGCAGTCGGCCATCAGCTCCGCCTCCTCGACCGCGTGCTTGATGGAGTCGACCGTGGCGTCGATGTCGACGACCACGCCCTTCCTGAGCCCGCGCGAGGCGTGCGTGCCGATGCCGATCACGTCCACGCCGCTCTCGGTGGGCTCCGCCACCACGGCGCAGATCTTGGTGGTCCCGATGTCGAGACCGACGATCAGATCTTCCTTGCGTGCCATCTCCCTCTCACCCCCTCGTTTGTGTTCGCGAGCCGGACCGACCTAGCTCGACCGTCCCTTGCGAGAAGCGCCCCCCGGCACTCCCGCCGTCTCCTGCTCCGGCGCTTCGGGCTGCGGTCGCAACACCACGTCCTCGCCGAAGCGCAGATCGATCTCGCGCACCGTCGCGAGCTCGGGCAGCCTCGCCCGCAGCAGCGCCGCGAGGCGCGCCAGCTTGGCCGGCTGGTCGTCGGGGCCGAGCAGCACGCGCGCTCCGGGCGCCCCGGCGCCGGGTGGGAACTCGAGGGCCGGGGTCGTGCCGGGCTCCTCGCCGCCCAGGATCAGCGCGCGCGGTGCCGGCAGGCCCTCGGCCGCGACCGCATCGAGCAGCGCCACACCCTCCAGCAGGGGCGGCGAGCCCGGGGCGCCCGCTCCGACCAGCTCCGGGAGATCGGTCGTGCCCTCGACGGGCGCGAACGCCGTGCCGTCCCGATCCACGAGGCGGGCCTCGCCCGCGAGGCGCGCCACCGCCACCGGCTCCCGCTCCTCGACCGCGAGGATCACCTGGTCGGGCGGCAGCGCGGCAACCCGGGCGTGACGTACCCAGGGATGCCCGGCCAGCGCGGAGCGCACCGCCGGCAGGTCGAGCGCGGCGAACGAGGTGCCGGGCGCCACGGCCGCCGCGCTGGCCAGCTCGCGGGCCGTGGCACGTTCGTTCCCGATCACGGCGTAGCGGAGCTGGGCCGCGCGCTCCGGAAACGCGCCGGTCAGCAGGGCGTCGCCGCGCAGCGCGCCCGCGAGCGCGCCCGCCGCGAGCGCGCCCAGCCAGACGCCGGTGCGGACGCCGCGCGAAGCCGGCAGCCCGAAGCGCCGCGTGCGCGCCGGCCGCTCGTTTCGCCACCGAGTCCCCTTCATGTCGTTCCCCTCCCGAAGATGCGGACCTCCGGCTCCAGCAGGATGCCGGTGCGCAGGCGGACGGCCGCGCGCGCGTGACCGATCAGTGCGAGCACGTCGGCGGCCGTGGCGCCCCCCGTGTTCACGATGAAGTTCGCGTGGAGCGGCGAGATCTGGGCGCCGCCGTGACGCTCGCCCTTGAGCCCCGCCGCCTCGATCAGGCGCCCGGCGAAGCTGCCGCGCGGGTTCTTGAAGACGGAGCCGCACGAAGGCACGTCGAGCGGCTGCGAGGCCGAGCGCTTCGCGAGCATGCGCGCGACCTCGGCGGCCACCTGCTCGCGCTTCGCGACGACCACGTCGAGCAGGGCCGACACGATCACCGAGCCGGGCGCGAGGCCGCCGAGCTTCCGGTAGCGGAAACCGAGGCGCTCGCGAGGGAGGTGGTGCAGCTTGCTGCCGCTCGGGCTCATCACCTCGAGCTCTCGGACCACCTCGCCCGTCTCGCGCTCGGGGATGCCCGCGTTCATCGCGACCCAGCCGCCGATGCTGCCCGGGATGCCGGCTCCGAACTCGAGGCCCGACAGGCCGCGCTCGCGGCAGAAGCGTGTCAGGCTCGCATGCGAGACGCCTGCCTCGACGCGTACGCCGCCGTCCGGCCGCTCCTCGAGCCGCTTGAACGCGGAGAGCTGGATCAGGACGCCGTCGACCCCTTCGTCGCGCACGATCGTGTTGAAGCCGCGCCCGATCACCCGCCGAGGCACCGCGTGGCGCGCGCAGATGCGAAGCAGCGTCGCCAGGCTCGCGCGGTCGGGCGGCGTCGCCAGCGCGTCCGCCCGCCCGCCGACGCGGAGCGACGTCAGCCGGCTCGCGTCCACGTCGAAGCGGATCGCCGTGCCGAGGCCGGATTCGAGCGCGCCGCGCGCTTCGTCGGAGATCACGGCGACCCCTCCTCGAGCGCGGCCAGCAGCTTCGGCCCGACCCGGCTCACGCTGCCAGCGCCGAGCGTCAGCACCAGGTCGCCTTCCCGGAGCTCGGGCGCGAGCTCGGCGGGGATGCGCTCGATGTCGGCCAGGAAGCGCACGTCCCGGTGCCCGCGCGCCCGAATCGCGTCGGCGAGCGCGGCCGCCTCGACGCCCGGGAGCTTCGGCTCCCCGGCCGCGTAGATCTCGGTCAGCACCACCCGGTCGGCGTCGTGGAACGCGGTGGTGAAGGCGTCGAACAGGTCCCGGGTGCGCGAGTAGCGGTGCGGCTGGAAGACGACCACGATGCGCCCCGCGTGCACCCCGCGCGCGGCCGCCAGCGTGGCGCGCACCTCGCTCGGATGGTGGCCGTAGTCGTCCACCACGCGGACGCCGCGAGCCACGCCCTTCGTCTCGAAGCGCCGCTCGACGCCCCCGAAGCCCGCCAGCGCCTCGGCGGCGACCGGGAAGGGCACGTCGACCTCGCCGGCCACCGCGAGCGCCGCCAATGCGTTCGCCACGTTGTGGCGGCCCGGCAGCGGCAGCGCCACCGAACCGAGCGTCTCGCCGCGGCGCCGCACCGCGAAGGCCATGCCGGCACCGTCCGCGCGCACCTCGCTCGCCACCCAGTCCGCCTGCGCCCCGAGGCCGTAGGTGATGCGACGGCGCGAGACGCGCGCGAGCAGCCGCTGTACGCCGGGGTCGTCGAGGCAGAGCACGGCGGCGCCCCAGAAGGGGAGGCGCTCGAGGAAGGCCGCGAAGGCGTCCTCGAGCGCGGACAGGCTGCCGTGGTGGTCGAGATGCTCCGCCTCGACGTTGGTGACCACGGCGATCACGGGCGCCAGGTGCAGGAACGAGCCATCGCTCTCGTCGGCTTCGGCCACCAGGAACGGGCCGCCGCCGAGGCGCGCGCCGGTCCGCTCGCTCTCCGCGCCGGCGCCGGCTCCGATCACGCGGCCGCCCACGACGATGGTGGGGTCGAGGCCCGCGGCCTGCAGCACGTGGGCGAGCAGCGACGTGGTCGTGGTCTTGCCGTGGGTTCCGGCGACGGCGATGCCGTCCTTGAGGCGCATCACCTCGGCCAGCATCTCGGCGCGCGGAATCACCGGGATGCCCCGGCGCGCCGCTTCCGCGAGCTCCGGGTTGGTCGCGCGCACCGCGCTCGAGACCACCACGACGTGGGCGCCCGCCACGTGGCGCGCGTCGTGGCCGATCGCCACCTCGACCCCGAGTGTGCGCAGGCGCTCGATCGTCGCGCCCTCCGCGAGGTCGGAGCCGGTCACCGTGTAGCCCTGCGCCCGCAGCAGCTCGGCGAGGCCGCTCATGCCGATGCCACCGATGCCGACGAAGTGGATGCGCTCGATGCCACGGAAGCGCCCGCTCATGCGCGTCCCTCCGCCGGTCCGCTCGCGCGTCCCTCCGTCGGCCCGCTCGCGCCTCCGCCCGCGAGCCCGCGGCAGGCGCTGGCGATCGTGGCCGCGGCGTCCGGACGCGCCAGCGAGGCGGCCTGCACGCCCATCTGGCGCAGCCGGTCGGGGTCCTCGAGCAGGGCCAGCAGCTCGCGGGTGAAGCGCTCGGGGGTGAGCGTGCGCGAGTCGAGCACGCGCGCGGCCCCCACCCGTTCGAGCTCCTGGGCGTTCGCGAACTGCTCGCCGCCCCCCACGTGCGCGAGCGGGACGAGCAGCGCCGCGCGGCCGGCGAGCGTGAGCTCGGCGACCGAGATCGCGCCGGCCCGGCACACCACCAGGTCGGCCCAGCGGTAGCGCGAGGGCATGTCGCGCTCGAAGGCGGTGACGAGGGCGTCGAAGCCGGCCTGGCGCCAGGCGCGCTCGACGCCATCGCGGTCGTGCTCCCCCGTCTGGTGCACCACGCCGACCCGCTGCGGGTCGAGTGCGGGGATCGCCGCGACCAGCGCGTCGTTCACCTGCCGGGCCCCCTGGCTGCCGCCGAACACGAACAGGTGCAGCCGATCGTCGTCGGACGGCTTCTCGGGGTCCCGGCTCGCGAAGGCCTCGACCAGGGCGCGCCGCAGGGGCACGCCGCTCACCACGGTCCGCTCGCCGCCGCCGAGCGCGGCCCGGGCGCCCGGCCAGCCCACGAAGATGCGCCGTGCGAAGCGCGCGAGCAGCCGGTTGGCGAGCCCGGGGACGGCATCGGCATTCACGAGCACCATCGGGAGGCGAAGCGAGACGGCCGCGAGGGCCGACGGCACCGAGGCGTAGCCGCCCACGGCGATCACGAGGCCCACCTCGTGCTCGCGAAGCAGGCGCCGTGCCGCGAACACGGCACGGAGCAGCGCCGCCAGGGCCCCCACGCGGGCCAGCGGTCCGCGGCCGAGGACGGGACGCGCGTCGAGCGTGGCCAGCTCGAAGCCGGCCTCCGGCACCAGGCGCTTCTCGATGCCCCGCTCGCTGCCCACGAAGAGGACGCGCTCGCCCTGGGCCTGGAGCGCTTCGCCGAGGGCCAGCGCCGGCATCACGTGCCCGCCGGTGCCGCCGCCCGAGATCGCGAAGCGACCGCTCACGAGCGCGCTCCGCCCGGCCGGCGCGCCGCGCGCGCCACGGCCAGCAGGATGCCCACGGCGAGGCAGGAGACCACGAGCGAGCTGCGGCCGTAGGAGAGGAAGGGCAGGGTGAGGCCCTTGGTCGGCAGGCAGCCCATCACCACGGCCGCGTTGAGGAGTGCCGGGACCACCAACAGGGCGGTCATGCCGAAGCCCAGCAGCAGGGCGAAGCGCTGCTGGGCGGCCAGCGCGATGCGGAGCCCCGCCACGAGCAGGGCCGCGAAGGCGCCGAGCACGAGGAGCACCCCGATCAGGCCGGCCTCCTCCGCCACCACGGAGAGGATGAAGTCGGTGTGCGCCTCGGGCAGGTAGAAGAGCTTCTGACGGCCGTCGCCGATGCCGACGCCGGTCACGCCGCCGCGCCCGAAGGCGACGAAGGACTGCACCAGCTGGAAGCCCTCGGCCGAAGCGCGCGACCACGGATCGAGGAAGCCGAGCACGCGCCGCAGCGCATAGGGCCGGAAGGCGGTGTAGAGCGCGACCGCCACGCCCCCGAGCGTGCCGACCGCCAGCAGCGGACGGAAGTCGGCGCCCGCCACGAACAGCAGGATGGCGGTGAGCGCGACCAGCAGGACGGCATTGCCGAGGTCGGGCTGGAGCAGGCAGAGCAGCGCGGGAAGCGCGCCCAGGCTGAGGGCGACGAACAGCTTCGGCGTGCCCACGCCCGCGCGCCCGTCGCGGCGGCCGAGCAGCGCTGCGACGGCCAGCACGGTGGCGAGCTTCGCGACCTCGACCGGCTGGAAGGCGACACCCGCGCCCGGGACGTAGAGCCAGCGCTGGGCGCCACCGCCTGCGATCCCGATCAAGAGCGTGGCGACCAGCAGCGCCACGGACACGCCCCAGAACGGCAGCGCCAGGCGATGCCAGGCCATGAGCGGGATGCGCGCGGTCACCACCACCACGCCCGCGCCGACGATCGCCGCGGCCAGGTGCCGCAGGAAGTGGGGGGGCAGGGCGGCCTCGAGCGCGAGCGGCGCCGTTGCGCTGAAGACGGCCACGGCGCCGATGCTGGCGAGCATCAGCACCGAGACGCCGAGCATCGCCGACGCATCCGCACGGCTCACCCGGCTCTGCGGCGGCCGCTCCCCGAGCGGTCGCCGGGGCGCCGCGCTGCGACGCCGGGCGGCGCCGCGCCGGCGGCTCTGCGGCGCCCGGGGCTTCGGCGTGGGCTGGCGACGTCCCTTCACGACCGCGCCCCCCGATCGAGGGCATGGACCAGCTCGCGGAAGCGCTGGCCGCGGTGCTCGAAGTTCTGGAACTGGTCGAAGCTCGCGCAGGCCGGCGAGAGCAGCACCACGTCCCCCGCCTCGGCCAGCGCGGCGGCCCGGGTGACGGCCGCCTCGAGCGTGCCGACCCTCTCGGTCCGGACCTTCCCCTGCAGCGCGGCTTCCAGGCGGGGCGCTGCGGCGCCGATCAGGAGCGCGATGCGGACGCCGCCGAGCGCGCCGTCGAGCTCCCCGAAGTCGAGGCCCTTGTCCTTGCCGCCGGCGATCCACACCACGGGCTGCGTTTCGAGCGCGAGCGCCGCCGCCGCCGCGCCGGGGTTCGTCGCCTTGGAGTCGTTCACGAAGCGCACGCCGCCCCGCGTCGCGACCCACTCCGAGCGATGCGGGAGCGGCGTGAAGCCCGCGAGCGCCGCCAGCGCCTTGCGCGGCTCGGCCCCGAGCGCCTGGGCGGCCAACAGCGCGGCCAGCACGTTCTCGCGGAGCGGCCCGGTCGGCCGCGGCAGGCCCTCGAGCGGGATGCGAAGCGGCGCGCCGCCCGTGCGCAGGCAGACCGCGTCGCCGTCCCAGCACGCGCCGCGCTCGACGCTCCCGCGCGCGCTCACGCGGAGCACGCGCGCGGCCAGCCCGGCGGCGAGGTCGTCGAGGGCCGGGTCGGCGTTCAGGATCGCGACGTCGTCGCGGCCCTGGTTCTCGAAGATCCGGGCCTTGGCGGCGCGATAGTCGGCCAGGCTCGCGTGCCGATCCAGATGGTCGGGCGTCAGGTTGAGCAGCACGGCCACGCGCGGGTGGAAGCGGTCCACCGTCTCGAGCTGGAAGGACGACACCTCGAGCACGGCCACGTCGAGCGGCTCGCCGACCAGGTCGAGCGCGGCTTCCCCCACGTTCCCGGCGGCGCGCGCCCGGAGGCCGGCGGAGCGCAGCATGGCTTCGAGCAGCCGCACCGTGGTGGACTTGCCGTTGGTTCCGGTCACCGCGGCGATCGGCACCGCCAGCGCGCGCCAGGCCAGCTCGATGTCCCCCCAGACGCGACGCGCGCGCTCGCGGTAGCGCACGGGCGGAACCCCGGGGCTCGGCACCACGAGGTCGAAGTCGGCCGGATCGGGAAACGGGGTGGCGGCGATCACCTCGATCCCGGTCGGCGCGTCCGCGATCGGCCCTTCGTCGGCGAGCGTCACGCGGGCGCCGATGCGGGCGCAGAAGGCTGCGGCGCTCCGGCCGGAGAGGCCGGCGCCGAGCACGAGGACGCGCTGTCCCTCGAGGTCGAGCATCAGCGACGCTTCCACGAGGTTGGCCCGACGGGCGCGAGGATCATCGAGACGGCGTCCAGGTCGAGCATCAGCGCAGCTTCAACGAGGAGAGCGCGACGAGCGCGAGGATGATCGAGACGATCCAGAAGCGGACCACGATCTTCTGCTCCGCCCAGCCGAGCTTCTCGAAATGATGGTGGATCGGCGCCATCAGGAACACGCGCTTTCCGGTCAGCTTGAACCACACGACCTGGATCGCGACCGAGAGCGTCTCGACGGCGAAGATCCCGCCGACGACGCCCAGCAGGATCTCCTGCCGGATCACCACGGCGATGGCGCCGAGCGCGCCGCCCAGGGCGAGGGCGCCGACGTCGCCCATGAAGAGCTGGGCCGGCGAGCTGTTGAACCAGAGGAAGCCGAGCCCTCCGCCCACGAGCGCGCCGCAGAAGATCGCGAGCTGGCCGGCGCCGGGCACCGACTTGATGGCCAGGTACTCGGCGATCTCGGCGTGACCCGCGGCGTAGGCGAGGATCAGGAACACGCCGGAGGTGATCATCACCGGACCGATCGCGAGCCCGTCGAGGCCGTCGGTCAGGTTCACGCCGTTGCTCATCGCCACGATCACGAAGGCGGCGAGCGGCACGTAGAGCCAGCCGATGTCGGGGGTGAAGGTCTTCACGAACGGCACCTGGAGTTGCCCGTCGAAGCTCGGGTCCGTGAAGATCAGGCCGGCCACCCCGAAGGCGAGCAGCCACTGCCAGAACAGCTTGGTGCGGGCCGAGACGCCTTTGTGGTTGCGCTCGCGCACCTTCCGGTAGTCGTCCACGAAGCCGAGCAGGCCGTAGCCCAGCGTCAGCAGCAGCACGGTCCAGGTGGCGCGGTTGGTGAGATCCGCCCAGAGCAGGACGGAGACGCCCAGCGAGAGCAGGATCAGGAGGCCGCCCATCGTCGGCGTCCCGGCCTTGCTCTGGTGATCGGGCCCGATGTCCCGGATCGGCTGGCCCACGCGCAGCGCCGCCAGGCGTCGGATCACCCAGGGGCCGGCCACCAACGCGAGGAAGAGCGCCGTGAGCGTGGCGGCCGCGGTGCGGAACGTGATGTACCGGAAGACGTTCAGCACGCTGTAGTACTCGGCCAGCGGCACCAGCAGGTGGTAGAGCATCAGCGCTCCTCCACGGATTCGGAGAGCGCCTCGACCACGCGCTCCATGCGCATCGAGCGCGAGCCCTTCACCAGCACCCAGTCGTTGCCCTGGAGGAGCTCGCGCACGGCGTCGGCCACCTCGGCGTGGCTGCCGCCCACGTGCACGCGTTCGGCCGCCATGCCCGCCTCGATCGCCGCCTCGGCCAGCGCCTCCGCGTGCTCGCCGAGCGCGAACAGCTGGTCGAGACCGAGCTTCGCCACCAGCGTCCCCGTGGCGCGATGGGCCGCGAGGGCGGCCTCGCCCAGCTCCCCCATCTCGCCGAGCACGGCGATGCCCCGGCTGCCGCCCTTCAGCTTGGCGAGGCTCTCGAGCGCCACCCGCATCGACTGCGGGTTGGCGTTGTAGGTGTCGTTGATCAGGATGATGTTGCGCGGGAGCGCGACCCGCTCCATGCGCCCCCCCACCGGCCGGTAGCGGCCGAGGCCCTCCGCTACCTGGTCCAGCGAGGCGCCTGCGGCCAGCGCGCCGGCCGCGGCGGCCAGCGCGTTCGGCACGGTGGAGTCGCCGAGCCCGGCGATCTGGACGGCCATGCGGGCGCCGTCGGCCAGCAGGTCGAAGGCGAAGCCGCGCTCGCCGAGCGCCGTGATGCGCTCGGCGCGGACGTCGGCGTCCTCGGCCTGCCCGAAGCGGACGACGCGCGCCTTCGTGCGGGCCGCCTGCGCGCACACGAGCGCGTCGTCGGCGTTCAGGACGGCGATCGCCTCGGGCGGAAGCGCGGCGATCAGGTCTCCCTTTTCCTCCGCGATCGCCTCGCGCGAGCCGAGGTGTTCGATGTGGGCCGTGCCGACGTTCGTGATCAGGCCGACCGTCGGGCGCGCGATGGCGGCGAGCCGTGCGATCTCGCCCCGGTGGTTCATGCCGAGCTCCACCACCAGCGTCCGGTGGGTGGCCTCGCGCTCGAGCAGCGTGAGCGGGAGCCCGATCTCGTTGTTCAGGTTGCCGCGGTTCTTGAGGCACGGCCCGCCGACCCCGAGGATCGACGCGCACATCTCCTTGGTCGTCGTCTTCCCGTTGCTTCCCGTGATGGCGACGACGGGCCCCGCGAAGCCGGCCCGATGGCCGGCGGCCAGCGCGCCCAGAGCGCGCGTCGTGTCCGGAACCACGATCACGACGCCCGACGTCTCCGCCCCGGCCGCGTCGGCGCGCTCCACCAGCACGCCGGTCGCGCCCGCCGTGAGCGCCTGGTTCACGAAGGCGTGTGCATCGTGGTTGGCCCCCACCAGTGCCACGAACAGGCAGCCCGATACGTCCGCGCGCGTGTCGGTCGAGACGCCGGCGAAGAGCGTCTCGGCACGGCCGCGTGCGAGCTGGCCGGCGGTCCAGTCGAGAACTTCGCGCGTCGTGAAGGGGATCACGTGGCGGCTCCCTGGGCTGCGCGGTGGGCCTCCGCGCTGCGGAGCGCGCGGCGCGCCTCCGCGCGGTCGTCGAAAGGAAGGCGTTCCCTTCCGATGATCTGGTAATCCTCGTGTCCCTTGCCGGCGATCACCACCGTGTCGCCGGGGCGCGCCGCCCCGATGGCGAGCGCGATGGCCTCGCGGCGATCCGCCCGCGTGACGTAGGCGCGCTCGTTCGTGGCGAGCGCCTCCGGCTCCACGCGGCGCATGGCGCCGAGCCCCTGCTCGACCTCCCGCAGGATGGCCTCGGGGTCCTCCGTGCGCGGGTTGTCGCTGGTGAGCACGGCGCGGTCCGCGAAGCGCGCCACGGCGGCCGCCATCTTCGGACGCTTGGTCCGGTCGCGGTCCCCGCCGCAGCCGAAGACGGCGATCACGCGGCCCGTCGTCAGCGGTCGCACCGCGCGCAGCAGCTTCTCGACCGCGTCCGGCGTGTGGGCGTAGTCGACGAGCACCACCGGCGCCTCGGCATGCCGCTCCCCGACCCGCTCCATGCGTCCGGGAACCTGCGGGCAGGACGCGAGGCCGCGGGCGATCGCCTCCGGCGGGAGCTCGAGCGCCACCGCGATGCCCACCGCCACGATCAGGTTCTCGACGTTGAAGTCGCCCACCAGCGGGAGCGTCACGTCGAGCGGACCGGTCGGGAGCTCGAGGCGCGCGGTCACCCCCGAGAGCGAGACCTCGGCCTCGGCGACGCGGACGTCGGCCTTCGCGTCGGGCCGGCGGCTGACGCCGAGTGTCCGGCCCCCGCCCGCGAGTGCGGCGTCGAGGAAGCTCGGTGCCCGCGGCTCGTCGAGGTTCACGACGGCGATGCCGCCCGGCTTCAGGTGGTGGCGGAACAGGCGCGCCTTGGCGGCTGCGTACGCTTCCATGTCGCCGTGGAAGTCGAGGTGGTCCTGGGTCAGGTTGGTGAGGGCCGCCACGTCGAAGCCGACACCGTGCACGCGGCCCATCACGAGACCGTGGGACGAGACCTCCATCACGGCAGCGTCGACGCCCTGTGTGCGCATCTCTCGCAGCAGACGCTGGAGCTCGAGACTCTCGGGCGTGGTGTTGAGCGCACGCCGCCTCTCCCCTGCGAAGCGCACCTCGACGGTTCCGATCAGGCCGACCGAGCGGCCCGCGGCCGCCAGGATCGACTCGACGAGGAACGTCGTGCTCGTCTTGCCGTTCGTCCCGGTGACGCCCACCAGCGAGAGCTCGCTCGCGGGGTCGCCGTAGAAGCGGAGCGCCACCGGGCCGAGCGCCTGGCGCGTGTCCGGCACGACGATCGCGGGGGGCAGCCCGGCCGCGTCGGGCGCAGCTTCGACGAGCAGGGCCACCGCCCCGAGTGCCGCGGCCTGGGCGAGGTAGTCGTGGCCGTCGGCGTTCTCGCCGCGCAGCGCCACGAAGAGGTCGCCCGGCGCGACGGCGCGGGAGTCGATCGAGACGCCGCCGATGCCGGGATCGGCGCGGGGCGGCTCGCTGGGGGCCAGCTCGGGAGGCAGCGCGGCGAGCAGGGACGAGAGCTGGATCACCGGGGCCCTCCGGCTGCGAAGCGCACGCGGATGCTGCCGCCGCGGACGATGGTGCCGGGCGCCGGATCCTGCGCGACCGCGCGGCCACTGCCCGAGGCCTGGAGGCGGATCCCGCTCGCGGCGAGCTGCGCGCGCACCTGCTCGGGGCTCTGGCCGCGGAAATCGGGGAGCAGGATGCGATCGCCGAGCCTGGTGACTTCGCTCGGCTTCGCCTCGCTGCGCGCGCCGCCGCCTTGCGACGTCGCTTGCGGCGTACGCGCGCCGCCTCGCGGCGCTTGCGGTGTGGCTCGGGTGGCGCTCTTCTCGGGGGCGGTCGTCGTGCGGGGCGCCGGCTCCGCCCTTGCGATGCGGCGGGGCGGCGGGGTGCTGAGGTTGGGGTTGGGCTTCGGGGCGGCGGGCTTCTTCTCGGTCTTCCAGGGGGGGACCCAGTCGACGCGGGCCCACTCGGGGAGGGGCAGCGAGGGCTCGGTGAGGATGCCGTCGCGGGCGAGGGCCGCGGCGGTCACCTTGGCGAAGACCGGAGCCGCGGTGGCGCCGCCGGTGTGGATGAAGCCGCGCGGCTCGTCGATCATCGCAGCGACCACGACGCGCGGCCGATCGGCGGGCGCCGCGCCCACGAACCAGGCCTGGTAGCGGTCGGTCGAGTAGCTGCCGTCGGGGTCGAGCTTCTGGGCCGTCCCGGTCTTGCCCGCGACCCGAATGCCGCGCAGCCCGGCGCGTCGGCCCGTGCCCTCCGGGCCCACCACCGTCTCCAGCATCGAAAGCACGCTCTCGGCCACCGCGCGCGGCAGGACACGCTCGGGCGCAGGCGCAGAGAGGTGCTCCCAGTTCCCGTCCGTCTCGCGCCGCGCGGCGATCAACCGCGGCGCGCGCCACTCCCCCCCGTTCGCCAGGACCGCGAAGGCGTTGGCGAGCTGGATCGGCGTCGCCGCCATGCCCTGTCCGAAGGCGATGGTGGCATGATCGAGCGGCCGCCACTCCCGCCACGGACGCAGCACGCCACTCGACTCGTCGGGGAAGCCGCTGCCCGTGCCGCGTCCGAAGCCGAGCCGCCGCAGCAGGGCATCGTGCGGCTCGGCCCCGACGCGGAAGGCGATCTTCGCGATGCCCACGTTCGACGAGACGCGCAGGATGCCGGCGGGATCGAGCAGCTTGTGCGGCTTGGTGTCGCGCAGGGTCTTGCCGGGAACGCGGTAGCTCCCGTTCTCGCAGTCGATCTGCTCGCTCGCCGAGACCACGCCGCGCTCGAGCGCGGCGGCCACGACGAACGGCTTCGCCGTCGAGCCGGGGTCGGCCGCATCCAGGAAGGCCCGCGAGCGGGTCTCGGGGTAGGGCGTGGTGCGGAAGCGGTTCGGGTCGAAGCCGGGGCGCTCGGCGAGCGCCAGCAGGTCGCCGCGTCGCGGGTCGAGCACGATCACCAGGCCCCCCCTGGCCCCGGTGGCCTCGGTCACCTCGGCGAGGGCCGCCTCGGCCTCGGCCTGGAGCGCGGCGTCGAGCGTGAGCGCCACGTCGCCGCCGGCCGAGGAGGCCGGGTCGTAGTCGGCAAACGCGAGCAGGCGACCGCGGGCATCGCGCTCCACCGCGACGCGCTGGGCCTTGCCGCGGAGCCAGGCGTTCTCCATCTGCTCGATGCCGCGTGCCCCCTCGCCGTCGATGTTCGAGAAGCCGATCAGCCGGCCGGCCAGCGGGCCCTGGGGAAAGGCGCGCCGCGGCTCGGGCACGAGGCCGAGGCCCGCCAGCTCCAGCTTGGACACCGCAGCGGCCTGTTCCGTCGACAGCCAGCGCGCGACGAAGACGAAGGGGGCCTTGCGCCCGAGCCGCTCCCGCAGGGGCCCGGCCGGGACGCCGAGCGCCCGGGCGAGGGCCCGCGCGGTGCCCGCGGGGTCCTCGATCTCGCGGGGCACCGCATAGAGGGAGGGCGCCGGCACCGTGACCGCCAGCTCGCGCCCGCTCTTGTCGAGGATCGTGCCGCGCGCCGGCGCCAGCCGCAGCACGGTCCCGGTCTGCGCGGCGCCGCGCCGCACGCCGCGCTGATCGACCACGCCGAGATGGGCCGCGCGGGCCGAGAGTGCCAGGAACGCGAGCAGGAGCAGCGCGCCGCAGATCCGGACCCGGAGGCCCGCGCCGCGCAGGTCCGCGCCTCTCACCTCGCGCGCACCGGCACGTTCGGGGTGCGGTCGCCTGCGCCCCGCTGCGACAGGTCGATCACCCGCTCGGGCCGGACGAAGCCCTGCTCGGCGGCCTGCTCGCGAAGGCGGTGGGGATCGCGCGCCACGCGCACGTCCACGGCGGCGGTCCGCTCGCGGGTGCGCAGCTCGGTCTCCTGCTGGAGCGTCTCGCCGAGCGCGTAACGCGTGCGCAGGATCGAGATTCGCAGGAAGGCGAGGGCGAGCAGCGCCACCACCGCGACCGCGAAGAGCGGCACCACGGCCAGCCTTCGGCGCGCACGCTTGCGGGGCGGCGCCCCGCGAGGCGCGGCGCGCTTCCGGGCGCTCGTCTCTCCCCGGAACAGCTGGGCGCGTCGGTCCCGCCAACGGAAGCTCATGCCGCCTCCCCGAGGCGCTCGGCGGCGCGCAGCCGTGCGGAGCGGGCGCGCGGGTTGTCGCGGACCTCGTCCTCGTCCGCGCGAAGCGGCCGTCGCGTGAGGCGCCGGAGACGCGGCTTTCGGCCGCAGGTGCAGACGGGCTGGCGGGGCGGGCACACGCAGCCGCGCGCCTCCTGCTCGAAGGTCCGCTTCACGACACGATCCTCGAGGGAGTGATAGGCGATCACGCACAGGCGTCCGCCCGGCGCCAGCGCCTGGATCGCGGCCTCGAGCCCGTCGGCGAGGGCGGCGAGCTCATCGTTGACGGCGATGCGAAGCGCCTGGAAGACGAGCGTCGCCGGATGGTGGCGGCGTCCGCCGCCGACGCGCGCCTCGCGGAGCGCGTCGAGCAGGTCGGCGCTGGTGGAGAGTGGCTTGCGCCGGCGCTGGCGCACCAGGGTGCGCGCGAGTCGCGCTGCGCCGGGGAGCTCCCCGTACTCGCGGAACCAGCCGGCGAGCTCGGCTTCGCTCGCACGCGCGAGCAACGCGGCGGCGGTGGGGCCCTGGGTCGGGTCCATGCGCATGTCGAGCGGCGTCTGGTCGGCCGTGGCCTCCGCGAAGCGGAAGCCGCGGGCGGCGCTGTCGAGCTGGCGCGAGGACACGCCGAGGTCGAAGAGCACGCCGTCCACCCGCTCCACCGCGAGGCGGGCGAGCACGCGCCCGAGCGCACGAAAGGAGGCGTGCTCGAGGCGCACGCGCGTGCCGAAGCGGGCCAGGCGCTCGCCAGCGAGGGCCAGGGCGTCGGGATCGCGGTCGAGCGCGATCAGCCGGCCGTCGGGGGCCGTTCGCTCGAGGAGGGCCTCGGCGTGGCCGCCGTCGCCGAGGGTGGCGTCCACCAGGAGACGTCCGGGGGCCGCGTCCAGCAGCTCGAGGCACTGGGCAACCAGGACCGGGCGGTGAAAGCGGACTGCGCTCACGATCGGCACGGGCTCGGCTTCCGCACGGAGCCCGGGTCTCCTCAGGGATCCCCATTCCCCGCGCTGGCGACCCCTCCCGCCAGCGCTGCCGGTGACAGCATCCGCTGCCCCCGGTCATCGATCGAGGAGAGTTCGGGGTGCCTCCGAAGCGCCAGACCATCCGCGGGTCACGCCCCCCAACGATTCACGCGGGCGGCCGGCGCTCCGGAGAACACCCCGTTCTCCCTCTCATCCGAAGGGCTCGCGCCCTCCGTTTGCCCCCATCATCACGGGCATCACAGACCCAGGTCTCCGACTTCGTCGGCGAGCTCGGGGCCTTGCAGTCGAATCGTCTGGAGCTCCTCGCGGTGGCGGCCGCGGTCCCAGATCTCGAATCGCATCCCGGTGTCGAGCACGGTGACTTCGCGCTCGAGGCCGGCGTACTCGCGCAGGTGGGGCGGGATCAGCAGGCGCCCCTGGGCGTCGATCGGCGCCTCCTTGGCCCCCCCCACGACGTGGCGGCGCACCCGCTGGACGGACGTCTTGATCTGGGAGAGGCTATCGAGGCGGCGCCGGAACTCGGCCCAGCGCTCCGCCGTGTAGAGACCCAGGGCGGGCGCCTCGAGCAGGCGCGTCAGCACCGGAGGTCGGTTGTCCTGTCCCAGCAGCTCCACGCGCATCCCCGGTGGAATCGCCAGGCGGCCCTTGGCGTCGAGCGTATTCGTCGTCTCGCCCTGGCCCATGGTTCCCGGCTTCACCCTTGGCGGGGTTGGGTGTGATCACCACTGATCCCCACCAATCCCCACCGAACGGCTTATAGACCACCCCAACCCGCAACTTCAAGCCGCAATGGCCCGTCTCTGAAAGAAAAAGTTCATCCACAACATGTTGGGTGGGCGAGCGCACGGAACCCCAAGATCTGGGGCGCAGGGGTCTGGCGACCTAAGCACGCGCGGTCGGGGATCGGCGGGGGTGGCGGCGGAGAGGCTCAGGGAGCTCCGAGGCCTGGGAAGCGGTCGCCGTGGATCCCCACCAGACGCTCCAGGACCGCCGCCAGCACGCTGCCCGGGCCTGCGGCCGCGGGAGCCCCGAGCGGCTCCGGCGACTCCAGGCTTGCCGCCAGGAGCGCGCCCACGCCCTCGCGCAGGCCCGAAGGCGCGTAGCCCCCTTCGAGGACGAAGGCGAGGCGGCCGCCGCACACCGCGTCGGCCAGTGCCCGGAGCCAGGCCGTCATCCCCCGGTAGCCGGCCGCGCTCACCTGCATCGAGGCCAGCGGGTCGTCGCGATGGGCGTCGAAGCCGGCCGAGACGAGGATCAGCTCCGGGCGGAAGCCCTGCGCCACGGGCGTCAGCACCCGTTGGACGACGCCCAGGTACTCCGCATCGCCCGCGCCGGCGGGCAGTGGCACGTTGACGGTCGCCCCTTCACCCCGCCCGACGCCGATCTCGCCGAAGCTGCCCGTGCCGGGATAGAACGGGAACTGGTGCATCGAGAAGTAGAGCACCGACGGATCGGCCTCGAAGGCGTGCTGGGTGCCGTTGCCGTGATGCACGTCCCAGTCGAGGATCAGCAGCTTGTCGACGCCGTGCTCCGCCTGGAGCGCACGCGCGGCGACCGCCACGTTGTTGAACAGGCAGAAGCCCATCGCGCGGTCGACCTCGGCGTGATGGCCGGGAGGGCGGACGGCCGCGAGCCCGGCGCTGGCCTCTCCCCGCGCGACGGCGGCCGCCAGGTCGATCGCGGCGCCGGCCGCGAGCCGGGCGATCTCGAGGCTCCGGCGCGAGACGTAGGTGTCGGGGTCGAGCTGGCAGGGCGCCGCTGCCGCGGCCTCGGCCACGCGCGCCAGCAGGGCGGGCTCGTGCACCCGCAGCACCTCGCCGTCTTCGGCCGCACGCGCCGGCAGCGGCAGCAGCGCGGCCCGAACCGGGTCGATCGCGGCGGCGACCGCCTCGAGGCGCTCCGGGCGCTCGGGGTGGCCCTGCGGCCCCCGGTGCTCGCGGTAGCGGGGATCCTCGATCAGCGCGAAGGGCGGTACGCGGCGCGTTTCGGCGCCCGGCCTGTCCTCGCTGCCGCGCCCGGGCGTGCTCCCCATGCCCCATGATGGTAGAACACCTCGCGTGACGAGAAGCATTGCGATCACGGGCCTGCGCACCTTCCTCGGCCGGCGCCTCGCCGAGCGTCTCTCCGCGCAGCCGGAGCTCAGCCTGATCGGCCTCGACCGCCTGCGCCCGCAGGGTCTGGCCCTCGGCGTGGAGTTCCGCGAGGTCGACCTCACCCGCCCCGACGCCGGCGCGGCCCTCGTCGACATCTTCCACAAGGAGGACGTCCAGGGCGTCGTGCACCTCGCGTTCCGGCGCGAGCCGAGCCCGGACCTCGAAGGCGATCACGAGCTCGAGACGATCGGCAGCCTGCATCTGCTCCACGCCGTTGCCGGTGCGGGCGTGCCCCGGCTGCTGCTCGGCTCGAGCACGATGGTCTACGGCCCCCACCCGGACAACCCGAACTTCCTGACCGAAGAGCACCCGCTGCGCGGACACCGCCACGCGCACTGCGTCCAGAATCGCGTGGAGACCGAACGCCTGGTGGCGGACTGGAGCGCGCGCCACCCGGCCTGCTCGGTGACGGTGTTGCGCCCCTGCTGGATCGTCGGCCCGACCTACGGGGATGCGGTGACGCGCTACCTCCGTCGGTCCACGGTTCCGACCCTGCTCGGCTACGACCCGCTGCTCCAGCTCATCCACGAGGAAGACTGCCTCGACGCCTTCGAGCGCGCGGCGCTGGGCCATCACCCGGGGGTCTACAACGTGGTCGCGCCCGGCGTGGTCCCCCTCTCGACGCTGCTCCGGCGCGCCGGCAAGCGGCTGCTCCCGGTGCCGCCGCCGCTGCTCTACCGACTGCGCGCCTACCCCTCGCAGGCCCAGACCGGGGACCGGCCCGAGGGCTTCTACGACTATCTGCGGTACCTGTGGGTGGCGGACGGCCGACGGGGCTGGGAGGCCTTCGGCCGCCCGCTCTACTCCACGCGGGAGGCCTGGATGGCGGCCGTCTCCGCCGAGCGCATGCGGAGCTACCGATGAGCGCGCCGGGCGACCGGGATCTCTGGAGCGAGGCGCTCGGCGGCCTGCGCGCGGAGCTGCGCCGCCGGCTCGGGTCCGTGCGGGCGGAGACCGGGGAGCCCGAGGACCCCGAGGCCGGTGTCGACTGGGTTGCACTCGTCGACGACCTGCGGCGTCGCTTCGGCCAGCTCGGCATGCGCGAGCGCAGTGGCGAGGTCGACGACTTCGGACTCGACCCCGAGACGATCCGCAGCGTCCGTGGCGCGCTCGGGTTCCTGCGCGAGCGCTGGTGGCGCACCGAGGTGGTCGGTCTCGAGCAGGTACCGGACGATCGCGCGGTCCTGTTCGTCGCCAACCATTCGGGGCTTCTGCCCTGGGACGGACTGGTGCTCGCGGACACCATCGCCATGGCCCACGGGGAGGCCCGCCGGCCGCGCTTCCTGATCGCCGACTGGCTGATCACGCTCCCCTTCGTCCAGCCGGCGCTGGCACGCCTCGGCGGCGTGCGCGCCTGTCCCGAGAACGCCGAGCGCCTGCTCACGACCGAGCGCTCGGTGGTCGCCTTCCCGGAGGGCGTGAAGGGCGCCGCGAAGAGCTTCAAGGACCGCTACCGCCTGCAGCGCTTCGGCCGGGGCGGCGCCGTGCGCCTGGCGCTGGCGGCCGACGTGCCGCTGGTGCCGGTCGCCATCGTCGGCGCCGAAGAGGCGCATCCGATCCTGTTCCGGGTCGAGGCGCCGGCGCGCGCGTTGGGTCTGCCCTTCCTTCCGGTCACGCCCACCTTCCCCTGGCTGGGGCCGCTCGGCGCACTCCCGCTCCCCGCGAAGTGGGTGATCTCCTTCGGCGAGCCGCTCGCCACACCGCCGCACTCGCCCGACACCGCACGCGACGATCTCCTCGTCGCGCGTCTCACCGAGGAGCTGCGCGCCGAGGTGCAGCGCCTCGTGAAAGAGGCGCTAGCGATCCGCCAGGGTGTGTTCACCTGAGGAGCGCGTCCGCCCGGCGGTCGTGAAGGAGGCGCTAGCGATCCGCCAGGGTGTGTTCACCTGAGGAGCGCGTCCGCCCGGCGGTCGTGAGAGAGGCGCTAGCGATTCGCCAGGGCGTGTTCGCCTGACGGGCGCTAGACGTCGCGCTCGCCCCCGGCGGCGCGCGGCGGGGGCTTCGGTTCGACCGCGGCGCGGGGCTGCGGCGGCTTGGCTTCGACGGAGGCGCGCGGGTGCGGCGGCTTCTCTTCGACGGCGTCGGGCGCAACCGCCTCGAGCGCACGCGCCACGCGATCGAGGCGCTCGGAGAGATGCTCGATGTCCGAGCGGCGCGGCAGGTCGAGCATCGACGCCACGCGCTCGAAGGCGTTCTGCACCATGGATTCGAAGTCGGGCGGACCGAAGGCCACCCACTCGCGCCCGCGGTTCGGGAACATCCGGCGCAGGTTCGTCTTGAACTCTTCGATGCCCTCGCTCGCGTCGTCCACGCGCTTGCGAAGCACGTCGCCGCCGCGCTGGAAGAGGCCGTGCAACAGGTTGCCCGGCACGGAGCGCCCGTCGCGCTCGGTGTCGACCAGGATCTGCGAGAGCGTGACCGAGGTGATGTCCTCGCCGCTCTCGTTGTCGATCACCCGCACCTCTTGATCCGCTTCGAGCAGATCCGCGATGCCCTTCAGGGTGATGTAGCGGCTGGTCTCGGTGTTGTAGAGCTTGCGGTTCGCGTAGCGCTTGATCAGGACGGCCATGGGTCCCTCGGTGGCGTCCGGGAGAAGGCGGACGGTAGCAATTGGCCCTGGGGTGTCAGCCCTCGCGACCGCCCGGTGTCAGCCCTCGACGGCGACGCGCTGCACGCGTCGCTTCGAACGCTTCCGCCGGGTGGGCGCGTCGGCCGGCTTCGCATCGTCGGGGGCGGACGCCCGCGCCGACCCGAAGCGCGTCCCCATCTCCCAGAGCACCTCCCGGACGGCCAGGAAGGCGCGCAGCACCGAACGCGCCTCGGCGTCCTCGCGGCTCCGGGCTTCCCAACGCTCGATCTCGCTGTCGAGGCCCTCCGCCAGGGCGCGCAGGACGTCGGCGGCGTCGCCCGCCTCCCCGCGTTCGGGGTCGAGCCAGCGCGCGGCCGCCTCGAGGGCCTCCGCCACCGGTGCGAGCCGGCCCTCGGCCGCGGTCGCGCCGTCGGCGGCGAGGGCGGCTGCGTCCACGAGCGCGCGCAACGAGAACGCGAGCTCGGCGGCCGCGCGTCGCGCGTGGAGGCGGGCTTCGGCGAGGGCTTCGGCCGGGGTCTCGGGGGGGGTGTGCTCGCTCACGGGTCCTCGGATTCGTCGGCCCCGAACAGGCCGCTTTCGATGCGCACCAGGCCCTCGAGGTCGTGCACGTCCCGAGGCAGCTCGGGAATGCGACGCACGAAATGGCCTCGCTGCGCCGCCTCGGCGAGCAGGGGCGCAGTGGCCTCGGCGTCGCGCGAGACGGCGGCAGCGTAGCGGTCGAGCACCGCGAGCGCCGCGAGGGCCGCGGCGCGCGCCGGGAACGGACCCGGTGCGCTCTGCTCGAACCCGGGTGCGCTCTGTTCGAACCCGGGTGCGCTCTGCTCGAACGCGGCCGACAGCTGCGCGAGCCAGTCGGCGCGCTCCTCGGGCCGGGGCGGAGCGCCGTCGCCGTTCGGCCAGCAGCGCACGCGGTTGGCCACCACGCCGCACACCTTCGCGTTGCGCGCCTCGAGACGCCCCAGCAGGTCGCGCGCGTGCGCGACGGATTCGGGCGACGCTCCGGCTGCCAGCACGAAGGCGGTCTCGGGGCCGAACAGGAGCTGGCGCACCGACTCCGCCCGACGTCGGAAGCCCTCCGACATCCCCTCGAACGCCAGCAGGAACTCGGAGACGTCCTCGAGGAAGCCGAAGCCGGTGATGCGTTCGATCAGGCGGAACGCCTGGTGCGCACCGCGTTGGAACCAGCGCAGGCCGAGGCGACCGGCGCTCATGGCCGGGTGCAGCAGCAGCTGCACGATGCGGCTGTCGAGCAGGCCGATCAGACGCTCCGGTGCCTCGAGAAAGTCGAGGGCGTGCGCCGAGGGCGGCGTGTCGAGCACGACCACGTCGAACTCGGGCCGCGCGCTCATCTCGTAGACCTTCTCCATCGCGGAGTACTCCGCGCTGCCCGCGAGCGCGTCGCTGACGTGCTGGTAGATCCGGTTGTCGAGGATACGGTCGCGCGAGGCGGGGTCGGGCGCGAAGCGGGTCACCAGCTCGTCGAAGGTGCGCTTCATGTCGAGCATCATCGCGAACAGCGCGCCCTCGGCGGGGACGCCGAGCTGCGTCAGCAGCGGGCGGGCGATCGGGCTCGGCTCAGGGCCGAGCGTCCCGACGCCGAGCGCGTCGGCCAGCCGGCGCGCCGGGTCGATCGTGAGCACCAGGGCCCGACGCCCGCGCCGCGCCGCGCCGAGGCCGAGCGCGGCGGCCAGCGTGGTCTTGCCGACGCCGCCCGCGCCGACGCACGCGACCACGCGGTGCCGGGCGAGCACCTCGGCCGCCCCGAGCGCCGTGCGACCCGCGCTCATGCGGACCCCGTGTCGGGCGTTCGTGCGGCGTCGGTCGCTCGTGCGGCTTCCGCGTCGGGCGCTGGTGTGGCTTCCGCCCCGAGGAGCGGGGGTTCGAGCGTGGCGAGGTCGTCGGGGCCCCGGACGCCGCCCGGCAGCAGCGGCAGCGCCACGGTCGGCAGGCCCGTCCGCGCCGCGATCTCGCCGAGGTAGTGCCGATTCATCTCGTGGCGCGCAGCCAGGTGGCTCGCGCAGGCGGCCCAGACCGCGGGCTTCGGCCCGGGCGTGTGCGGCAGCGCTGCCAGACGGCGATCCAGGTCGGAAAGCTCCGCGGGGAAGGGCGCCGGCTCCACGGCATTCACGATCACGCGGTCGAGCGCGACGCCGACCTGTTCGCGGAGCCGGTCCACCAGCTCGACGGTCTCGCGCGCGGGCAGCTCCTCGCCGAGGGCGACGGGCAGCAGCAGGGTCCGTTCGGGGTCGCGCACGAGCGTCTCGACCCAGCGCGCGTGGCGACGCAAGGGACCCGAGCGGATCGCGGAGACCACGACGCGCGGAACGTCCAGGAAGGTGAGGCCGTGGCCGGTGGCGGGCGCGTCGACCACGAGCAGGTCGAAGCGGGGCGCGTCGCCCTCTCGTGCCTGCTCGAGGTGCCAGACCTTCCCGAGCGTGACGAGCTCGCGCCAGCCCGGGGCCGCGTCCATCAGCTGACGGAAGGCCCCTTGGCGAAGCAGTCGCGCGACCGCGCCCGGGACGTGGAGCCGGAGGTTCAGGTACTCCGCCAACGCCTCGTAGGGCTCGAGGCGGAGCGCGCGCGGGCCTGCAGGGGTCTCGACGCCCGCGTGGCCCACGGGGCCGCCCCGGTGTCCGAGCAGGCGGGGGATGTTCTCGTCCCGCCCCGTCTCGGCCACGAGCACGCGCAGGCCCCGGCGCGCGGCTGCACACGCGAGGGCCGCCGCTACGGTCGTCTTGCCGGTGCCCCCCTTGCCGGTCACAATGATCAGGCGACGGGCCAGGAGCGGCCGTTCCACGCCGGCCGGGGGCGACTCTTCCCCAGCAGCCCCGAGAGGTCGTTCCACGCGCGTCACCGAGCGCCTCCGCCCATCTCAAGCACGGGCGTTGCGCGTCCGAAACGACCCGCTGGAGCCCACGAAACGCGACACTAGCCAGGGCGCCTGGACGTCGCGAGGAGCGACGCGTGGTCGTCGTCTGCGAGAGCTGCTCGACCCGATTCCGAGTCGACGGGGCCCGGATCCCGCCGAAGGGAACGCTCGTCCGCTGCTCCCGCTGCAAGGCCACCTTCATCGCGAAGGCGCCGGAGGCGAGCTTCGAGGAGACCGTCCAGGACGTGGTGGCCGAGGTCGCCGAGGCGGGGGGCGAGCCGACGCCGTCGCCCAGCGAGGACCTGTTCGAAGAGGCGCCGGACGACCTGGGGGCCACCCTCCGAGAGCAGGACGAGGACGCCTGGGAGTTCGACGAAGAGCCCGCGGAGCGGCCGCCCGAGCCCGCGATGGCCGCGCCGGAGCCCCGGTTGCCGACGCCGGAGCCCGAGGCGCCGGAGCCCGAGCCCCGCGCGATCGCACCCGAGCGGGCAACCTTCGAGGCCACGAACCCGGCCCTGGACGAGCTCGGCCCGCCCGACGACTGGGATCTGCTCGGGGACTCGGTCGACTCGACGGCGCGCGGCGCGACCTTCGTCGAGGAGCGCGAAGCAGGCTCTGCCGCCCCCGCCGAGCTCGAATTCGAACCGGAGCCCGCCGAGGCGGCGCGAGAGGAGGCGACCGCGGAGCCCCCCGTCCCGGCCGCCGAGCGGCTCGGTGTGCTGGGTCGCGGCCTCGCCGCCGCCGGTCGCCGTGTCCTCCAGGTCGGTGCCTGGACCGGTGTCGCGGCCGCGCTCGTCGTCGGCGGGTTCGGCGTGATGCCGCGCGCGCCGCAGGCCCTTCCGTTGGCCTCGACCCACGAGCTGCTGCCGCTTCCCGATGGAGAAGCCCGGGAGGTCCAGGTGCGCTTCGTCGAGAACGCCTTCGCGGGCACGCTCTACGTGGTGCAGGGCGATCTCGTGCGCCTGGCCGAGGAGCCGACGCTCGGCCTGCGCGTCCGCTGGCGCGACGCGTCGGGGGCTCCGATCGGCCCGGGCGAGTGGGCGCAGCCGCTTCCGGCCGAGCGCGCCCTCCGTGAGCGTGCGCCCGAGGCGTGGCACCACAGCCACGCCGGCCTCGAGGCTGCGCCGGCCCGCGGGACCTTCGCGGCGATCTTCACGGAGCTGCCTGCGGAAGCGGCCGGGGTGGCGCTCTCGCTCGAGCCGCTGCCGGCGAGTGCCCTCGCGTCGCCGGAGGGCGGGGTCACCGCGCCGGAGGGCGAGGTCACCGCGCCGGAGGGCGATGCAACCAGCGGGGCGCCTGCTGCCGCCGAGCCGAAGCCGGGCGACGGCTAGGGCTCCTTCCCCTCCGTCCTCTCTTCCTTCGGCGGCGTGACGTCGATCGCGTCCTTGCCCGAGGCGCCTTCCTTGAAGCCGCGCAGGGCCTTGCCGAGGCCGCTGCCGAGCTCGGGCAGCCGCCTCGCCCCGAAGAGCAGGACGATGATGCCGAGGATGATGAGGAGCTCTGTCGCTCCCAGTCCGAACATGCCTGGAAGCTTGACCGCCCCCCCGAGAGGGGTCAAGGTGACGGGTCGCGCGACGTCCGAGCGAAGGTGAGGGGCATGTCGATCTTCAAGGCCTACGACGTCCGGGGCGTCGTGCCCGATCAGCTCGATGCGGGGCACGCCGAACGCATCGGGCGCGCCACGGCAAGGCACTTCGGCGCGCGCGAGATCGTGGTCGGCCGCGATGCCCGGGCCAGCTCCCCGGAGCTCACCGAGGCGCTGCTCCGCGGCATCACCTCGGAAGGCGTCGACGTGATCGAGATCGGGCTCGTGGCCACGCCGATGCTCTACTACGCCGTGGACCATCTCGGTGCGGGCGGCGGCGTCATGGTCACCGCTTCGCACAACCCGGCTCAGTACAACGGCTTCAAGCTCTGCCGCGAGCATGCCATCCCGGTGGGCGAGGCGAGCGGACTGCGAGAGATCGAGCGGCTGGCCGGCGCGCTGGCCCCCGTGCCCACGGCCCGGCAGAGCGGCTCTCGGCGCAGTCAGGACGTGACCGCCGGCTACGTCGAGCACGTCCTCGCCGTGGGTGAGGCGCGACCGGCACTCCGGGTGGCGATCGACTGCGGCAACGGCATGGCCGGCGTTGCCCTCGGCCCGCTGCTCGAGCGTCTGCCGCTCGACGTCGAGCGCCTCTACTTCGAGCCCGACGGGACCTTCCCGAACCATCCCGCGGATCCGCTCGACGTCGAGAACCTCGCCGACGTCCGGCGCGCGGTGCGCGAGCACGGCGCTGCCTTCGGTGTCGCCTTCGACGGCGACGGCGACCGTGCCGTCTTCGTGGACGAGCACGCCGAGCCCGTGCCGTCGGACCTGGTCACCGGCCTGCTCGCCCGTTCACAGCTCGCCCGCACGCCGGGCGGCAAGGTGCTCTACGACCTGCGCTCGAGCTGGGCGACGGCGGAGGAGATCGAGGCGGCCGGTGGCGTCGCCGAGATGTGTCGCGTCGGGCACTCCTTCGTGAAGGCGGCGATGCGGGAGAAGGACGCGGTGTTCGCCGGCGAGCTGTCCGGTCACTTCTACTTCCGCTTCTCGGAGAGCCTGGTCGCGGACGACGGGGTCGCCGCCTTCGTCGCGATGCTGGACCTGTTGGGCCGAGAGGGGAAGCCGCTCTCGGCGCTGGTCGCACCGCTTCGCCGCTACGCCGCGAGCGGCGAGGTGAACCGCCGCGTCGCCGATCCGAAGGCCATCCTCGCGGCGCTGGCCGAGGAGCACGCCGACGCGCCCGAGCTGTCCCACATGGATGGGCTGCTGGTCCGCTACGACGACTGGTGGTTCAACATGCGGCCGTCGAACACGGAGCCGCTGCTCCGCCTCAACGTCGAGGCCAAGAGCGCGGAGCTGATGCAGAAGCATCGGGACGAGCTGCTGGCCAGGATGGTCTGAGCCGCCCGGCTAGCTGGTCGCCTCCGCGAGCTCCTGATCGATGATGCGCTGGAAGTCCGCGGCCGGGACTGCGCCGCGCAGCGGAATGCCGTTGATGAAGAAGGCCGGCGTGCCCGTCACGCCCGCGGCCGCGCCCGCCTGGAGGTCCTTCTCGACGAGCTCCTTCGTCTGTCCCTCGTCGAGGCAGCTGCTGAAGGCGGCCTGGTCGAGGCCGAGCTCCGCGGCGAGTGCGTCGAGGCTGGCTCGATCCAGCTGTGCGTTCTCCTCGAAGAGCGCAGCGTGGTACTCCCAGAACTTGCCCTGCTGATCCGCGCACGCGGCGGCCTCCGACGCTCCCCGCGCCTGGGGATGGATGCGGTCGAGCGGGAAGTGCCGGTACACGAAGCGGACCTTGCCCTCGTAGCGCGCCAGCACCTCCTCGACGGTCGGCTCGGCGCGCCGACAGAAGGGGCACTGGTAGTCCGAGAACTCGACGATCGTGATCGGCGCGTCGTCCGGCCCCCGGGACGGTCCGACCGCCTCGACCGGCGTGCGCGGTCGCTCCAGGAGCACGGCCACGTTGGCTGCTTCGCGCAGGGAGTCCACGTACTCCCGGGCGGCTTCCGGCGCCCGGCGGCGCTCGAGGTGGTCGCGGATCTGCGTCTTCACCTCCTCCATCGGGCGCTCACCGAAGCTCGCCTTGTGCTCCTCGTAGAAGCGCTCGACCTCGACGTCGGGGATCTGGGTGCGCTTGCGCGCCTCGGCCTCGAGGAGCGTCTCCGCACTCTGGCCGAGCTTCTCGGCCTCCGCCTCGATCAGGCGCTGCGCGATCAGGTTCTCGGCCCCCTGGGCACGGACCTCGTACAGCTTGCCGGCCTCACCGCTGCGGGTCTCCTGCTCGAAGAGCTGGTCCTTGATCCATTCGTCGAGCTCGCCGAGGCTGAGGGTCTCGTCGCCGATGCGGAGCGCGGGGGTCGGGTCGCCCACCGGCTCGCTCTCGGCAGGCGGAGCGGCGGCGGGCGGCGAGCAGGCGAGCAGCCCCCCGATCGCGAGCATGGTCAGGATGCGCATGTGGATCCCCCCTCGGCGGGGATGCATAGCGATGCAGGGGGGTACGGCAAGGCGACCGCTGCGCTGCCGCTCCTCAGCGCACGAGGGCTGCGACCAGCTCCGCAATCGCGGCGTCTGCGGCCGACGCCTTGCCGCGCACGAGGTGCACGCCGCCCGCCTGCTCGGCCCACGCAGCCGCGGCCTCGGCGCCGGGCTCCAGGGCGAGGCAGGCGAGCCGCTCGGCATCGACGTCCGTTCGGGCCGCGAGCAGGGCGGTGGCGGTGCCGAGCTCCGCGCCGACCTGCGTGCGGAACGCTTCGCTGAGCCGGGCCTCGGTGGGGGTGGGGGCCTCGCTGCGGACCGCCCGAACGAGGCGGTCGGACAGCTTGCGGCTGGCACGCGCGCCCTGGAGGGGCAGGTCGAAGTGCGCCGCGATCATGCCGGCGGACGCGAGCCGCTCGCACAGGGCCGGGGCAGTCGCCTGCCCGGAGGCCTCGCCCACGCCGGCCACCACCCAGACCAACGGGTGGGGCCCCGCGCCAGGGGGCACCCAGAGACGGCCCTGCACCGGATCGCCGCGACTCGTGAAAGCGAAGACGTGCACGCCCGGCACACGCCGAGTCTATCGCCCGGAAGGGCCGGTCTCAGTCCCGGAGGCCGCTCCGGAAGCGGGGCACCGGCTCGGCGTGGGACCGCCTCGGCCTCGGCGCCGCCTGCGCCGCCGGCTCGGCCGCAGGCCCGAGCGGTCGCAGCTCGAGATCGAGATCTCCGCGCGGCAGGGCCTCGACGAGTGCGATGCGCCCCGCGCCGATGGCTTCGGCGGCCAGGCGCGTGCGCTCGTCGAAGCGCGGGCAGGCCAGCAGGAGCCGCACGCCCGAGGGGTCCAGGCGCAGGTGGGGCGCGAGCTGCTCCCAGTCGGGCAGACGCGGCGCGAGCCAGGCGCACTGGGCAATGCCCTCGGCCAGCCGCGCCAGGTCCGCGCCCTCGCTCGCGAGCAGGGCGATCGTCACGGCGCCGTCCGGATCGCGCACGACCAG
>JBFIYM010000041.1:0-27981 GCA_041605395.1 Myxococcota bacterium | reverse complement strand
CGTCTTTCCCGAGGGCGCCAAGGGCCCGACCAAGCCCCCGACCGAGCGCTATCGGCTCCAGCGCTTCGGCCGCGGAGGCTTCGTCGAGACCGCCATGCGTGCCGGCGTGCCGATCGTCCCGATCGCCCTGATGGGCACCGAGGACACCACCCCGACCCTCGCCACCTTCAATCTGGGCATGGGAGACTTCCCGCTCACGCTGAACGCCCTGCTCTTCGGCCCACTGCTCGGCTCGGCCCTGCATTTCCCGGCGAAGATCCGGGCCCGCGCTCTGCCGCCCGTTCGCTTCGAGGAGCCGGCCCACCAGGAGCACTACTCGCGCAGTCGCGTGATGGACCACGCCGAATCCGTGCGGGGCCAGCTGCAGGCTGCGATCACCGAGATGAAGACGCGCCGCAAGAGCGTCTGGCGGGGGTAGGACATGAAGGCCGTCGTGGTGACGGGTGCCAGCAGCCCCCTGGGACAGCGCGTGGTCGAAGCCCTCCGGCGCCTCGATGACACCGATCGGATCTTCGGCGTCGAGCCGGCCGCGAGCGCGAAGTACATGGAGGGAGTCGAGCTGCTCTCCTTCGGGGAGGACCATCGCGACCTGGTCGAGTTCCTGTGCACGAATCAGATCGACACGGTGATCCACTGCGGGATGGCGCCCGATCGAAGCGGACGAGGGGCCGAGGCGCGCGAGGCCAGGGTGATCGACACCATGCGTCTCGGCGCCGTCCTCGCATCCGACGACGTCCCCGTGCGTTCGTGGGTCGTCGCCTCGTCCAGCGCGGTCTACCCGGTCACCAGTCGGGCGCCCCTGCTCCACCGCGAAGACAGCGCCACGGACGACGACGAGAGCTCGCTGGCCGCCTCACTCCTCGAGGCCGAGGAGTACGTGCGGGACGTGGCCGCGCGCTGTCCGCATCTCAACACCGCGATCCTGCGACTGCAGCAGCTCGTGGGCAAGGGCGTGCGCTCCCCCCTCTCCCCGCTGCTCGATCAGAAGATCCTGCCGTCGGTGATCGGCTTCGACGCCATCCTCCAGCTGCTCGCGGTCGAAGACGCCGTGCGCGCCCTGGTCTTCGCGGCACGAGTCGAGCTGGCGGGCGTCTACAACGTCGCGTCACAGGGCATGTTGCGCACGAGCGAGCTGGCGCGTCGGCTCGGCCGCCCCTCGCTGCCCGTGCTGCCGCTCGAAACGGGCCTGCTCACTCCGCTCGCGCGTCTGGCGCGGATCCCGCACGTCCCGAGCGGCCTGCTGGACCTGCTGCGCTTCGGTCACGCGCTCGACACGTCCAAGATCGCGGCTGCCGGCTTCGTGGCCGAGTACGACCAGGCCGCCTGTCTCGAGACGTTGCGTCACTGACCGCTCGCCCGGAGCCGGCCGCTCGTCGCAGAGGCCGAGCACGCACACTCCCGCCAGCGCCGCGACGGCCGTCACCCGGCCTCCGGGGCGAGCGGGAGCTGGAGCGTGCCGGCGACCGAGACGCGATCGTCGCTCTCGATCTCGACGGCCAGCTCGGCGAGGCCCGCCGCGACGCGCACCACCTCCGCACGCGGCCTCACCGTCGCGCCCGCATAGGTCTGCGCCTCGAAGCGCACGTCGAGGTGGGCGCCGTAGAGGAGCGCCGCGGGATGCCAGGCGCGCATCAGCGTCTCGTTCAGGAACGACACGACGTGGTTGCCGCCGGCGATCGGCGCGGCCAGCCCCTCGCGCGCCGCCACGGCGGGATCCGTGTGGATCGGGTTGTCGTCCCGGCCGGCGTCCCGGGCGCGCATCATCTCGAGGGTGACGACCGTCGGCTCGCCCTCGAAGACGTCGCCGGGCCGGAGCGCGGCGAGCGCAGCGGCGGCCGGGTTCGCGGCGGCGGCGCCCGGGTCCGGCCCCGGCACTTCGGCGAGGACCTCCGGATCGTCGGCGACGCCCTCCTCCTTCCGGTAGCGCAAGAGGCCCGTCGTACAGCTCGACACCAGCAGCCGGCCCTCGGCGTCGAAGGTCGACGACGTGTTCACGCCGTAGCGGCGGCCGCGGCGCGTGAAGAGCCCGACGGAGGCGCCCTCCACCCGCAGCGCCTCGCCGATGCGCACCGGCCGGTGCACGGTGACCTGCTCGCGCACCCAGACGCCGCCGGCCACCGCCCCCTTCGCCTTCTCCCCGTCGGCACGAGGGCGACGCGGCTGACCGACGAGCAGGAAGAGCGTCATCCCCGCCAGCACGTCGGCGGGAACGAGGCCCGCCTCGACCAGCGCACCCGTGGCGCGGCCATGCCCACCCAGGCCGGCCACGGCGCCGCGGGCGAGGGCGTCGGAGATGGGACCGACGACGGGCTCGAGCGCCGTCTGCTGGGATTCGTCTCGCGACATGCTTGGACCGCCGAGGCTTCGCGGCATCCTATCGCGGCGGGTGGGTAGCAGCCCCTCCGCTCCACGCCTCTTCGAGGCGTACTACGTGGCCGGATCGAGGCGCAGGATCTCGCGCGGCGGCGGGAAGCCCATCAGGAACCGGATCGGCAGCGGTAGCGGAGCCGCGGTGGCCACCCGCTCGAACTCCTCCCCCGTCACCGGCACCGCAACGAAGTCCGACTCGACACCATCGACCTCGACGAGCACGTCGGGGTTCTCCACCGCGCGGCGGTACTACCCCCGCGGCCAGTGGTGCGCGGAGACATAGATCTTTCCATCGACGTCGATCTGCGCCAGTCGCCGTGTGCGCGACTCGCCCGAGTCGTCCGTGGTCGTGATGACGAGCATCGGGATGGGCATGTTCTCGAGCTTGGGTTGGTACCACCCGAGATACAGCACCTCGAATGCGAAGACGATACCGAGGTAGACCCCGAGGACGACTCCGATCCACTTCAATGCCTTCATGTTTGCTCTCCTCGTGAGGTCTCGACCGTCGCGGGGCGGGATCGCGGCCGGCTTCCAAACTCCGCGCTGCTTCGGCCGGGCTCGCCAGTCGAGCGGCGTTCCGTCATCGTATGCCTGGGCGTCAACGAGGGGCCTCTCGCGCCAGTACCTGACAGCGCTTGAGCAGGCGCCGCGTCGCGGGGTCGAATGCGTCGCGCCGATGCAGCACGCGGCGGTTGTCCCAGATGATCACGTCGCGTTCGCGCCAGCGTTGCGTCCAGACGTTCTCAGGCAGGGCGGCGTACGTCCAGAGCTCGTCGAGCAGGGCCTCGCTCTCGGCGAGGGGGAGCCCCTCGACGTACGCGTAGTCCCGGCGCCCGAGGAAGAGGGCGTCCCGGCCGGTCTCGGGATGACGCAGGACGATCGGGTGGCTCGCGCCCGGGGTCTCGCGGGGATCCTCGACGGCCTCGAAGCCCGGTCGCACCTCGCCCACGCTCGTGCGCGACGCGTCGTGCTTGATGCGCCTGCCCTCGATGCGCTCTCGCAGCGCCGCGGGCACGGCCTCGAGCGCTGCGCACTGGCACGCGAACTGGGTGTCGCCGCCCTCCGGCGGGATCTCGATCCCGAGCAGCACGCTCGCGGGCGGAGGGTTCGGCACGTAGGTCATGTCCGAGTGCCAGGCCGCTTCGGCGTTCCCGAGCCCGCCGATCGGGCGACCGTTCACCTCGATGTTCGAGATCGCCGTGACGTACCGGCTCGGGAGCTTCGCCATGACCTCCGGCGGCAGCTTGACCGGGATCTCCTCGAGCGGCCCGAAGCGCGCGCTGAAGCGCTCTAGGCCCGCGTCGTCGAGGGTGTGCTGGTCGCGGATACGCAGGACGCCGTGCTCGAGCCAGCTTCGATAGAGGCGCTCGAACTCGTCGTCGCCGATCGACGCGAGGTCGACGCCCGTGATCTCGGCGCCCAGCGGACCTCCGAAGGGATGGACTTCCATGGTTGACTCCTAGTTGGACCCGTAGGTGAATTCGTCGTCGGGCGCGTCTGGCAGGTCCCCCAGCCCGCGCATCACCGCGAAGAACTCGGCCTCTCGGAGGCTGCCGCCCGTCCGGCCGCCACCGCCGATCATCTCCCAGAACGGCGGGCCGGTCGCGAACTGCGCGACGACGAAGGCGCGCTTGCGATCGATCCACAGGTACTGGCCGAACGCGCCGGCGGCCATGAACTCCTGGTCGTAGCCGTGGGGCAGCCAGAACTGGTAGCTGTAGCCGGCGCGCGGATTCCCCTGGTGATCGACCCCGGGCTCCTGGAACGGGGCCTGCGCGCGCTCGACGGCGGCGATCCAGTCCCGTCCGACGCGGGGCTCACCGCGCAGCACCAGGTCCTCGAGGTAGAGCTGGCCCAGGTTCGCGAAGTCCTGGAGGCGCACGGACAGGCAGCAGTGCCCCATCGCGTGGGCGGCGTGGTCGAGCCCCCACTTGGCGGCGCCGAACCCACCGGGCTCCCAGAGCTTCTCCTGGACGATCTCCACGAACGGCTTCCCGTACGCCCCGCGGAGGGCTGCCGACAGCACGTGCGTGTCGGTTGCGATGTAGTTGAAGTCGCTGCCGGCCGGGACGCGACGGCCGAGCGCGCCCGCCCAGGCGTCGAAGTCCTCACCGTCCTGGAGGATCGCCCGGTACATGTCGTTGCGATCGGGCTCGCCCTGGAAGTGGAAGAAGTCGATGCCCGAAGACATCATCATCACGTGCCGGATCGAGGCCTCGCCGTAGGCGGTGCCCGCGAACTGTGGCGCGTACTTCTCGATCGGATCGTCGAGGCTATCGATCACGCCCTCGCGCAGCGCCATGCCTACCAGGGTGGACGTGAAGCTCTTCGAGGCCGACCAGATGTGGTAGCGGCTCTCCGCGTCGATCCCCTTGCGGTAGAGCTCGAGGCGCACCCGGCCGCCCTCGAGGACCATCAGGCCCGACACGTTGGCCCGCTCCAGGTAGTCCGAGAGGGCCCGGCGCTCGCCCTCGAAGGCGTACGTGACCTCGCTGGGATCGACGAGGGCGCGCTCGTAGCGCCGCGGCGACGAGGAAGCCGCGAGCGCCGCGTGCGGCTGGATCACCTCCCAGCTCGTGAACAGGCCCGCGCGGAGGCTCTCGAAGGGCAGCGTGAACCAGCGCCGCGGCTGGACGTCGCCGGACGGGACGAGGACCCACACCGCATACGCTCCCACGACGACGACCGCAAGCAGCGCCACCCCCGCGGCCCCTCGGCGGAGAAGGGTCGCGGCCTTCACCGGGCTCTCCCTTCGGTCTCGAAGTCGCTCGGGTCGACGTCGGGCAGCAGGAGGGGGAAGTACTCGCGCGGGACGAGCGCCCGACCGGCGAGCATGCGGAGGATCGGGTCGGGGCGCTCGAGGAGCGCGGACGCGGCCGCGCCGATCAGGCGAGCGGCGGCGGTGTCGCGCCAGAACCAGTCGCGGAGCTCCGACGGTGATCCGCGGCCCGGCTGCCCGCGGGCCGCTTCCAGGTACCAGGTCCGCAGGTCCTCGCAGCCGAGGCGGACCCACTCGTGGAGTGGGTGCTCGGTCGGCGCGTCGGGTGCCTCGCTGCCCTCCGCGAGCTCACCCAACAGCCTCGCGATCTGCTCGCGGTCGAGCCCGCTCGCTCCGGGTGCTGCCGAGCCACGCCGCTCGACGTAGAGCGCGTGCCACGGCGCGAGGCGCTCCATCTCCTCGAGCGTGGCCGCGACCAGCTCGGGGCGCTCCTCGGCCGGGGGATGGAACGCGATCGGGCAGGCCCAGGCCGCCTCTTCCTCCTCGCTGGGCTCGTACGCCGGCGCATCGTCCGGGAAGTCGGCGAGCACTACGGGCCCATCGTCGCGCTCGAGCAGCTCGAGTGCGGATCGGAGGACGCGGCGCTGGAAGTCCGGCTCGTTCGGCGCGCCGAAGGGCCGGCCCAGCTCGAACGGAACCCACAGGAAGCGCGGCAGCTGCATCTGCTCCGTGTGCTCGCGCACCAGGCTGATGCCGGTGGTCGGCACGCCTTCGGACTCGAGATAGTGGCTGGCCGCGCCGACCGCGCGGGTGCAGTTGGGTCAGACGGGCACGAGGCAGACGGCGTCGACGGCGTCCTCCCGGAGCAGTCGCGCGAGCTCGCGCATCGTGGGCTCGATCTGGTGGGGCAGCCAGCCGGCGCCCATCAGCGAGTAGTGGTAGTCGGCGACCGAGCCGATCACGCCCTCGCGCTCGAGCTCGCGGAGGCGGTCGATCGGGAACACGAGGTTCACGTCCTCGCGGAACCCGGTGCGATCGAAGTGCACGGACGAGTGGGTCATCGTGAGGTCGTCCGCGTCGACGTCTCCGGGGATGACGCGGTAGCCGAGGTCGACCATCGAGAACGCCCGGTCGGAGGCCCGGTGCAGCCCGGCCGAGGTGACGAGTGCGACGCGGCGCTGCGAGAGCGGCGGGCCCGTTGCCCAGGGCCGCGTGCCGAAGGGCTCGCAGCCCTTGGCGAGCAGATGGGCGCGTTCGACCTCGGGGATCTCGGCCAGGCGGACCATGGATCGACCTCGTGGCAGGCATCCAGGATCTCCCGCGCGCCACCGGAAGGGAATCCCCGATGATTCCTCATCCATACGAATTCGTGCCATTCTGGGGAGGTGGTCGATCCGGCGACGGTCCAACGGGTCCGCGTTCCCGCCGGCAGCCGCGACTGGCTGCTGCCGCTCGCCGACCCCCGCGCGCGTCCGCTCCGGGAGGCGGAGATCGGGATCGTCGGGATCAGCGCGGTCCGCCGGGGCTTCGAGTGGGCCGGCCCGGGTGCGACCCACCTGGTGCTCGGGACGATCGAGGGCGAGGGGCACATCGAGGCTGCCGGGCGTCGACTCCCGCTCCGCGAGACGGATCTGGTCCTGGCGCCGGCGGGGCTCGCCCGGCGCTACGCCACGCGCTCGGCCCACTGGAAGTTCCTGGCGATCCGCCTGCTCGCGAAGCCGCGGTGGGAGCACCTTCCCGAGCGGGGCGCGCGCCGGCTCCCGGCCCATTGGCTGCGTCGCCTGCTGCCCCCGGTCGAGGGCATGCTGGCCGAGCATCCGCTCGGAGGCGCCGTTGCCTCCCATACGGCACGGTCCCAGCGGGCTGGGGAGCCGCCGGCGGAGTACCTGTTCTCGCGCTACGCCGACCGCCTCGCAGCCGCCGAGACGGACCCTGCGCCCGGGCCGCGCGCGGATGCCTTCGGGCTCCACGCCACGATCCTGCGCCACCAGGTCGAGACGATGCTGGCGAGGCGTGCGGGCGCGGAGCCGGATGCCGCGGCGGTCGCGCTCGCGAGCCTGTGGAGTCGCGTCGCCGACCGGCCGCGCGGGCCGTGGGACGCCGCGGACCTCGCGACCGCGCTCGGAGTCTCGCGCACGAGCCTGTTCCGCCTCGTGAAGCGTCACCACGGAACGACGCCGGCGCGCGTGGTCGAGCGGCTGCGCATGGACGAGGCGCGTCGGCTGCTCGCGGAGAGCCGCCACCCGATCGAGGTCATCGCCGACCAGATCGGCTACGCGAGCGCCTTCTCGTTCTCGGCCGCGTTCAAGCGCGTGGTCGGGAGGTCTCCGTCCGGGTTCCGGCGCGAGGCCGCCTATGCTTCGACATCAGTGGAGGAAAGTGGATGATCGAGACGCTGTGCTTTCTCGTCGGCGCGGTCGTCGCCTTCGTCGCGCTCTGGAAGACGGACGACACGAACGCGCAGATCGCCGTCCCGCCGATCCTCGGGGTCGCCCTGTTCCTCCTCGTGCCGGAGCCGTGGCGACTCGCGAGCGGCCTCGGCCTGCTCGCCGGTCTGCCCGCCTACGTCGCCTTCTTCCTGTACCAACGCGGCCAGCGGGTCCCGATGCCCGACTACACCGCGGTCGACGCCCCGGCACCCGCGACCCCGTCCGAGGGACCGGTCGGGTCCACCCGGAAAGCGATGCACCGCACGCCCTCGACACCGGATGGCCCGTACTACATCCCGGGCACGCCCCACAAGCAGCTGCTCGCCGCCGACGGCACCGCCGGGGAGCCGATGCGGTTCGTCGGACACGTGCGGACGCGCGGGGGCGAGCCGATCCGCGGGGCGGCGATCGAGATCTGGCACGCGGACGGCAACGGCGACTACGACAACGAGCACTACAACTGCCGCGGCCACCAGTACACCGACGAAGCCGGCGCCTTCGCCTTCGAGACGGTCCGCCCCTTCGGCTACGGCAGGCGCAGCTGGTCGATGGCCGGGGTCGTCGATTACCGCTCGGCCCACCTCCACGTGAAGATCCGGCGCGACGGCGAGACCTTTACGAGCCAGCTCTGGTTCCCCGACGACGACGAGCGCAACCCCACCGACGTCGCCTACGCACGCTTCCAGGAGACGAACGTGCTCGCTCTCGATCGCGAGGCCGGGCGTCTCGTCGCCCGCTTCGACTTCGTCCTCTGAATCGCGCGGCGCATCGAGCGCTGGGCAAGCAGGGAAGGGCCGCACGGGGGGAGCGATTCCGGGCGTTCCGGCGGAGCGGGGTCGGCATTTGCTGCTCGAACACCGTTCGCTTCGACGCGATCGGGAACCTGTTCGTTGTGGATTGGTCGGGCAATCGAATCCTCAGACGCTCCTCCGGCGGAGGAGCGTTCGGTGCCTTCACCTCCGGGCGAGCCGACTCGATGGCCCTCCTGAGCAACGGCGACATGCTCAAGGTGGTGCGAGGTCAGAGCATCAGACGCGTTCTGCCTTCTGGCGCTCAATCCACCTTTGCCAACGCTCCTTGTTCCGCATCGGGGCTCGACGTTCGCGCCAACGACGATGTCTATGTCGGCTGCACGTTTCCGAGCGGGCGGATCTACAGATATCCCGGAGGCAATCCCTCTGTTCCTCAGATCGTTCGGAATGGAGTCACCAGTGGAAGCTCGTTCGTCGGGATCCGGCTCTCCCCGGACGGGCAGACCCTCTATCTGGCAGAGCACCGGTACGGCCGTGTCACAAGGTTGAACGCGGACACGGGGGCCATCCTGGCGTTGCGTACCGGCTTTTCGGGACCGCTCGCGTTTGCGATCGCGGGCGTCGCCGATCTCGATGGCGACGGCATCCTCGACGAAGACGACAACTGCCAGTTCACGGCCAACGCGGACCAGCTCGACTTCGACGGTGATGGTGTCGGCGATGCCTGCGACCCGGACGTGGACGGGGCCTCGACGCCGCGGCCGAGCCCGAACGCTTCTCCTTCTACACCGAGCAAGACGGGTGCGCGAGGAGTAGTCGCGCGCGCAGCTCGGGCCCGTCAGTGCCGGCGAGAGCTCGTTGGCGGCGAAGGTGCTGATCACGTCGGCTCATCGTGCTGGTCGGCGAGCTCGATGTAGCGCGCCCCATCCGAGTTCCTGTTAGTGTGGGATGCGCTGGCGGTCCGGCTCTGCGCGAAGGGAACCATGAAGAGACTCGCCTACGTCGGTACCGCGATCGCCGTCCTGCTCGCCGTGGCGGCGGGCGTCGCCTCCTTGGCCCTCTCGAGGATCGATCTGGAACGCTTTCGCCCTCGGGTCGAGGAGGCTCTGTCCGACGCGCTCAACCACCCGGTGACGGTGGGGCGGCTCAGCCGCTCGGCGGGCCTCCTGCGGCCCAGGATCCAGGCGCAAGAAATCGTGATCCTGACCCACGCGGTGACGGGAAGCCGGCTCGCGCGCATCGACCAGGCCAGCATTGGTCTCGACCTGCTCGCCCTGCTGCGCCGCACCGTGCGCATCGAGAGCCTCGCCATCCGGGGCGTGGACGTCAGCCTCGGGTCGGACGCCGAGGGCAAGCCGCTGTGGTCGGTGGATCTCGACCACCCGGCCTCCGGCGGGGATGAGGGCGTCCACCTCGAGGTTGCCGAGCTCGGCATCGACGACGCGGACTTCGCGTATCGCGACGGCGTGCGCGGAGGCACCATCCGTGCGCGAATCCACGAGCTCGATCTCGACATCCAGCCGCGCGGTCGCATGAAGCTGGCGGTCCAGGGCGCCTTGGAGGACGTCCCCTTCCAGCTGGATGGCCGGGTCGTCCCACCGGAATCGGCGGCATCCGAGGCGCCGCAGCAGATCGAGCTCGAGGGTCGTGTGGGCGACGGCACGCTGCGTGCCTCCGGGACGGTGCTGGACCTACTGGCGGGAACCGGTCTCGACCTCGCGATCGAGGCCCACCTGCCGCGCCTCCCGTTGGTCGAGGAGTGGGGCAAGCGAGTCGCGATCCAGCCCGGGGTGGCCTCGGCGCGGTTGACGGATCCCGAGGGCAAGTATCGCCTGGACGAGCTGAAGGTCGTGTGGGCCGGCTCCGGTCAGCAGATCCAGCTGACGGGAAGCATCGACGACCTGGCCGGCGAACGCCGCGCGGATCTCACCGCCAGCATCGAGCTGGCACGCATCGGGTCGCTCTCCCCCCTCGTGGAGGCGGAGCTCCCGGCGCTCGAGCCCGTGCGGGGGACCCTGCGGGTGCACGCGGCGGGCGACCGGGCGCACGTCGACGACATCGACCTCGCCTTCGGCAGCGCCGACGCGCTGCGCGTCCACGTGCAGGGCGCAATCTCGGATGTCACCGGCATCGTTGCGTCCGACCTTCGCGTCCGGCTGGAGGCGCCGGACCTGCGCGCCCTGGCCCACTGGCTCGACCCCGAACTCCAGGCGCTGGGCCCGCTCCGCGTCGAGACGCGCGCCGTCGGCCTCGGGAGCACCGTCCGCCTGCGCGACGTCGACGCCCAGCTGGGGCGCGAGGGCGACCTCCGGGTGACTGTACGAGGGGAGATCGAGATCGTGGGCGCCGCCGCCGACGCGAGCCTGCACGTGCGCGCAAGCGCGCCCGGGACTGCCCGGCTCGCGACCCTGCTGGGCGAGCAACTACCCCAGCTCGGGCCGGTGGACGCCGAGGCGCAGCTGCGTGGGACCCTCGAGCGGCTGGCCGTGGAGCGGGCCACCCTTCAGCTCGGGCCGGAGCCCAGGACGCGCGTCGACTTGACGGGCCGGTCGCTCCAGCTGCCGCTCGGTGACTCCTTCGAGTTCGACGCGGAGCTGCGGGCGCCGGACCTGCGCGTGGTCGAGAAGCTGCTCGAGCGCCCGACCGGGGTGAGGCGGCCCGTGCTGGCGAAGGGAACGGTACGCGTGACGCCGGAGAAGGTCGCGCTCCACGGCATCGATGCGCGCGTGGGGCGCACAGCGTTCACGGGAGCCGCCTCGAGCATCCAGGTGGCCGGGGGGCGGCGCCACACCACCGTGGCCCTCGAGTCGGCGGAGGTCCACGTCGAAGACGTGATGCGCCTGGCGGGTGGCGAGCGGACCACGCAGGCCCCGACGCCGCCGCCGCTGCGGCAGCGACGTCTCCCGGTCGAGCTCCTCCGCGACCAGGACGCGGACCTGGCCGTCAAGATCGGCCGCCTCGTCGGACGGCGCGATCTCTCCCTGGAGGATCTCAAGCTGCGTCTCGTGCTCAAGAACGGGATGCTGGACGTCGATCCCATCGCCTTCGCGTTTCGCGGAAGCGGGTCGCAAGCGCAACAGGGCCATCTCGATGGGAGGCTCGGCCTCGACGCCGGCGCCAGCCTGCCCGCCTGGCGGCTGCGGGCCAAGGCGCGCGGCATCCCCGTCGAGAACGTGACCTCGCAGTTCACGGAGGCCAGGCCGGTGACGGGGGCTGGGCTCCTGCTGGCCGATCTCAACAGCCACGGCGAGACCGGGCAGCAGCTGCTCGAAGGTCTGGATGGCGACTTCACCATCGGGCTGCGCGACACCCAGCTCCGGGGACAGTTCGTGCTCCTGCTCCGGAGCGATCTCCTGAGTGCCCTGGCGCTGAAACACGTGCGCGAGGACAAGACGGCCGCCCGCTGCTTCCTGGGCCACTTCAACCTCGCGAGCGGCGTGGTCGAGACCGAGACGCTCGTGCTGAGCTCGGATGAGGTGATCCTCCACGGTCGCGGAAGCGTGGATCTGGGCCAGGAGCGGCTCGATCTCGTGCTGGTGCCGAAGGCGCGGCGGCCCGGAATCGGCCTGATGGAGTCCCTGGCGGTCACGGGCAGCTTCGAGGCGCCCAAGGTGCGCCCCCTCAAGATGGACGTGGCGAAGCAAGGGGCGAAGCTGCTGGTGGGCAACCTGCTCCTGCCTGGCGTGGGGACCCTGGCCCCCTTCCTGCATGCGGGCGCCTGGGGCCGGGACCCCTGTGAGAAGGATCTGCAGCAGTACCTCGAGCCGGAGTGATGCGCCGGCGACGGCGGATCCGGATCCGTGCGTCCGGAGCAGCAGCAGGTTGCTCGAGAAGGGCCCGCCCAACGGCCGATCCGCTTCTCCAGGAAAATACCAGCGGATGGGGACCCGCTTGCCGCCGTTCCGCGTTTCTCGCCGCGAAGGTTGCTCTGGGTTCGAGCGCGCGCGGGCTACACTCGCGCGATGGACACAGCCGCTCCCATCGCGTGCCATGATTGCGACCAGTTGCTGAGACCGAGGCCCCTGACGCCAACGATGCGAAAGGGCTGGCACGCCGGGAGGGATTCGAACCCCCGACCCTCAGGTTCGAAGCCTGATGCTCTATCCAGCTGAGCTACCGGCGCGCGGGGTCCAGGAACGATAGCCGACGGTCAGCCATCGTAGAAGAAGGGCCGGTGCAGACCGATCACGGTGCGGGCGCGGTCGTCCTCCGCCCGCGCCGCGGCCTCGGGCGCGACCTGTCCCGCCTCCCGCGTCGTCCGCAGCCGCTGCGCGATGTCGCGTCGGCCGTAGTGGACCTGGAGGAAGAAGCGGCCCGTGTCCCGCTCGGTGGTCGGGCGGCGGCGGTGCCAGACGTCGGAGACGAAGAGCGCGACGTCGCCGGCGGCACCCGTCAGCACCACCGGCTCGCGGCCGTCGTAGCGCAGGTCCTCGTCCTTCACGCGCGCGAGCGGGGGCGACTGGCCCGAGCGGTGGCTGCCCGGCAGCACCTCGGTGGGGCCGCAGGCCAGCGGACAGTCCTGGAGCAGCACGTGGACGCCGATGGCGAAGACCGGATAGGGAATGCGGTCGTCCCAGGGCACATCGGCCGGCCGCGGCACGTGCGGGCCCGCGTCCATGTGCCAGAGGCCACCGCCGTGCCGGCTCTCCTCGCGCGGGGGGTTGCGCCAGGCGGTGTTGGCGATGACGTGGCAGTCCTCGCCCAGCAGGGGCTCGACGACGTCGAGCAGGCGCCGGTCCGCGACCACGCGCTGGCAGGCGGCGCTGCGGTTCAGCATCTCGTAGCGGAAGTCCTCGCGTTGGTCGGCGGGCAGCTCGGGATTGCGCACGTCGGCCGGGACGGTCGCGTAGACCTGCCCGATCTCGGCGCGCAGCGTGCCGACCTCGCCGGCGTCGAACGCGCCGGGGAGGAGGGCCCAGCCCTCGCGCTCGAGCTGCGCACTCGCCGGGTTGGGCACGTCGTCGCGAAGCCGCAGGTAGATGGGGTGACGAGTGATCACGCGGATGCCCGGAAGCGCCAGCAGCGCGCGGGTTCGGGCGACGATAGCCGAGCGGGGAGGGGGTGTCGGTCGGGAGAGCGGCCGTTACTGTGCGGCGCCATGTCCAGCCCGGCCGACGCGCCCCCCCCGGAAGTCTCCCTCGGCCTGGCCCTGCGCGGCGCGCTCGGCGGCGTGCTGATGGGCCTCGCGAACCTGGTGCCCGGGATCTCGGGCGGCACGATGCTGCTGGCGGCCGGCGTCTACCCGGCCTTCGTCGGCGCGATCGCGGAGCTCACGTTGCTGCGCTTCCGGGCGCGCAGCCTGGTGCTGGTGGGCTCGATCGTCGGCGCCGCCGCGCTCGCCATCCTGCTGCTCGCCGGCCCCACCCGAACGCTGGTGATCGAGCAACGCTGGATCATGTACAGCCTGTTCATCGGCCTCACGTTGGGCGGCGTGCCGCTCGTCTGGCGCCTGGCGCGGCCGGCCACGACCTCGACCTGGCTGGGCGCGGCGGCGGGCTTCGGGCTGATGGTGCTGATGGCGCTCACGAACCCCGCCGGCGGCGGCGGCGACATCCATCCGGCCCTCTTCACCCTCGGCGGGCTGGCCGGCGCCGGCGCCATGATCCTGCCCGGCGTGAGCGGGGGCTACCTGCTGCTCGTGCTCGGCCAGTACCTGCCGATCCTCGGCGCCATCGACAAGCTGCGCGCGTCGATCGCGGGGGGCCTCGACACGGCGCTGCTGCTCGAGGCGCTCAGTGTCGTGGTGCCCGTGGGGATCGGTGTCGTGGCCGGCGTCGTGGGCGTGAGCCACGCGCTGCGCTGGGCGCTGCGCCGCTTTCCGAAGGGCACCTTCGGGGTGCTGATGGGGCTCCTGCTCGGCGCCGTGGTCGGCCTCTGGCCGTTCCAGGAGGGTCGGCCGCCCGAGCTCGGCGAGCGCCTCGAGGGGCGCGTGGTCACCGAGGCGCTGCTCGCCGAGCTCGAGCCGGAGGACTATCCGCTCGAGCGCTTCGCGCCGAGCGCGGGGCAGCTCGGCGGTGCCCTGCTGCTGATCGGGGCCGGCCTCGGCGCGACGCTCCTGATCGGCCGGATCGGAGGGAGCGGCGAGGCCGAGTAGCCCCGCCGCGCCGGCTAGCGCCGCAGGCTCACGTGCAGGAGGTGCACCGTGTACGGGATGCCCTCCACCGTCTCGATCGCGGCCAGCGCCTCGCGCACGGCGGCGTCGCACTCGGCCTTCTTCTCGGGCGGGACGGCGAGGGTCTGCCCCTCGATGCGCACCCACCAGGCCCAGTGGCCCTCGAGGGTGTCGAAGAAGGTGTGGTAGGACTCCTCGATCCGGAGCTCCGCCGCGTCGAAGTGCTTCGCGAACAGCGCCTTCGCCTCGTCGAGGCTCAGCTGCTTGCGGAGCGCCGCGGCCTCGATCAGGCGGGCCGGCTTCACGTAGCGGAAGAACACGGGCGTGGTGGCCTTGATGAACTCGCGGCCGTTGTTCTTGCCGATGAAGGTGAGGTCCATCTCGCCGCGCTCGCCGAGCACGCGTCGGAGCTCCGCCGCCGAGGCGTCGAGGTCCGTCGTCCAGTGGAACGCCAGCACGCTGTAGAGGTAGTCGACCGCCGCGCTCTCGAGCGGGATCGCCTCGAAGCGACCGGCCATCACCTCCATGTTCGGCAGCGCGGCGGCGCGCGAGGCGGCGATGGCGCGCAGCCCGTCCGCCGGCTCGACGCCGATGAAGCGGACGCCGGGCCCGGTCTTCTCCGCGAGGCGCGCCAGCTCCCGGCCGGAGCCGCAGCCCACGTCGACGACGGTGCGGTGGCGGGCGCTGAGCTTCACGGTGTCGAGCGCGCGGTCTGCGATCCGACCCCAGCAGGAGTCGAGATTGCGCGGGTCGTCGTACTCGTCCGCGCGCTTCGAGTAGGTCTCGATGATCTTGTTCACGGGGCCCCCAGGTCGCTCGGCCCACGAGGGACGAGCCTCGACGCTGGTTGGTGGGCCGCGGGGTGGGCTTGGTGACGGGCCGGGCGGGGCGCCCGGCCGGGCCCGGCTCAGGCGCTCTCGCGCACCGCCGGCGCGGAGGCGGGCCGCACGCTGCGCAGGCGCGGGAAGAACTCCTCCCGCGAGCTCCACGGCACCGCCAGCGCGATCAGGATCTTCCGCTTCGTGGCCTGGCGGCACTCCTGCCCCTTCTCGATGGCGTGGATCGTCCGCGGCGACACGCGGGCGCGCACGGCGAGCTCGGCCTGGGTCCAGCCGCGGGCCTGGCGGGCTTCGCGGATGCGGTTCATGGGTCGCCTCGAGCAGGGTGGGATCGGACGATACTAGCGCCACCCGGCCCTCGGCCCAGCCGGCCGAACCCCACACGGAAGGGCTCTCTCCGTCGGTGAAGCGGTCCGCTGGCGCTAACGGCCGCGGACGGCCCCGGGCAGCACGTAGGCCACCTGGACGGCGCCCGAGGCGGCCGCATCCGGGAGGGGGACCCAGCTCGAGCGGGCCCCCGCGAGCGCCACCACACAGGCCAGCGCGGCCGCTACCAGCGCCAACGCCGCCGTCTCCGGGGCCTCGCTCCGGCTCGCCATCGGCTCGGGGCCCCAGCGCGCCAGCCGCGCCAGGCGCTGGTCGCCGGCGGGCGTGGGGGAGAGCGGGATCAGCCCGGCCGGGAGCCGCTCGAGCAGGCGCGCGCAGGCCTCGAACTCCGCGAGGCGCTCCCGGCAGCCGTCGCAGGCGTCCACGTGGGCCCAGACGGCTCGCTCGGTGGCCGCCGGCAGGGTGTGGTCCAGGAGCTGGGGAAGCCGCCGCCGCGCTGCGCGATGCCTCATCGCTCGCTCCCCTCGAGGTCCCGCAGGGCCGGGCCGAGCGCCCCCCGCAGCTCCTCACGGCCGCGCCGCAGCCAGGTGGCCACCGTGGCCGGCGGGATGCGCTCGTGCCGGGCGATCTCCACGTTGCTCAGCCCGTGCTTGATGCGCAGCACCAGCACGCGACGATGGCGCGGCTTCACGCGCAGCAGCGCGCGGGCGACGCAGGCGAGGATCTCGCCTTCCAGCACCCGGGCCTCGGGATCGTTCTCCGTGCGCGAGGGCGAGAGGCGCTGCACCATCGCGAGCTCCTGCGACAGCAGGTCACGGCGGCGCCGGGCGCGCAGCAGGTTCACGGAGCCGTTCAGCGCGGCGCGGTAGAGATAGCTCCACAGGCTGGCGGCTCCGCGGTAGCTCGCCGCGGGAAGCGCCAGGAAGACGCGTTGCACCACGTCCTCGGCGTCGGCGTGGTTGCGCAGCACGCGGAACGCCACGCGCTCGAGCCGGGCGCGGTAGGCGCGGTGGGCATCGGCCAGCGCGTCGGGGTCACCGCGGAGCCAGCGTCGATCCAGCTCCGGGCGGCTCGCCACCGGTTCGACGGAGCCGGTGCGGACCGGTTCGACGGGGCCGGTGCGCGCTCCCCTCATGGGCGCTTTCCCCCTTGGCTGAGAGATAGGACATCCGGGCCCGGGCGGCAGTTTCGAGAAATCGACCCCCGCGGGTGATCCTGCGTACTTCATGGAAAATTGAGTGACACCTGTGGGGTTTGCCCCGCAACCTTCTTCAGGGAGGTCTACCCGCTGATGACCGCTCAGGCCCCCGGCTCGCACGCCGTCTCCGTCTCGCCCGCCACCACCCCGGCCTCTTGCCCCGTGCTCTACGCCACCATCCCCCACTACCAGGGAGGCGACCCGGCCGAGTATCTCCAGCACGTGGCCCGTGTCGCCCGCTGGAGCGAGGAGGCCGGCTGCGAAGGCGCCCTCGTCTACACCGACAACTCGCTGCTCGACCCGTGGCTCGTCTCGCACGTGGTCATGGAGAGCACCGAGCAGCTGGTGCCGCTCGTCGCGGTGCAGCCCGTCTACATGCACCCCTACGCCGTCGCGAAGAAGATCGCGACGCTCAGCTACCTGTTCGATCGGCGCGTCGACCTGAACATGGTCGCGGGCGGCTTCAAGAACGACCTGGTGGCGCTCTGCGACGCCACGCCGCACGACCGTCGCTACGACCGGCTGGTGGAGTACACCGAGATCGTGAAGCGGCTCTGCGCCGGCGGGCCGGTGAGCTTCGCCGGCGAGTTCCATCGCGTCACGAACCTGAAGCTGCTGCCTCCGGTTCCCGCCCACCTCCAGCCCCGCATCCTGCTCTCCGGCTCCTCCGAGGCGGGCCTGGCCGCAGCGCGGGCACTCTCCGCGCTTCCGGTCTGCTACCCGGAGCCGGCCAAGGACTTCGTCGCCATGCGCAACGACGACGGCGCCTTCGGGATCCGCGTCGGCATCGTGACCCGTGACGAGGAGGACGCGGCCTGGTCGGTGGCGACGGCGCGCTTCCCCGAGGACCGCGCAGGCCAGCTCAAGCACCAGCTGGCCATGAAGGTCTCCGACTCGAGCTGGCACCACCAGCTCTCGGCCCTCGCGAAGGAGCACACGCGGGACACCTACTGGATGGTCCCGTTCACGAACTACAAGACGTTCTGCCCCTACCTGGTCGGCAGCCACGACTGCGTGGGCAGCGAGCTCGCGCGCTACTTCGCCCAGGGCTGCAGCGCGATGATCCTCGACGTCCCGGTCGGGAGCGAGGACATGGCCCACGTCACCCGCAGCATCCGGCGCGGGGCGGAGCTGGCGACGGCGGCATGAAGCTTCTCCAGCACGGATTCCTGGCCCAGGCCGAGCAGCGGCCCGAAGCCCCCGCGATCGCCTGGAAGGGCGAGCGTCTCTCGTACGCGGGGCTGGCCGCGGCGAGCCATCGCATCGCGCATCTGCTCCACGGCCTCGGCTGCCGGCGCGGTGACCGGGTCGTGCTGCTGCTGCCGAAGTCGCCGCTCGCCATCAGCGCGATGCTCGGCACGCTCGGCGCGGACTGCGCCTACACGCCCGTGGACCTCAAGAACCCGGCTGCGCGCGTCGCGCAGATCCTGGCCGCGCTCGACGCGCGCGTGCTGCTGGCATGCCGGGCGGCGGAGAAGCTCGTCGCCTCGCTCGCGGCGGAGGGCGGCATCGCCCCGTCGCTGCGCGTGGCGTGGCTCGACGGCGAGCCCGAGGGGCTGCCGGCCCACGCCACCGCCAACGACCTCGCGCGCTGCCCGGACGAGCTGCTGCCGACCCTGAACGGGGAGGGCGACCTCGCCCACATCCTGTTCACCTCCGGCTCCACCGGCGTGCCCAAGGGGGTGATGATCACGCACGCGAACGTGATCCACTTCATCCGCTGGGCGATCGCGCACTTCGGCATCCGGGCCGGCGACCGCTGCTCGGGGCACTCGCCGCTCCACTTCGACCTCTCCACCTTCGATACCTACGGCACGTTCTGGGCCGGCGCCGAGCTCCACCCGGTGGCGCCCGAGATGAACCTGCTGCCGCACAAGCTGGCCAAGTTCATTCGCGACGCCGAGCTCACCCAGTGGTTCTCGGTGCCCTCGGCGCTGAACCACATGGCGAAGGCCGGAGCCGTCTGCGAGTACGACTTCCCGAGCCTGCGTCGGCTGCTCTGGTGCGGCGAGGCCTGGCACGCGGCCGGGCTGGCGCACTGGATGCGGCGACTCCCGCACGTGCGCTTCACCAACCTCTACGGGCCCACCGAGGCCACGATCGCGAGCAGCTACTACGACGTGCCGGCCCTGCCGGAGGACGAGACCCGGCCGGTGCCGATCGGCGAGCCCTGCGCGGGCGAGGCGCTGCTGGTGCTCGACGAGGCGCTCCAACCCGTGGCCGTGGGCGAGACGGGCGACCTCTACATCCGCGGCGTCGGCCTCTCGCCGGGCTACTGGAAGGACGCCACCAAGACCGAGGCCGCGTTCCTGCCGAACCCGTTCGCGGAGGAGCCGGGCGACCGCATCTATCGCACCGGCGACCTGGCGCGCTTCGCCGAGGACGGCGCGCTGGTGCTGGTCGGGCGTGCGGACACGCAGATCAAGAGCCGTGGCTACCGGATCGAGCTGGGCGAGATCGAGGCCGTGCTCCACGCCATCGACGAGCTCGAGGAGAGCGCGGTCGTCGCGGTGGAGAGCGCGGGGATCGACGGCCTCGCGATCGCCTGCGGCTACGTGCCGCGCGAGGGTCTGGCACTCGAGCCCGCGGAGCTGCGCACGCAGCTCGCGGCGCGCCTGCCGGCCTACATGATTCCGAGCCACTGGCGCCGCTTCGAGCGGCTTCCGCTCAACGCCAATGGAAAGGTAGACCGCAAGGCGCTCAAGGAGCTCTTTGCGAGCGATGGGGGTGAGTCCGATCGGGGCGGTGAGGCCCGATCGACCTGAAAGAAAGGCCCATGGAGAAGCTGGACAAGCTGCAGCAGCAGATCGTCGCGATCTTCGCCGAGCGCTTCGAGACGAAGCTCCCGTCGGAGGACATCGACCTGCTCGAGACCGGGCTCGTGGACTCGGTCAAGATCGTGGAGCTCGTGCTCGAGATCGAGGCGCGCTTCGGCGTGAGCCTCCCGTTCGAGGACCTCGAGATCGAGGACTTCCGCACCGTCCCGAAGCTCGCGGAGTGCATCGCGCGGACCGCGCCCGCGGCGGCCTGAGTCGGCGCCCGTGGCCATCGCGATCCAGCGCTTCGGCCCCGCACACGCGCAGGCGGTCGCGGCCTTCAACCGCCGGCTCGAGGCCGCGGGCCTGGACTGGCAGTTTCCTGACTCCCCGGAGCCCGGGTGGCTGGCGCGGGAGAACGGCAGCGCGACGTTCCAGGAGTTCTACGTCGCCTCCGACGGTGAGGCCGTGCGCGGCGGCTATGCGCTCCAGCACCGGCCGGCGAGCATCGACGGCAAGCCGTTGGCCGTCGGCACCTGGTACCTGCCGATCTCCGAGGGCGCCTTCGACCCGCGCTACGCGCTGGTCGCGCTGCTGATGTCGCGGGACGCACTGCGGCGCGTGCCGGTCTCGTACAGCCTCGGCATGAACGGCGTGGACTCTCCGGTCGCGAAGCTCGTCGCGAAGCTCGGCTGCGAGCCCTGGCTGGTGCCGTTCTTCGCCCGCATCGAGAACGGGGCGCGCGTCGCGCGCGAGGCGCGCTACCTGCGGCGGCGCCGCGGCCTCGCGCCGCTTCTCGACGTCGCGGCGGCGACGGGCGTCGCCTCGCTCGGCGCCGGGCTGCTCCGGCTCGCGCTCGGGCGCTCCCGCGGCCGCGGCCCGGAGGTCGCGGTCGAGGAGGTCGAGGAGTTCGGCCCCTGGGCGGACCGGCTCTGGGAGCGCTGCAACGGGCAATACTCCTTCGTCGAGCTGCGTGACGCGGCGACCCTGAACCGGGTCTATCCGAAGGGGCGGCCGGGCCTCACGCGCCTGCGCGTGACGCGCGGCAGCCAGACGCTCGGCTGGGCCGTGCTCCAGGCGGCGCGCATGACCGACAACCCGAACTTCGGCGCCCTCCATGTCGGCCGCATCACCGACGCCTTCGCCGCGCCCGAGGACGCGGAGCCCGTGATGCGTGCCGCGGCCGCGGGGCTCGCCGCCCTGGGCGTCGACCTGATGCTCTCGAACCAGAGCCATCCGGCCTGGTGCGCCGCGCTCCGCCGCCAGGCCTTCCTGCCCGTGCCCTCGAACTTCGCCTTCGCCGCCTCGCCGGAGCTGGCCGAGCGCATCCGCGCCGTCGATCCCGCGAACCAACGCCTGCACCTGAACCGCGGCGACGGCGACGGCCCCTGGGGCCACGACCCCCGCGCCTTCTAGCCGGAACGCTAGCGGGGACGTTCGTCAAGAAGTCAAGTTCTCCCCCCGCAGTCGACTTCATTACTTCTTGACGAACGTCCCCGAAAGCTCGCGCTTGAGGATCTTGTTCATGGCGTTGCGGGGCATCGTTTCGACGCGGGCGATTCGGTCGGGGACCTTGTAGCGGGCGATGCGTTCGGCGCAGAAGCGGCGCAGCTCGTCCTCGGACGGCGCCTCCGCGCCCGCGCGCGGCTGGACGACCGCCACCACCCGCTCGCCGAGGCGTTCGTCCGGGAGGCCGAACACGGCGGCGTACTCGACGGCCTCGTGCTCCTGGAGCGCGCGCTCGACCTCGGCCGGGTAGACGTTGGCGCCCCCGCGCAGGATCAGCTCGTTTCTGCGCCCGCGGATGTAGAGGTTGCCGTCCTCGGCGAGGAAGCCGAGGTCGCCCGTGTGGTAGCGGCCGTCGCGGAGCGCCGCGGCCGTCGCCTCGGGCTTGCGCCAGTAGCCGAGCATCGGCGTGTAGACGCCCGCGAAGGGCCCGCTCCGGGCCGGGCGCACCGTGATCTCGCCGATCTCGCCGGGCGGGAGGCAGCGCCCCCCCTCGTCCAGGATCTCGATCTCCACCTGCGGCAGCGCCTTCCCGCACAGGCCCGGCGCGGTGGGCACGCTGCCGTCGCTCCAGCTGACCGCGGTCGGCGCCTCCGTCATGCCGTAGCCGATCCCGATCGGCCGCTCGAAGCGCTCGCGGTAGAGCCGCACCACCTCGGGCGGCACGTCCGAGCCGCCGACGCCGGGGGCGACGAGCGAGGCCAGGTCCGCCGGCTTCACCTCGGGGTGCGTCAGCAGGTCGTGGTAGATGGTGGGGACCGCGGAGAAGGCGCCGACGCGCTCCTCCCGGATCCACGCCGCCAGCCCGAGCGGGTCGGTCCGGTCGATCGCCACCAGCGTGCGCCCGTCGAGCCACGGCGCCAGCACCTCGAGCACGACCAGGTTGAGGATCGTGAGGGGCAGCACCGCCCCCTGCCGCGTGCCCTCCGGCACGCGCCGCGTGAGGTGCGAGATCGTCCCCGGCAGCAACAGGTTGTGGGCGCTGTGGACGGCGCCCTTCGGGTGGCCCGTCGTGCCGCTCGTATAGGCGATCGCCGCGGGGGCGAAGGGGTCGAGCGGGACCTCGGGCCGCTCCGGGCGCGCGGCCTCGCAGCGCCGCTTCCAGGCGCAGTCCGCGGCGCCCGGCGCGACCGTGAGCACGTGCGCCAGCTCCGGCAGCTCCCCCCGCAGCGGCTCGATCTCCGCCGCGCCCTCGGGCAGCGCCAGGTAGACCCGGGCCCCGGAGTCGCGCAGCAGGTAGGCCTTCTCCGGCGCCGCCAGCAGCCGGTTCACGCCGACCCACAGGGCGCCGAGCCGCTGGGTCGCCAGGAACAGCACCGGGAGATCCACGTCGTTCGGCAGGCATGCGGCCACGCGCGCCCCGGGCGCCACCCCGAGCTCGGCCAGCGCCGAGGCCGCACGGTTCGCGGCGGCGTCGAGCTCGGCGAAGCTGAGGCGCCCGTGGCGGCCGACCAGCGCCTCCCGCTCGGGCGCCGTCGCCAGCACGCGATCGATCACGTCGGCCGTGTGCTGCGGGCCGCCCCCCGGCAGGGGGGGCCGCGCCACCGGCGCGATCAGACCGAAGGCCTCGAGGTCGCTCGACACGCCGGCAGGCTACCATGCAGGCGTAATCCGGAGGGCTCATGCACGACCTCGTGGTTCGCGCCGCCACACTCATCGACGGCACCGGCGCGCCCGCGCGGAGCGCCGACGTCGCCGTCAGCGACGGCCGCGTGACCGAGGTCGGCCGCGTCTCCGGGCCCGCCCGCCGCACCCTCGACGCCGACGGCCTCGCGGTGACCCCCGGCTTCGTCGACATCCACACCCACTACGACGGCCAGGCCACCTGGGACCCGCAGCTCGCGCCGAGCTGCTTCCACGGCGTCACCACGCTGGTGATGGGCAACTGCGGCGTCGGCTTCGCGCCCGTGAAGCCCGACCAGCACGGCTTCCTGATCGAGCTGATGGAGGGCGTCGAGGACATCCCCGGCACGGCGCTCCACGAGGGCATCCAGTGGGAGTGGGAGACCTTCCCCGAGTACCTCGACGCGCTCGAGCGCCGCCGCTTCGCGATGGACGTCGCGACCCAGGTGCCGCACGGCGCCGTGCGCGCCTACGTGATGGGCGAGCGTGGCGCCAACAACGAGCCCGCCACGCCCGAGGACATCGCCGCGATGGCGGCGCTCGTGAAGGAGGGCATCGCGGCCGGCGCCTTCGGCTTCACCACCTCACGCACCATCGCGCACCGCGCCATCTCCGGCGAGCCGGTGCCCGGCACCTTCGCCGCCGAGGACGAGCTGTTCGGGATCGGGCGTGCGATGGGCTCGCTCGGGCGCGGCATCTTCGAGGTGGCCGGCGCGGGCGCGGCCGGCGAGGACATCGCCGCGCCGAAGGCCGAGCTCGACTGGATGCGGCGGCTCTCCGCCGAGATCCGCCGCCCGGTCACCTTCGCGCTGCTCCAGGTGGACGCCGCACCGAACCTCTGGCGCGAGCTGCTGGCGCTCTCGGAGGCGGCCGCCAAGGAAGGCGCGCAGGTCTACCCGCAGGTGGCGGGCCGTCCCTTCGGCATGCTCGTGGGTCACCAGACCAAGATCCATCCCTTCGCGGGGCGTCCCAGCTTCGAGAAGCTGCTGGCGCTGCCGTTCGCCGAGCGCGTGCGGCGCCTCCGCGACCCCGCCGTGAAGCGCGCCATCCTGGCCGAGGGCGAGAGCGCGCCGCCCTCGATGCTGCTCGGCCAGCTCGAGCGCTTCTTCCCCATGGGCGACCCGCCGCAGTACGAGCCGACGCGCGAGGACAGCGTCGCGGGCATCGCCGAGCGCGAGGGCCGCGACCCCGTCGATCTCCTCTACGACCGCATGCTCGCACGCGACGGCGAGGAGCTCTTCCTCGTCCCCGTGCTGAACTACAGCGAGGGCAGCTGCGACCCCATCCGCGAGATGATGCTCCACCCCTACGCGGCGCTCGGGCTCGGCGACGGCGGCGCCCACTGCGGGATCATCTGCGACGCCAGCATCCAGACCTTCGTGATGACGCACTGGGTGCGCGACCGGACGCGCGGACCGAAGCTGCCCGTCGAGCTGGCCGTGCGCCGCATGACGCGCGACACCGCGGCGCTCTACGGCTTCCCGGACCGCGGCACGGTCGCGCCGGGCCAGCGCGCCGACCTCAACCTGATCGACCTCGCGAAGCTCCGCCTCGAGCCGCCGCGCATGGTCGGGGACCTCCCCGCCGGCGGGCAGCGCTTCCTCCAGCGCGCGCGGGGCTATCGCGCCACCGTGGTCGGCGGCGAGGTCACCCTCGAGAACGACGAGCCGACCGGATCGCTGCCCGGCCGCCTCGTCCGTGCCGGCCCCTGACGAGGGGACGGGCCTCTTCGTTCACGAGAGCCCCAGTGGCTAGGGCTGGGCCACCAGCTCCACCGTCGAGGCGCTCGTGACCGGGAAGTCGAGCACGACCTCGCCGAGCTCGTCGGGCGTCGGGTCGAAGCGCGCCGCGCCCGTGCCGTCGCCCGCGACCGTGAGGTCGGCCACGTCGTTCCCGTCCACGAGCACGTCGTAGACGCCGGGCGTCATGCCGGCGACGTCGATCGCCAGTGCGCTCTCGCAGTCGTCCTCGACCTCGAGGTCGGCCGTGCCCGAGCCCGCCGGGAGCGTCAGCACGAGCGGCGTGGCGCTCGGCGTGCAGACGTTCAGCCCCTCGATCTGGGCCAGCATCGGGCCCGCGAAGTAGACGTCCACGCCCTGCTTGAGCTCCACCCACGCGCGCCGCGGGTCGAAGTCGAGGGTGCCCTTCTTGCTGTGGCCCTTGCCCGGGTTCTTCGACGGCTTGGTCCGGAAGCTGGCCTTCGCGCTCCCGCCCGGGTTCGGCGTCAGCGTCTCGACGACCACGCCGTCCACGCAGACGTCGTAGTCGCCGGCCGGAACGCCCCGCATCGAGACGCCGAAGCTCCCCTTGCCGTTCGGGCGCATGTCGTAGCGCGCGTCCACGGAGCCCGAGGGCGCCACGGTCTCGTCGGGGGCCAGTCGCGTGAGCTCCTTCACCTTGGTGCCCGGGCCGTCGTCGGCCGCCGCCCCGTAGAGCCAGCCGGCCAGCACGTCCTCGCTGCCGTCGTTCACGCTGAGGTACTTGCCGCGCGGATCGACCGGCGCCTCCGCGAAGTCGCCCTTGCCGATGTTGCAGGTGCCGGTCCACGTGCCGTTCGAGGCCGTCGTGAAGCGGCAGAGCTCGCGCGGGCTCGGGTCGGAGCCGTCGTCCGCCAGGGCGGCCAGCAGCACGTGCTCGAGGTCCGGCGCGAGGCCGCGCACCTGGAGCTGGAGCTTGCGCAGCGAGCCCGGGTCCTGGAGGAACGACTTCACGGCCGCGGAGGGACCGTTGCCCCGGCCGTTGCCGTTCCCGTTGCCGGGCCCCGGGGCCAGCAGCAGGACCTGGATCTTGGACTCCTCCTTGGCGTGCGCGGCCGGAGCCGGCGCCACGAGCAGGGCAGCGGCGAGACAGGCGAGGGCGGTGCGGATCATCGGGCGGACTCCTCCTGGGATGCGTGCCGGGACAGCGGGAGAGTCGGTCGGCGCCGCCCGCGCCCGCCTTGAGGATGCGCAGACCACCCGCAGTGCGATCGGGATAGACTTCGCACCACCTCCTGCCGGAGTGCTGCGCATGCCCCCGCCCGCCGACGCCGACCACGTTCGCACCTGCCCGCTCTGCGAGGCGATGTGCGGCCTGCGCGTGACGGTGAAAGGAGGCCGTGTCGAGCGCATCCGCGCGAACCCGGACGACGTCTGGAGCCGCGGCTACCTGTGCCCGAAGGGCACGACGCTCGGCGAGCTCCACCACGACCCCGACCGCCTCGGCGCCCCGCTCGTCCGGGAGGGGGACGGCTTCCGGGAGGTGACCTGGGAGGAGGCCTTCCGCACCATCGGCGAGCGCCTGCGCCCGATCCTCGCCGAGCACGGGCGCGAGGCCGTGAGCGCCTACATCGGGAACCCCACCGCCCACAACTTCTCGCTCTCGCGCTACGTCCCGGCCTTCGTGGCGATGGCGGGGCTGCCCGTCGTCTACTCGGCCGGCACCGTGGACCAGTGGCCGAAGAACCTCTCGAGCGCGCTCCTGTTCGGCGGCATGTGGACGTTCCCCGTCCCGGACCTCGATCGCACCGACTTCCTGCTGATGCTCGGCGCCAACCCGCACGCCTCACAGGGCAGCCTGCTCGCCGCCGCCGACGTGCTGGGGCGCCTCGACGCGATCCGCGAGCGCGGCGGGCGGGTGGTCGTCGTCGACCCGCGGCGCACCGGCACCGCGGAGCGCGCGAGCGACTGGCTGCCGATCCGCCCCGGCACGGACGCGGCACTGCTGCTCTCGCTCGCGCACGTGCTGTTCGCCGAGGACAGCGTGCGCCTCGGTGCCCTGGCTGGGCGCGTGAACGGGCTCGAGGAGGTTCGGCGCATCGCCGCCGACTTCCCGCCCGAGCGGGTCGCCGCAACCTGCGCCATCGCGCCCGACCGCATCCGGGCGCTGGCCCGCGAGCTGTCGGAGGCGCCGCGCGCCGCCGTCTACGGCCGCATCGGCACCTGCAACCAGGAGTTCGGGACGCTCGCGTCCTGGGCGGTGGACGTGCTGAACGTGCTGACCGGCAACCTCGATCGCGAGGGGGGCGCGATGTTCGCGAACCCGATCGCCTGGTCGCTCACCTCGCTGACCCCGCCCGAGTTCGCGGACGGCTTCAGCTTCCACCGCTGGCGCTCGCGCGTGCGGGGCGCGCCCGAGGTGCTGGGGCAGGTGCCCGTCTCGTGCCTGGCCGAGGAGATCGCGACGCCGGGCCCCGGCCAGATCCGCGCGCTCGTCGTGATCGCGGGCAACCCCGTGCTCTCGTCACCCGACGCGGCGAAGCTCGACGCCGCGCTGCCCTCGCTCGACTTCATGGTGAGCCTCGACAACTGGTTGAACGAGACCTCGCGCCACGCCGACGTGATCCTGCCCGGGCTCTCGGCGCTCGAGCAGCCGCACTACGACGAGCTGATCTGGTCGTGGGCGATCCGGAACGCTGGCAAGTACTCGCCCGCGCTCTTCGATCCCGGCGAGCGGCCGCACGAGTGGGAGATCCTGCTCACGCTCGCCGCCCTGATCCAGGGCGCCGAGCCCGACGCGGTCGACGCGCGCGCGCTCGACCAGCTCTTCTTTGCGGGCCTCGTCGCGGGCATCACGCAGCTCCCGGGCTCGAAGATCGAGGGCCGCGACCCCGCGGAGATCGTGGCGGCGAGCGCGGGCGAGGGCCCCGAGCGCATCCTCGACTTCCAGATCCGCACGGGGCCCTGGGGCGACGGCTACGGCCGCGATCCCGACGGGCTCACGCTCGCCGAGCTCGCGCGCCACCCGAACGGGATCGACCGCGGCCCGCTCACGCCGCGGCTCGACCAGGTGCTGAAGACGCCGTCCGGGAAGGTCGAGCTCGCGCACCCCTACCTGGTGGCCGACGTCGCGCGGCTCGCCGCCCGCCTCGACCGCGACGACTCCGAGCTCGTGCTGGTGAGTCGCCGCCACGTGCGCTCGAACAACTCGTGGATGCACAACGTGCCGTCGCTCATGACGGGCCGCGACCGCTGCACGCTGCTGATCCACCCGGACGACGCCGCGCGCGCGGGCCTCGCCGACGGCGTTCACGCACGCGTGCGCTCCAAGGCCGGCGAGCTCGTCGCGCCCGTCGAGGTGAGCGACGAGATGATGCCGGGCGTCGTCTGCCTCCCGCACGGCTGGGGCCACGACAAGCCCGACGCGAAGCTGTCGGTCGCCTCGCGCCATGCGGGGGTCTGCAACAACGTGCTCGCCCCCGGCGACCTCGTCGACGTCCCGTCGGGAAACGCCGTGGTGAACGGCATTCCGGTCGAGGTGCTGCCGGTCGGCTAGTTCGCCCGCGCGCGCCGCACGTAGCGACCGCCCTCGAAGTCGCCGAAGAGCTGGGCGAGCGCCGGGTTGCGGACCGGGAGCCCCGTCATGTCGG
>JBFIYM010000040.1:0-28067 GCA_041605395.1 Myxococcota bacterium | reverse complement strand
CCTCCTCGTTTCGGGAGCCGCAGGAGCGGTCCCCCGCGAGCTCCGCAGGAGCGGTCCCCCGCGAGCTCCGCAGGAGCGGTCCCCCGGGCAGGAGCAGTGACACGGACCTCACCCCGTTGTTCGTTCCGCGCCACGACCGAGCCCCTGCCCGGGAGCCCGCAACCCGCCTCGGCCCCCGGTCCCGATAGAGGGGCGGTCGGCGGGCATGCATTGCCGGGAGCAACGGGCGTGCCACCCTGCGAGCGTGCGGGGCGGCGAGCGGAACGAAGGCGGGGCGCGCACTTGGCGCCGGGCGCGGCCTGACCCGGCCCGGCCGCGTGGACACCCGGCGGGCACGCCCGCGTGACCCGCGGTTCACTGATCGTACTCGAGGGCCTCGACGGCACCGGGAAGTCCACGCAGCTCCCGCGCCTCGCGGAGCGGCTCGCAACGTGCGGGCATCGCGTGCTCCGGACGGCCGAGCCCTACGACTGCGCCCCCGGCCGGCGCATCCGCGAGATCGCGAAGAGCGGCGCGGCCGTCGCCCCGGAGCAGGAGCTCGCGCTCTTCCTGGAGCAGCGCCGGCTCCACGTCCGCGAGTGCATCGAGCCGGCGCTGGCGCGCGGCGAGGTGGTGCTCTCGGACCGCTACTTCCTGTCCACCGTCGCCTACCAGGGGGCGCGCGGCCTCGACGCGGAGGCGCTGCTCGCCTCGAACGAGGCCGAGTTCCCGCTCCCCGACCTCGCGCTGCTGTTCGTGCTGGGTGCCGCGGAGGGGCTCGCCCGCGCGGCAGGCCGGGCCGGGCCCGCCGAGCCGGTGTTCGAGCGCCGCGACTTCCTGGAGCGCGTCGCGGCCATCTTCGCGGGGCTCGATCGCCCCTACCTGGCGCGGGTCGACGCCGCCGGGAGCCCCGACGTCGTCGAGGCCCGCGTCGCCGGGATCGTCTCCCGTCGCCTCGGCTTGCTGTGACGGCGCGCGGAGACCACCATCCCGGGCACCGATGAGTCAGGCCGCCCCCACCCCTTCCTCCGATCACGTCGCCGCCCGCTTCGCGGCGGTGCGCGGCGCGAGCGAGCGGCTCGCTGCCCCGCTCTCGCCCGAGGACGCCACTGCGCAGTCGATGCCGGATGCCAGCCCGGTGAAGTGGCACCTGGCGCACACGAGCTGGTTCTTCGAGACCTTCGTGCTCGAGGGGCGCCCGGGCTACGAGCCGCTCGACCCGAGCTACCGCGTGCTCTTCAACTCCTACTACCAGACGGTGGGCGAGCAGTACTTCCGGCCCGAGCGCGGGATGATCACGCGGCCGGGCCTCGACGAGGTGCGCGCCTACCGCGCCCACGTCGATGCCGCCTGCCTCGGCCTGCTCGAGCGCGACGCGCTCTCCCGCCAGGAGCGCGCGCTCGTGGAGCTGGGGCTCCACCACGAGCAGCAGCACCAGGAGCTGATCCTCACGGACCTGAAGCACCTGTTCGCGAAGAACCCGCTGCACCCCGTCTACCGCGCCGGCGCGCCCGGGCGAGGCGCCGACCCCGGCGCGCTGGGCTGGCACGCGGTGCCCGGCGGCCTGCGCGAGATCGGCCACGGCGGGCGCGGCTTCGCCTTCGACAACGAGGGGCCGCGCCACCGCGTCTTCGTGCACGGCTTCGCGCTGGCGTCGCGGTTGGTGACGAACGGGGAGTACCTCGCCTTCATGGCCGACGCCGGCTACGCGCGCCCGGAGCTCTGGCTCTCGGACGGCTTCGCCACCGTGCAGGAGCGCGGCTGGAAAGCGCCGCTCTACTGGCAGCAGGTGGACGGCGTCTGGCACCACTTCACCCTGCACGGCCTGGCCGCGCTCGATCCGCACGAGCCGGTGACGCACGTCTCCGCCTACGAGGCGGACGCCTATGCGCGTTGGGCGGGGGCGCGGCTTCCCACCGAGGCGGAGTGGGAGGTGGTCGCGAGCGGCGCCCCGATCGAGGGCAACTTCGTCGAGAGCGAGCGCCTGCACCCTGCGCCGCTCGCCACGGCGGAAGACCGCGTCCCCGCGCAGCTCTTCGGCGACGTCTGGGAGTGGACGGGGAGCGCCTACGCGCCCTACCCCGGCTACCAGCCGCCGGCCGGTGCCATCGGCGAATACAACGGCAAGTTCATGGCGAACCAGCTGGTGCTGCGCGGGGGCTCGTGCGCAACGCCGCGCTCACACATCCGCGCGAGCTACCGGAACTTCTTCTATCCGGACGCCCGCTGGCAGTTCAGCGGCATCCGTCTGGCTCGCGACGCGAGCTAGAAAAGGGGCGGGCATGCGCAAGCTGCTGGTGGTCTCCCTCGCGCTGAACCTCCTGGTGGGGGCCGCCGCGGCGTGGATCCTCCTGGGTCCCGGCCGCACCACGATCACGCGCGCATTCCTGGAGGGTCACCACGCGCGGCGGATCAGCGCGTTCGAGGCCTTTCCGATCGCGCCCGACGACGTCGTCTTCCTGGGCGACAGCATCACCGAGGGCGGCCCCTGGGAGGAGCTCTTCCCGGGCATCCGGGCACGGAACCGCGGCATCGGCGGCGACACCACGGACGGCGTGCTGCGGCGGCTGGAGCAGGTCACCAACGGCCGGCCCGCCAAGCTGTTCTTGATGATCGGCACGAACGATCTGTTCCGCGGCGACCCGGAGGCGGAGATCGTGGCGCGCATCGAGGAGATCCTGGATCGGCTGAAGCAGGCGTCCCCGGACACCGAGATCTATCTCCAGAGCGTGCTGCCGCGCGCGGGGGACTATCGCGAGCGCGTGGAGGGGCTGAACACGCGGCTCGCGGAGGTGGTAAGCGAGATGGGCGTGGGCTGGGTGGACCTCTACCCGGCGTTCCTCGACTCCGAGACGGGCGCCATCCGCGCCGAGCTCTCGAACGACGCGCTGCACCTGCTCGGGCCCGGCTACGCGCTGTGGCGCGAGCAGATCGAGGCCCTGGTGCGGGCCGGCGCCGAGCCGATGCTCGGGCTGCCCGCCGAGGAGCCCGTGGAGCTGTCGCCCAGCTCGGGCAACGGCTTCTGACGGTGCAGCTGAACGGCATCGCGCACGTCCAGCTCACCGTGAACGACGCCGCGCGGTCGCTCCCCTTCTGGGAGCGCCTGTGTCATTTCTTCGAGATGAAGACGCTGCTCAAGAACGAGAGCATGGTGTACTGCATCGGGAGCCGCACGGGTGTGCTGGTGCGCGAGGCGCCGGCCGAGAAGCGGGGCGCGCGTTTCGACCAGGAGCAGGTCGGCCTCCACCACCTCTGCTTCCGCGCGCGCGAGCGCGGCCAGGTGGACGAGATCCACCGCTTCGTGACCGAAGAACTCGGTGCGAACGTGGTGCGTCCGCCCGAGGAGGGCGCCTATGCGCCCGGCTACTACTCGCTGCTGTTCGAGGACCCGGACGGCATCCGCATCGAGGTGAACTTCGTGCCCGGACGCGGCCACCTCGATCGGCTCGAGGGGCGCTGAACGCCCGCGGGCTTCAGAACTCGCAGGGGAAGGGAGGGAAGGCGATGCGCCACCGGAACTTCTCGAGCTGCCAGGCGCCGTCCGTCACGCTCGGAATCGCCCCGAGGTCCACCCACGAATCCATGCCGGCGTTGAAGGGCTGCAGGAACTCGCTCGTTCCCTCGATGGAACGCACCTGCGTCCCGGCGAAGTGCCACTCGAAGTAGGAGCAGATGAAGTCGGCCCAGGTCGGCGTCCCGATCACGGGCATCGCCGTGATCTCCTTCATCGCGGGATAGTTGGCGAGGTTCGCCTCGGCTTCCGCGTCGGTGATCCAGGGGCCGTTCGAGGTCGACTGGAACTCGAACCGCTCGATCCACTCCCGGATCACCGAGAAGCGGGTGGGCGTCTCCTCGAAGTCCGCGTCCAACTTCTGGAGACCGTAGTAGTCGTTACCCAGTTTGATCGCCCACTCGTCGTCGAGGTACATGCGCACCACGTAGTTGTGCCAGCGCTGATGCCCCGATTTCTGCACGAAGGGGACGAGCAGGATCAGCTCGCGATAGTCGTCGCCGACTTCCGGCGTCCAGAACGGGTAGACCAGCTTGGTCTCGGTCTGATGGCCGAAGAGCACGACGACCGGGTGGAGCTCGGGCTCCGTCGGAGACTTCTTCGCCGCGAGCTGGAGGGCGGCAGGCAGCACCTTCTCCACCTCGACGCGCTCGAGATGCAGGAAGACCACGCGCCCGCGATAGATCGCCTCGCCACCCCAATCCGCGTCGCTCTCGCGCGGCTTCCAGCTCCCGTCGAAGTGCTCCGTGTCGAGGAAGCCCTGCGCCTGGGCGGCGCCGGTCAGGCCGGGCGCTTCGGTCGTCTCGGTGGGGGTCGTCGGCTCGTCGTCGCAGCAGGAGTCGGTCCCCGCCGTCCCGATCAGGATGGCGAGCGCCGCTGCCACGCGGGTCAGCCGCTCGCGGCGCCACCTCGCCCTCCCCGTGCTTCGCGCGCCCCTGGCTCGCTCCATCGCTCCTCCCTCGCGGCGTTCCGCCACTCTCGACGCCACGCTACCACGCGATCGACGCCGGAGATCCCGCGTCGTGACGCGCACCCCCCGTTCTGGGGGGGGCCGGTCCCACCCGCAGTCAGCCGGAGTCGTTCCACGTGGGCCCGCCGCTGCGGCCGCAAGGCGGCGGCGGGAGTTGTAGGATGGGGCAGTGGACTGTCCCGCCTGCCAGCACGCCAATTCGGAGGGAGCGGCTGCGTGCGCCGGCTGCGGGATGCCGCTGCACTGCTCGCAGTGTGGCGAGGCGCTGGGCGCCCGCTCGCGGTTCTGCGCGCAGTGCGGGGCGCCGGTCGTGGCCGGGCCGGCCGCGACCAAGACGAAGGGCCTCGAGCAGGATGAGCGCCGCCAGCTCACCATGTTGTTCTGCGACGTCGCGGGCTCGACGGTCCTTTCGCAGCGCCTCGACCCGGAAGACCTGCTCGACGTGGTGCGCCGCTACCAGGTCGTGATCGCCCGCATCGTGGACCGCTACGGCGGACACGTGGCCCAGTATCTCGGCGACGGCGTCCTGGTCTACTTCGGCTACCCGCGCGCCTACGAGGACGACGCGCGCCGGGCCGTCACGAGTGGGCTCGAGATCCTTCGGGCCGTCTCGCGGCTCAACGAGGGGCTGGAGAAGGACCACAGCGTGACGCTCGCCGTGCGCGTCGGTCTGCACACCGGGCCGGTGGTGGCGGGCGAGGTCGGCTCGGGCGCGCGCACCGAGCAGCTGGCGATGGGCGCCACGCCGAACGTCGCGGCGCGGGTGCAGGCGCTGGCCGAGCCGGGCGAGCTGCTGCTCACGGAGGACTCGTACCGCCTGGTCGAGCGCTTCTTCGAGTGCTCCTGTCTCGGGCCGCGTACGCTGCGCGGTTTGTCGGAGCCGCTCGTCCTCTACCGCGCGCTGCAACGGCGCAGCGGCGATCTGCCGACCGGTCGCCGCGCCGACGTGGAGGCCCCGCCCTTCGTCGGACGGGAGCGGGAGATCGAGACCCTGATCGACGGGCTCTCTCGCGCCGAGCAGGGGGAAGGCCAGGTCGTGCTGCTGAGCGGCGAGCCGGGCATCGGCAAGACGCGCCTGCAGCAGGAGCTGTCCCGGCGCACGCAGGGGCGGACGGCGGCGTGGCTCGGCTGTACCTGCTCGGCCTACCACCAGAACAGCGCGCTCTACCCGGTCATCGAGCAGCTCATGCGGACGCTGGGCTTCAAGCCCGACGAGGAGCCGCAGGAGTCGCTCGCGAAGCTGGAGGACTGGCTCGAGTCCCTCGAGCTGCCCGTCGCCGAGATGGCGCCGCCGCTCGCCGCGCTGCTCTCGCTGCCCCGGGAGCGCTACGACGTCGCGGAGCTGAGTCCCGAACGTCAGCGCAAGCACCTGCTCCAGGCCCTGGTCGGGCTGGTCCGCCACCTGGCGCGCGGCAAGCCCGTCGTGCTGGCCATGGAGGACCTGCAGTGGGCGGATCCCTCGACCCGGGAGCTGCTCGAGATGCTGGTCGCCGAGATCGAGCACGAGAAGGTGCTCGCGATCTTCTCCTGCCGGCCCGAGGCCCTGTCTACCTGGTCCTCGCTGCCGCATGCGCGCCGACTCGAGCTGCGCAGCCTCGAGCAGGCCGATGCCGAGGCGATGCTCGACGGCTGGGTCGAGCTGCCCCCCGCGCTGCGCCGGGAGGTGCTCGTCCGTACGGACGGCATCCCGCTCTTCCTCGAGGAGCTGACCCACGCCGTCCTCGCCGATCGGGGCCGGGAAGCGCCGGATGGGGAGCGGAGCGGCAGCGCAGCCGCGGAGCCGTTGATCCCCACGACGCTGCGCAACTCGCTGATGGCCCGCCTCGACGGCCTCGGCCCGGCCAAGGAGACCGCCCAGCTGGCCTCCCTGCTCGGCCGGAGCTTCCGCCGGGAAGTCCTCGCGGCCGTGAGCCGGCTGGACCGGACCCAGCTCGACGAGCACCTGAAGCAGCTCGTGGATGCTGGTCTGCTCGAAGTGCTCGGCACGGCGCCGGACGGCAGCTACAGCTTCCGGCATTCGATGCTCCAGGAGACGGCCTACGAATCGCTGCTCCGCAGCCGTCGCCGCCAGCTGCACGGCCACGTCGGGCGCGTGCTCGGCGAGACCTTCCCGGCCCTGGCCCGCAACGAACCCGAGACCCTGGCGCGGCACTTCGAGGCGGCGGGTCGTTGGCGCGAGGCGCTCGAGTTCCATCGCAGCGCCGGCACCCGGGCGCTCGGGAGCGGGAGCTACGTCGAGGCGATCGCGAGCTTCCGGAAGGCGGTGGCGCTGCTCGATCGGCTCGAGGCGGATCCCGAGCGCGACAAGCTCGAGCTCGTGCTGCGCCAGCAGCTGGTCGCTCCGATCTTCGCGCACCAGGGCTATGCGGCGCGCGAGCTGCCCCAGATCTACGCCCGCATCCGTGAGCTGACGCGAACGCTCGGGGGCAGCCGGGAGGAGGCCTGGCAGCTCATCACCGCGTGGAGCTTCCACATGGTGCGCAGCGATCGTCGCGAGACGCGTGCGCTGGCCGACGAGATCGTCGCGCTCGCGGAGCGTGCGCCCGAGGTGTTCGGCGACGTCCAGCTGGGCTACGTGCTCGGCTACAACGCCTTCTACGAGGGCGATCAGACCCGCGCACTCACCGAGCTGGAGCGAGCGATGCGGCCCGGGAAGGGCGGCGAGGATTCGCCCGTGGTTCCCGCCGAGGCCGGCTTCCATTCGTCGTTCGCACGCGGCTGGTCGCTGGCGGTGACGGGTCGCGCGGAGTCGGCGTGGCAGCTGGTCAAGGCGTCGGTCGCGGCGGCCGAGTCCGTCGGGCAGCCCTTCGCCATCGCGCAGGCGCTCTCCTACCTGGCGGCGGTCGCGCAGGAGACCGGCCGCGACCCGAGCGAGGTGCAGGAGATCGCGGAGCGCCTGCTCAAGGTCGCTACCGAGCAGGACCTCCAGATCTGGATCTGCTTCGCGCACATCTTCCGGGGCTGGGCGCGCGCGATGCAGGGCGAGGAGGAGGGGATCAGCGAGCTGCGCGGCGCCATCGAGGCCTCGCTGGCGGGCGGACACCTGACTTCGATGGGCCACAGCCTGCTGCTGCTGGCCTGTGCGCTCCGGCAACTGGGTCGTACGGAGGAGGCGCTCACGGCCGTGGAGGAGGCGCTCGAGTTCGCCGCCCGGTACCTCGAGCGCTTCAGCGAGGCGGATGCGCTCCGGGTGCGAGGCGAGCTGCGCTGGCAGCAGGGCGACCGCGACGCGGCGGAGGCGGACCTGCGGAGCGCGCTGGTCATGGCGCGGAAGCAGGGGGCGGGACTCTTCGCGCTGCGCGCGGCAACCAGCCTCGCGCGACTGATGCAGGAGCAGGGCCGCGCCGGAGAGGGCCACGCCTGCCTCGCGCCGCTGGTCGCGGAGTTCCCGGAGCCGCTGCCGGGCCCGTGGCTGGACGAGGCGAAGGACGTGCTCTCGCGCCTCGAGGGCGCGGCGTGAGGGCGCTCGTCCTCGGCGCCACCGGGCACGTCGGGCACGCCTTCACCCGCGCGCTGCTCGCGCGCGGCGCCTCGGTGACGGCGGCGAGCCGACGCCCGGAGCGCGCGGGGCTGCTCGCTGGCCTCCCCGTCGAGGTGTGCTCGGGCGACGACGCGACGCCGGGCCTGCTCGCGGAATGGGTCCGCGGGCACGATCTCGTGGTGGACGCGGCGGCGCCCTATTCCTTCCACCTCGCCCCCCTCGCGACCGTCTGGCTGCGGCGCCGCGCCACGCGGCGCATGGGAGCGCTGCTCGACGCCGTGACGGCCGAGCGAGCGCGCCTGATCCATGTGTCCTCGTTCACCACGCTGGCACGCCCGCGCTCCCTCTTCGGCCACGCCCAGGCCGCACTGCTCGACCAGCTCCATCCCTACTTCGAGCTGAAACGCGGCATGGAGGCGCAGGTGCGGGCCGCCTCGCGCCGCGGTCTCGAGAGCGTGATCGTCAATCCGACCCACTGCCTCGGCCCCTTCGATGCGCGGCCGCTCGAGCACTGCCTGATTCCGCTCGTGCTGCGGGGCGAGCTGCCCGCCGTCCACGGGCACCCGGTGAACGTGATCGACGTGCGGGACGTGGCGGAGGCGGCGCTGGCCGCCCACGAGGGGAGCTGCTTCGGCGAGCCGATCCCGCTGTGCGGTCACAACACGACGCTCGACGGGCTGGTCGGCGCCATCTGCCGACGCGGGGGCGTGCGGCCGCCCCGGCGCCAGGTGCCGGCACGGCTCACCGCGCTCGCGGCGTACGGGAACGAGGTGCTGGCCGCGCTCGGCGCGAGCCCGTTCGCGCTTCCCTCGCTCGGGATGCTGCTCGCGCTCGAGCAGCACTGGGACGCCCCGGGTCCGGTGCAGCGTCGCCTGCTCCCCGGGCTGCGCCCGCTCTCGCGCACGCTCGTGGACGCGATCGAGTGGTACGAAGCGTGCGGCTACCTCGACGCCGGGGCCCCAACCTCAGGGGTGGTCGTAGCCGAAGATGTCCTCCAGGCGGGGCCGTAGGCTGACGGCGTGGGCCGCGAGGCGGCCCGACATGACGGCGGCTTCGACGCAGCCGAAGTTGAAGCCACAGTCGGTCCAATCGCCCGTGATCGTCAGGTTGTCGTAGCCCGTGTCGAGCGGCGAGATGCGGTAGCGGAGCGTGCCGGGCAGTGAGAGCACGTAGCGGTCCGACGGGTTCACGTTGGCCACCCAGAACTGGGTGTCGAAGCGCGTCTGGTCGGCCTCGGCCACCCAGTCGCTCGCATTCGGATCGACGAGCAGCTCCCAGCGGAAGCGCCCGGGCGCGTGCACCGCCTTGGGCCAGAGGTGGACGATGTCGCGGTTCAGGAACTCGATCGCGTTGCGTCGCGCGCGCTCCCGCTCGCGCAGCGGATGCTCCCGATCGCTGCGCTCGGGTGTGGCTTCCGTCCGGAAGACGCTGCAGAAGTAGGCGATCGCGCCGGGGGGCGGCCGGATCCCCTCCACCGGCACCAGGTGGGTCATGTCGGCCCAGGTGTCGTAGGGAGTCACGAAGCCCGAGAGCGTGGCCGGGGGTCCGTTCCAGCCGACGCTCTCCATGCTCTCGTTCATCCAGAGCTGGAAGCTCTGCGTGGCGACCGTCTTCACGTTCTCCACCATGTCGCGCCAGCGCCGGTCGCGGGCCACGATCTCGGAGCAGACCGTCGGGATCGCGCCGACGCTCACGCCGAGCACCACGCAGTCGAAGTCGCGGCTCACCTCGAGCACCTCGCGCGCCACCCGGCGCCGGTCCCAGAACGACTCGAAGTCGCGCCCCTCGCGGCGCAGGCGCGCGCCGTTCTCGAGCTGGCTCCAGTCGGGCGCGGAGGGCCAGCAGGGCAAGCCCTCCACGTCGACGAGCGGCTCGTAGGTGCCGCCGTCCGCGATGCGGGCCTGCACGTCGAACTCGAGGGCCTCTACGTACGGCTTCTCGCCCGGCGCGAGCCCGGCCTCGTCGGCGAGGCGCACGTTCTCGAGGCGGTGGAAGAACTCGAAGCGCACGCCGCGCCGGCGCAGCACCTCGTAGAAGGGGGCGAAGACCACGTCGCCCATGCCGGCCTGCATCTTCCAGAACAGCGAGCCCCGGTAGTTGAGGAACATGCGGAAGAGACCGCGCAGGCCCTGCCCCGCGGCATTGCCGGGGCGGGTCGGGTCGCCGTCCTCGTAGGCGAAGGCCAGGTCGTAGAGCCCGCGCAGGAAGGTGGAGTCGAGGGCGCGGTCCGAGGCGCCGTTCAGCCGCAGCCACTCGCGCGAGTCCCAGTCGTCGATGGCCTCGAAGCCGCGGGGATGGGTGGCGAGCCCGAAGCGGATCGAGCCCCGGAGGCTGGCGAGCACCAGGTCGATGATCTCCCACAGGAAGCGGCTCTCGGCGTCGCCCGCGAGCAGCGGCTCGAGCAGGCGCCGGGCACTCCGGCTGACCAGCTCGAGGTAGCCCTCCGCGAGGCGGCCCGGGAAGCCCGGCAGCATGCGGCACAGCGGCTCGAGCAGGGCCACCGCCTGGATCACGGCCGTCAGCGAGGCGAGCTGACCGGCCTTCACCAGGCCGGTCACGCTCTCGACCAGCGCGTCGACGCGGGGCGCGGCCGCATCCGGCTCGCTCGCGTCGCGGGCCCGCTCGTCCCAGCGCGGCGCCGAGCCGTCGCTGATCTCCTGCGCCGAGCGCAGCAGCGCGTAGAGCAGGCGCGCCGCGCGCGCCAGGTAGGCGGGGACCGTGCGCGGGTTGGCGACCGTGAAGGGATCGCCGGGCAGCCCCGGGAAGGGTGGAAAGTGCGCGGAGACGAGTCGCCAGTGACCGTCGGGGGTCGGGTCGGTCAGCGAGACGAAGGGCGCCGGCGCGAACGCGTCCGTCCAGTCGGCGATCGGACAGTGGCGCGGGTCGCGCGCCAGCTCGCGGTAGCACTCGCGCATCAGCAGGAAGGCGTTGTCGTAGTGGCCCATCCAGAGGTGGAGGCCGTGCTCCTCGATGCGACCGCCGGGGCCGCGCCCCGAGGCGCCCTTGCCGCCGAGCCGCCAGCCCTGCTGGTAGACCGTGATCTCGTAGCGGCCCTCGTGCTCGGGGCGGCTCAGCTCGAAGGCGGTCGTGATCGAGGCGCAGCCGCCGCCGATGATGGCGACGCGGATGGGACGAACGGGGGGGCTCAGGGCTCGTCCTCCTTCGGCCGGGGGCCCGCCTCCAGATCCCCGGGCCGATTCAGCAGGGCATGGATCACCGCCTGCGGCTCGAGCCAATTCGTCACGGCCCGCGCCCACCGGTGCGGACTCCCTTGCGCTTCCTCCAGCTCGGCGCGGTCCTCCGCCAGGTCGGCCTCCGCCGTAGTGAAGTAGGCCGGGGGCGGGCCTCCGGGCGGGCGCTGCCAGCGCGTCGAGCCCGCGCGGCAGGCGAGCGTCTGACCCGGCTCGGTTCGGAGGTCCGCGCGCAGGAAGAAGGGCCTCACGGACCGCACGCAGTCGACGGCGCCCAGGCCCGTCGCGTAGCGGCTGTGCACGGTGAGGCCCAGCTTGTCCACGATCGGCTGCGTGGGGTAGCGGTGGATCGCGACGTGGAGGTCGTCGGGAATCGCGCGCAGCGTGTGGATGCGCTCGAAGATGGTGCCGATGCGCACCAGCGACTGGTAGCAGGCGCGCAGCGGCTCGCGGGTGTCGCGGAACTGCTTCAACGAGAAGTGGTTCAGCGGCTGCTCGCCCAGGAAGAGGCTTGCGACCAGTCGGCGAATCGCCGGGCCGATACTTCCCGCGTCGCCCTGCCCGCTCGGCTCCTTGCCGGTCGCGGGCTGGCTCCAGACGCCTCGCTTCTGCCAGACGGCCACGTCTCCCTGGATCACCTCGAACAGCGTGCACCAGCGGCTCTGCTGCCCCTCGCCGATCACCGGGAACAGCTCGGTCTGGACCTCCACCAGGGGCCGTACCTTCGCGAACGGTCCGGCCTCGTCGATCCAGAGGCTCGGGGCGGGCTCGATCGTGGCGGCGGTGGCCTCCCAGCCGTTCACCTCGCGCGCCGTCGTGGTCTGGATGTCGCTGTTCGTGAACACGTAGGGGGAGAACAGGCCGACGCTGGCCAGCTTGGGCTCCGTGCCGGCACCGGTGCGCTGGTACCAGCGCACCGGAACGGCGAAGCGGATCAGCTTGTCCGCCCAGAGTCCGACGTCGTCGCTCTCCGACGTCATGGCCCCGAAGCCCTGGATGATCAGGTAGACGTAGTCGCCCCAGACCTGGAAGTAGTCGACGTCGTTGTCTCGACCCGTGTCCGGGTCCTTGTTCAGATAGCCGTCGCACAGCGCTTGGAGCCGCCTGCGGTCGGCCGGCAGGGGCAGCACGCGGGCCGTGGCGCCGGGGAAGCGGAACGGTCCGGCGGCCACCTCGAAGCCCGCCGAGCCCGTGGTGGTGTAAAGAGCCGGCGGCGGCCGCCCCGATGGCGTGGCTTCCGGCACGCATTCGTGGCTCTGGTTCCGCCAGGGCAGCGTGTCGGTTCGCCAGCACACGTTCTCGCCCGCCAGGTAGCGCAGGTCGAGCTTCATCCAGAACGGGAGCGTGGGCTTCAGGATCGACACCCGGCCCTCGTCGCCCTCGTTCTCGTCGAAGACGTGGAGGCCGAGCGTCTCGATGATCGGCTGCGCGGAGTAGCGGTGGAGCTGGATGCGGTGCCCGCCGCTCGGATCGCCGCTGAGCAGCGCGACGTCCCCGAGCAGCCCGCCGCCGTGGACCTGGGTGATCTCCATGCGCGCGTTCGTGATGGCCTGGTAGCAGGCCAGCGCCGGTGTCGTCGCGTCGCGGAACTGCTTCAGGTTGATGGTGTTGGCCTGGAGGCTCGCGGTGACGCTGTCCAGGGAGCCGAGCATGCCCGCCACGAGATCCGGCAGGGCGCGGCGGTCCATCGGCGAGCCCAGCTGGAGGCGCGTCCAGCTCTCGACGCCCTGGCTCAGGAGCGTGGTCCAGCCGAGCATCGCCTTCTGGAGGCCGAGTAGCGGGTTCAGCGGACCGTCCACCTGCGGCGGGAAGCGCGAGAAGCTCGGGTGCGGCTCCTCCTCGACGACCAGCAGCTCGCGGGGCTTGGGTCGCTTGCCCTCGTAGAGGCGCTTGAACAGCCGCGTGTCGAGGCGCATCAGCCGGCGCCGCGAGCGCGGGTTGATCGCCCAGCGGTCGACCTCGCCCGCGAACCAGCCCTGCACCTTCGGCCAGCCGTAGACCTCCCGGCCGACGACCTGGGAGCCCTCGTTGTCCACGAAGATGAAGGGCGCGACCTGGGCGAGGTCGCGGAACACCCAGCGTCCCTCGCGCGGCTCGTACCACTCGAGGGGGATGCCGAAGAGCACCTCGTTCTGCGAGGTCCAGCCCAGGTTGCCCTGCTCGACCGACATGCGGCCGTAGTTGACGATCGTGAGCATCACGAACGGCATGGACGGGCGGAACCGGGCGAAGTCGGGGGCGACGTTCAGATACTGGTCGCAGAAGCGGCCGAGCGCATGGAAGTCGGCCGGGAGCGGGAAGATGCGCATCGTCACGTTCGGGAAGGCGAAGGGCGGCGCGGCGGCGACGGTCGCCGCGCTGCAGGCCGTGTTGAACAACGGCAGCGGCTCCGACGGGTTCGCCAGCGATCGCAGCGGGGGCATGATGCGGCGGTCTCCTTCCGGTGGCTTCGTTTCCCTCAGCTGCGCTCGAAGACCCAGGTGACCAGGCCTTCGATGAAACGCTTGTCGCGCGAGTCCGGCAGGCCCGCGTAGGCGGCCCGGAACTCCTCGAGCGCCGCGCCGGCCAGCCCGTGGGCGATCTGGCGGGCGTACTCGAGACAGCCGTAGTGCTCCATGCGCTCGCGCAGCCACGCCACGTCGGCTTCCTGCCGCTCCTCCCGGGTTCCTGCCAGCGTGGTGCTCACGCGCTCGCGCTCGGACGCGGTGCAGTGCCGGAGCAGGTGCACCAGCATCAGGGTGCGCTTGCCCTCCCACAGGTCGCCGTCGCGCTCCTTCCCGTAGCGGGCGTCCGCCACGAGGTTCAGCAGGTCGTCCTGGATCTGGAAGGCGGCCCCGAGGTAGAAGCCGAAGCGGATGAAGCGGTCGGCGTCGATGCGGCCCCGCGTTCCGATGAGCGCCCCGACGCGGCTCGGGTAGATCGTGGCCAGCCAGCAGGTCTTCTTGAGCACCATCAGCAGGTAGTCCTGCTCGGTGATGGTGGTGTCGTTGTCCTGGCGCCAGCCCAGCTCGATGGCCTGCCCTTCGGCGGACTCGCGCGCCATCACCTCGGTCTCCTCGAGGATCCGCATCGAGAGCCGGGGGCCGAGCTGCCGGTGGTTCTCGAAGAGCGGCCGCAGCGAGAGCAGGGTCAGGGTGTCGCCGACGTTGATCGCGATCGGGACACCGTGCTGCACGTGGAGGGTGGGCAGGCCGCGCCGCTCCTCGCTGCCGTCCTCGATGTCGTCGTGGATGAGCAGCGCGTTGTGGAGCAGCTCCAGCGACACGGCGCAGCGCAGCGCGTCCTCGAGGCGCCCACCGAAGGCGCGCGCGGTCGCGATGCACAGGCTCGGCCGCATCATCTTGCCGCCGCGGTTCGGGTAGTCGGCGACGAGGTCGTAGAGATGGCGGCGCGGCTCGTGCGAGGGGAGATACTGCGAGAGCGCCTCGCGCGTGAGGCTCCCGTATTCGCGGAGGACCGCGGGGACGAGGCTCGGCGGGGCTTCCTGGAACATGGGGGGAGCCGGGGGTCAGCGGAGGTGCAGGCTCAGGCTTCCGACACTCACGCCGCTCTGGGCGTGGAGCGGGGATCCCGTGTAGAGGCCGGCCGGCTGGTCCGGTGGCACGAGGATGCGCACCAGCACGCAACCCTCGTGCTCGGCCGGCTCGAACTCGACCGGAATGGTGGGCACGCCCGGCTCGAGCGTGCGCAGGCCGTGGCTGGCGAGCGCCAACGTCTGGCGACCCGGCAGGAACTGGAGGTCGGGCTGTGCGGGCCGGCTCGACGCGATCTCGAAGTGCACACGCACCGCGGGGGCGTGGGGCGGCGTGGGGGCGTGGGGCGGTGTGGGCGCGTGGCCGCCCCGACCGGGGCGCGGCGGGTAGGGATAGCCGGCGGCCGCCATGCTCTCGGCGAGCGAGCCCAGGAACTCGAAGCCGATCGCCATCAGCTCGCTCGAGGCCTGGATCCAACGCGCCGAGAGCTCGTTCACGTGGCTCACCGGCACGGGCGGCTCGTAGCTCGGCAGGCCGAGCGAGCGCGCCACGCGCTGGCCCTGCCGGATGTAGGCGTCGACCACCTGGTAGGCCGAGCGCACGCCCTCGGCCACGAAGCTGCCGGCGGCCTCCGAGGTCTCATCGACACCGCCGTGATCGGGATCGGATCCGGGGCTGGCGCTGCTCAGGATGTTGGCGAACTGGCGGTGCGGCCCCGTCCGCTGCGGCTCGTGGAGGTGATAGCGATCGTCGCTCAAAACCGGCTCTCCTCCGACCCCACCGCACATTCGGCTCAGCTCGGATCGCGTGCGACCCCGCTCGCCGCGGTCGCGGCGCGGGCGTGGGGATTCTATCACGCGGAGTTCGCCCCGTGGCCTACTTTGCGCATCGCCGCCGGAGCCGGCCTCGGGCAAAGCAGGACGGCGCCTTCGCCCGCAAAGCTGCACACAGGCGAGGGGCTCCCGAGGGCCGCTCGATCAGCGGAAGCGGGCGAGCTCGGTGGCCTCGACGCTCATGCGCCGTGCGATCGTCTCGACGTCGGCGTGGCAGAGTGCCTCGCGCCGATAGCGGAGCGAGAGGTGGATCTGCCCGGCGTGGAAGACGACGCCGACGCCGAGCGCGCACGGGCTTCGGCACGGCGGAGACACCCAGAGCCCCCGGATCTCGCGACCGGGCCCGAAGTCGGGCGCGTGCTGGAGGCGTCCCAGGTTGGAGAGGATCGCCGTCGGCGTGAGCTCCTCGCAGGCATATCCCACGCGGGTGATCGTGTCCTGGACGCAGATCGGGAAGGCGGCGCTCGTCCGCATCACGCCGAGCATCGACGACGACACGCGATCGGCCCGGAGCGTGCGACTCTGTGCGGCCACGGCGGCGAGGAAGCTGGGCGGGTCCAACCGGTCGCGCGCGTGGGAGACCACGAGGCCGACCACCGAGAAGTTCCCCATCGGCTGGTCGATCCAGCGCGCGGGGCGCAGGTTGAGCGGAACCAGGATCGACATCCGCCGGCTCGCGACGCCGCGCCCGACGTTGTGCTCCTCGATCGCACGGAGCAGCGCCACGAGGAGCACGTCGTTCACGGTCGGGCCGTCCGGGCTCCGCCGGCGCGGCGAGGCCCAGGGGATCCGGTGGTAGTGGACCCCGCTTCCGACCCCGCGCTCGCCGGGCGAGGCGGCGACGTGCGTCGTTCCTCCCGGCCAGACCTCGCGCGAGAGCCGCCGCATCGCCTGCCAGCGCCGCTGCCGCTCCTCGGGGCCCTCCGCGCCGAGCGTCGCGAGGAGCTCCCGCCCGTCGGCGTAGTCGACGCCGACCGCTTCGAGGGGCCGCCCGGCGTACTCGGCCGCGATCGTCCGCAGCAGGGTGAGGGCACCGAGACCGTCGGTCGCCACGTGCGAGCTCACGAGCGTCAGAACGTCCCCGTCGTCGCGCCGGGACAGCAGCAGGCGGAACGGCGGCGCGCGGGTGATGGGGATGAACTCGCCGAGGAAAGCCTCGTGCTCGGCGCGACGGGCCTGGCGCGTGCTCGCCCGTGACGGGATCAAGACGTCGCCGTCGACCGTGGAGGTCTCCGCCGGAATCCAGACGTGCCGCGGCAGCCAGGGGCCGGCGCTCCAACGCCGGGCCATGCAGATGAAGTGCCGGCGGGCCGCCCGACGCACCGCGGCGTCGAGCCGGGCGACGTCCAGCCGGCCCGCGAGCTCGAGCGTGGTCTCGCCGTTGAAGGGGCCGAACGCATCCTCGCTGGCTGCGCAGGCCTGATCGATCTCGGAGAACGGCACACCGCTCGACGCCCTGTCCCACATTGCTCGCGGGCCTCGTTCGTGGTCGCCCGATTGTGGCCCAGCCTCGCCGCGACCGCCGCTCGTCGCGGACGGTCAGCGCTCCATCCGGGCGTGGGCCTGGCGCTCGCGCGGGCCATCGCGCGCGCCCACGGCGGCGAGGTGAGCATCGAAGACGCCCCCGCCCGGAAGGGGGCGCGCTTCGTCCTCACGCTGCCGGCCGCCGACCGGAGCGAGGCCTAGGGAACCTCTGCAGAACGCGCGCACGCTCCCGGGGCCACGAGGACCGGTGGAGTCCGGTCCTACGGAGGCGAAGGCAGGCCCTACGGTCAGCCCGGCCTTTGGCAGCTCCGACCGCTGCCGTCCCCGCCCGCTGCTCGGAGCGGAAGGAGGGGCATGGATCCACCGCGACCCGCCGAGTCCGGAGTAGGAGCCGGTCCACCGGTCCCGGGCACGGTGGCCGCACGAGGACTCGTGCAGAGGCTCCCTAGGTTCCGCTCCGCCCCGGTTGCGCGGGGGGCCCGAGGCGCCGAAGCCACGCGAGCGCGGCGGCCACCGAGAGGGCCGCGGGCAGCAGCCAGGCGAGCGGCGTGTGCGGGCTGGCGTCGTTGAAGCCCGGGATCGCGAAGGCCTCCTTGGTGGCGAGCGCGAGCAGGCCGAGGCCGGCCGTCAGCATCCCGAGCACGACGCCGGGCAGGATCGAGCCCGAGGCGAGGCGCAGGCCGCCGAGCAGCAGGCCCTCGCAGAAGCCCTGCGCCGCCAGGGTGAGCGCGCGCTGGGTGTCGCCGAGCCCGAAGCTCGCACGCATCAGCGCGAACAGGAAGGCCGTCAGCACGAGCCCGCGACGCGCCCCGAGCGTGGCGACCACGCCCTGCTGCACGACGCCGCGGAAGAAGAACTCCTCGAGCACCGGCCGCAGCAGCACCAGGAACAGCACCAGCTCGACGGCGGCGAGGCCCTCGAGGGGGACCTCCGCCTCGCCCTCCGCCGCTTCGGCGGGCGGGAAGAGCTCCGCGATCCAGTTGTCGAGCTCGCTCACGAGCAGCACGTACGGCACCAGCAGCAGCACCGGGAGCAGCACGGCCGGCGCGAAGCCGGTGAGCCCGATGCGTCGATCGGCCGGCGCGGGAATGGCGCGGGCCGCGAGCGTGCCGGCGCCGCCCAGCCCGAGCACGGTGCCGAGGGCGATGCCGAGCGTGCCGCCCGCGCCCGGCGTCGCGAGCACGGTGACGAGCACCATCACGCCCCAGGCGAGCCCGGTCAGCGAGATGGCGCCGAGCGGGCTCGGCGACGGCTCCTTCGGCCCCTCTTCGCTCACGTTGCGGTCGCCCCTCGGCTCACATCCCGGCCGCCGCGAGTGCGCGCCCCGTGTGGCTGGCCGCGACGCGCGCCACCTGCGCCGGCGTTCCCGCGGCCACCAGCTCGCCGCCCGCCGCGCCGCCCTCGGGCCCGAGGTCGATCACCCAGTCGGCGCTCCGGACGACGTCGAGCTGGTGCTCGACGACGACGACGGTGTTGCCGAGATCGACGAGCCGGTGGAGCACGCCGAGCAGGTTCGCGATGTCGGCGAAGTGGAGCCCGGTGGTCGGCTCGTCGAGCAGGTAGAGCGTGCGGCCGGTGGAGCGGCGCGAGAGCTCCCGCGCCAGCTTGATGCGCTGCGCCTCGCCGCCCGAGAGCGTGGTCGCCGGCTGCCCGAGGTGGAGGTAGCCGAGGCCGACCTGGTCGAGCGTCTCGAGCGGACGCCGCAGCGCGGGCACGTTCTCGAACAGCGCGAGCGCCTCCTCGATGCTGGCCTCGAGCAGCTCCGCGACGTTCTTGCCCTTGTAGCGGACCTCGAGCGTCTCACGGTTGTAGCGCCGCCCGCTGCACACCTCGCAGGTGACGTGGAGATCCGGCAGGAAGCTCATCTCCACCTTGAGCGCGCCGTTGCCCTCGCACGACTCACAGCGCCCGCCCTTCACGTTGAAGGAGAAGCGCCCCGGCCCGTAGCCGCGCATGCGCGCCTCGGGCACCTGGCTCATCAGGCGGCGGATACCGTCGAAGGCGCCGGTGTAGGTGGCCGGGTTGCTGCGCGGCGTCCGCCCGATCGGCGACTGGTCGATCTCGATCACCTTGTCGAGGTGCTCGACGCCGAGCAGGCGCGCGTGGCGCCCCGGCACGGCCTCGGCGCGGTGGAGCTTGTGTGCGAGCAGGCGGTGGAGCGTGTCGGAGACGAGCGTCGACTTCCCGGATCCGGAGACCCCCGTCACGACGCAGAAGCGGCCGAGCGGGATCTCCACGGTGAGGTTCTTCAGATTGTGCTCGCGGCAGCCGACCAGGGTGAGCCGGTTCGCGTCCTGGCAGGGCCGCCGCGTGCGTGCGGCTGCCCGCTTCCTGCCGGCGAGCCACGCGCCCGTCTCCGAGCGCGGGTGCGCCGCGATCTCGCCCGGCGTGCCCGCGGCGACCACCTCGCCGCCGTGGATGCCCGCGCCGGGCCCCATGTCGACCACCCAGTCGGCGCGGCGGATGGTGGCCTCGTCGTGCTCGACCACGACCACGGTGTTTCGTGCGTCGCGCAGGCGCTCGAGGCTCGTGAGCAGGCGCTCGTTGTCGCGCGGATGGAGCCCGATCGACGGCTCGTCCAGGATGTAGAGCACGCCCATCAGCTGCGAGCCCACCTGCGTGGCGAGGCGGATGCGCTGGGCCTCGCCGCCCGAGAGCGAGGTCGAGGGCCGGTCGAGGGTCAGGTAGGCGACGCCCACGTCGGCCAGGAAGCGCAGGCGCTCGCGGATCTCCTCGAGGATGCGGTCGGCGACGGCGCGCTCGCGCGCGCCGAGGGCGAGGCCGTCGAGGAAGCCGAGCGCCTCGTCGATGGTGAGGCGCGAGAGCTCGTGGATGGCGAGGCCGCCGAGCTTCACGTGGCGCGCGGGCTCGCCGAGGCGCGAGCCGTCGCAGGCCGGGCAGGCGCCGGGGCGCGCGTACTTGAGCAGCTCCTCGGGCAGCAGCTCGCCGTCCCCGCGGCGGCGCTCGAGCTCGCCGAGCACGCCGTCGAAGCGGCGGCGCACCTTCTGGAGGCCGCGCTTGCCGAACGCGAAGGGGATCTCGCGCGTGCCGGTGCCGAAGAGCACCTGCTTCTGGACGCGCGCGGGGAGCTCGCGCCAGGGCGTGCTGAGCTCGATGCCGAGGGCCTCGGCCACACCCGCCAGCAGCTGGCGGTAGTAGCGGGCGGCGCCGCGCCCACCCCACGGTGCGATCGCCTCGCCGAGCGGGCGGTCGGCGTCGGGCACGACCTTCTCGGGGTCGATCTCGGCGGAGCTGCCGAGCCCGTCGCAACGCTCGCAGGCGCCGGCCGGGCTGTTGAACGAGAACAGCCGCGGCGCCAGCTCCGGGAACGAGACGCCGCAGTCGGCGCACGCGTTGCTCTTCGAGAACAGCTCGCGGCCCCCCGTGCCCTCGACGAGCGCGAGCCCGTCGGCGAGGCGGAGCGCGGTCTCGAGCGACTCGACGATGCGCGTCCGCACGCCCTCGCGCACGGCGATGCGGTCGACCACCAGCTCGATGTCGTGCTTCTTCGACTTCGCGAGCTTGATGGGCGCTCCGAGCTCGTGCACGGTGCCGTCGATGCGCGCTCGCACGAAGCCCTGCTCGGCGAAGCCCGCGAGCTCCTTCCGATACTCGCCCTTGCGCCCGCGCACGACCGGCGCCAGCACCTCGATGCGCGCGCCCTCGCCCCGACGCAGCACGCGCTCGGCCATCTGCTCCACGCTCTGGCTGCTGATCGGCCGACCGCAGCGGTAGCAGTGCGGCTCGCCCACCCGCGCATAGAGCAGCCGCAGGTGGTCGAGGATCTCGGTGACCGTTCCCACGGTCGAGCGCGGGTTCCTCCCCGTCGTGCGCTGCTCGATGGCGATGGCGGGCGAGAGGCCCTCGATGGCGTCCACGTCGGGCTTCGCCATCTGCTCGAGGAACTGGCGCGCGTAGGCCGAGAGCGATTCGACGTAGCGGCGCTGGCCCTCGGCGTAGAGGGTGTCGAAGGCGAGCGAGGACTTGCCGCTGCCGGAGAGCCCGGTGATCACGACCAGCCGGTCGCGCGGCAGGTCGACGTCCACGTCGCGCAGGTTGTGGACGCGGGCGCCGCGGATCGTGATGTGGCTCGGCCCCGTCTGGTGACCGGCGCCGGGCGCGGCGCCCGCCATCAGAACCCCTCGCCAAAGCTGCTCGCACCGGCGTTGCCGCCGGCTTCCGCGAAGATGCCCTTGCGCTCGATGTAGGTCTGGGCGCGGATCTTCTCGATGAACTTCTGGTACTCGGCCGCCATCTGCCGCTCGGAGAGCAGGTTCTGGAGCTTCGGCCTGGCCTTGTCGTAGGGCAGCGGGACGAAGGCGCGGCGCTCGCTGACACGCACGAGCGCGCAGCCGAAGCCCGTCTCGAGAGGCGCCGACACCTCGCCCGGCTGGAGCGTGTCCACCGCCGCCCGCATCCAGCCGACCATCTCGCTCTCGTGCACCCAGCCCTGCGCGCCGCCCCGGTCGGGGTTCACCTCGCTCACCTGGCGGGCCACGGCCTCGAAGGGCTCGCCGGCCTCGATGCGCTCGTGGGCCGCGGCCACCTGCTGGCACGCGGCCTCGCGGTCCGCCGGCTTCTCGCCCTTGGCGGTGACGACGATCAGCCAGAGGTCGAACTCCTCGCCGCCGTCGGGCTGCCGTGCCAGCTCTTCGTCGTAGAGGGCGCGCACGTCCTTCTCCGAGACGCGCACGTTGGTGGCGATCACGTCGTTCAGCACCTTGGCGTGCTCGATCTCGCCGCGGATGCGCTCGCGGTACGTGGCATAGGGCATGCCCTGGCTCTCGACGGCCTGCTGCAGCTGCGCCGGGGTGAGGCCGTTCTCGCGGGCGATCCCGGCGATGGCCTCGTCGACCTCCGTCTCGCTGGCCCCGATCTCGGCCCGCTTCACCACCTGACGGATCAGCGCGCGCTCGATCAGCTGCTCCAGCACCTCGGCATGGATCTGGCGTAGCTCTTCGTTGCTGGCGCCCTCGGCGTGTGCGCGCGAGGCCATCGGGGCGGCGGCCTCCATCACCTCGGAGACGAGCACGATGTCGGTGCCCACCTGCGCGGCGACGCCGTCCACGATCCGTTCTGCGTGCGCGCTGGTAGCGAGCAGCAGCAGCGGAACGATGAGCAGGCGGATCATTGGACTCCTCCGGAGCCCGGGAGCTTACAGCTCGAAGGCCCGGGCGCGCTCCTGCACGTAGGCGCCGAGCGCCTCGCGGGCCTCGGCGGCCAGCTGCCGGAACTCGACGCCCATGCCGCAGGGGAGCTTCGTGCGCTGGAGGTTGCCCGGCACGTTGGTCACGACCACGCGGGCGGAGAGGCACAGCTCACCGGCCGGGAGCGCGAGCGCCACCTCGAGCGTGCCCCCGACCAGGCAGGGGCGCCGCGTCTCCAGGAAGCAGCCCGCCGCCGAGAGGCTGTAGATCAGCGCGGGCTTCACGCGCCCGCCGGTGTGGACCAGCGCCGAGAGCTCGGTGGGCACCCGCAGCTGGAGCCGCGCTTCGCCGTTCTTGCGCTCGCCGCTGCCGGGCGACGGATCGAAGGCCGCGCGGTTCAGCACGAAGCGGAGCTCGCGCTCCTGGAAGGGCGACCAGAGGCAGAGACGGACGCCCCGTTCGCGGAGCCGGGCGCGGCCGGACTCGTCGGGCCGGGCCCCGACCGCGACGAAGCGCAAGCCGAACGGCCCGGCCGAGCGCATCACATGGTCGAGCTCGGCGCCGCGCTCGGGCAGCACGAAGCCCGCCGGAATCAGCGTCGCGCGCACGGGCGGCTCCGACTGCGCCATCAGGCCCGCCGCGGCGCGCGGCTCCGAGGCCGCGAGGGTGTCATAGCCGATGGCCCGGATGCGGGACGCCAGCACCGGAGCCTCCTCGGCGAACCCGTAGAGCAGCACCCGATCCAACGTCGGCGTCATGGGGGCCTGATCGGTCGGTCGGCCCTCAGGCGTGAATGGCGAGCAGGCGGACGAGCGGCGCGTCCGGGTCGGCCACCTCCCGGAGGTCGATCTCGCCCTCGAGGTAGCCCGTGTTCTCGCCGGCGGGATCGGGGAGCACCTGTTGCACCGCCCAGCGCAGCGGCGCGACGCTGCGCAGCAGCGTGCGGTCGGCGCGGCGCGCGCCGGGGTCGAAGGCGACGTGATCGTGCTCGGCCAGGAAGGGGGCGAGGGCCTCGGCGAAGCGGGCCGCGTCCCAGGGGTCGTCGGGGTCCGGGCGCACCCAGAGCGCCGCCTCCTCGTAGTCGGCGGCGGCGAGGGCGCGGACGAGGGCCTGGAGCTCGGCGCGCACGCGGGCCTGGAAGGCGCGGGGGCTCCGCGCCGGGGCTTGGCTGGCTTCCGGTGTGGCCGGGGGGGCGCTCGTCGTGGGGCTCGGGGGTGTGCTGAGCGATTCCCACTCCTTCAGCAGGCTGGCGTCGGTGTGGCGGACGAGCTCGCGGAGGTAGGCGAGGACGTCGTGGAGGGCGTCGGTCTTGCTCGCTTCCGGGACGGAGCGGTCGAGGGTGCGGAAGACGTTGCCGAGGTAGCGCAGCAGCAGGCCCTCGCTGCGCTGGATCCCGAGCCTGCGCACGGCGCCGTCGAAGCTCTCGTAGCCCTCGAGCATCTCGCGCGCGACGGACTTCGGCCGCACGTCGCTCTCCGACACCCAGGGGTGTTGCTCGGCGAAGATTCGGAAGGTGTCGCGGATGAACTCCGCCTCGGGCTTCGGCCAGGTGACTTCGTCGAGCTTCGCCATGCGCTCCTCGTAGGGAACGCGCTCGGCCTTGAGGCGCGCGACGAGCTCGTCCTTGATCTTGCTGACCTGGGCGCGAAGGATCGGCACCGGATCGTCGGACACGGCCTCGACCACGGAGAGCACCTGGAGCGCGTAGTCGGGCGCCTCGCGGTCGAGCGCGGTGATCGCCTCCACCAGATAGAGCGAGAGCGTCTGATGGAGCGAGAAGTCCTGCTGGAGGTCGGGATTCACCGTCGCGCGGTGATCGGCCACGTGGACGATGCCGGCGCCGCGGAGCGCGCGGAAGCGCACCGCCGCGTCGCGCCGCAGCCGGCGCTTCCGGGCCGGGCGTTCGTGGCAGCGGACGATCAGCTCGCCGAGCGCACCGTAGCCGCCGCGGCGGCCGCTCACGCCGGGCTCGCGTTGCAGCAGCGCGAGGATCATGCCGTGTGACACGCGGAAGCTCGAGACCAGCGTCTCGGGCGGCTTCTTCACCAGCTGCTCGAAGCTCTCCTCGGTCCAGGACACGAAGCCCCGCGGCGGCGAGCGCTTCGCCTTCGCCTTGCCGCCGCGCGCCTGCTTGGCCGCCGCCACCTTGTTCGCGGTGACGTGCGCCGGGGCCTGGCACACGACGCTGCCGCGCTCGTCGAAGCCCTTGCGCCCGGCGCGGCCGGCGATCTGCTTGAAGTCGCGCACGGAGAGCACGCGCACACGCTCGCCGTCGTACTTCGCGAGGCTCGAGAACAGCACCGTCCGGATCGGAACGTTCACGCCGACCCCGAGCGTGTCGGTGCCCGACACCACGCGCAGCAGGCCCTGCTGTGCGAGCGATTCCACCAGCAGCCGGTACTTCGGCAGCAGCCCGGCGTGGTGCAGGCCCACGCCGTGCCCGATCATGCGCTTCATCTCCTTGCCGTAGGGCGTGTCGAAGCGGAAGTCGACGAGCGCCTCGGCGATCGCGCGCCGTTGCTCGCGCGTCGCCACCTTCGCGCTGGTGAGCGCGCCGGCCACCTCGGCCGCCGCGCGCTGCGTGAAGCTCACGACGTAGATGGGCGCGCGGCCCTGCTCGAACAGGTCCTCGACCGTCTCCTGGAGCGGCGTCTCGCGCCACTCGTAGTCGAGCGGCACCGGGCGCTCGTCGCGGTGGACGTGCGCGACGGGGCGCCCGGTGAGCGCCGCGAGCTTCTCCTCGATCGCGGCCGTGTTGCCGAGCGTGGCCGACATCAGCAGGAAGTTGCTCCGCTCGAGCACGAGCAGCGGTACCTGCCAGGCCCAGCCGCGGTCGCGGTCGGCGTAGAAGTGGAACTCGTCCATCACCACATAGGGCGCGTCGGTGCGCAGGCCCTGGTGCAGCGCCATGTTCGCCAGTACCTCCTGGGTGCAGCAGATCACGGGCGCGGCCCAGTTGATGCTGGCGTCGCCGGTCAGCATGCCGACGTTCTCGGGCCCGAACGCGTCACACAGCGCGAAGAACTTCTCGTTCACCAGCGCCTTGACCGGCGCCGTGTAGAACGAGCGCTTGCCCTCGCAGAGTGCCTTGAAGTGGAGGCCCAGCGCCACGAGCGACTTGCCGGAGCCGGTGGGCGTCGAGAGCACCACGTGCTTGCCGGCCGCCAGCTCGAGCAGCGCCTCCTCCTGCGCCGGCCAGGGCTCGAAGCCCGCCTCGCTGGCCCAGCCCAGGAAGCGATCGAGGATCGCCCCCGGGTCCGCGAGCGGGGCCCCGACCGGCACCCGCCCGATCAACGTGCCCATCGCTCAGCCGTTCTTTTGGGCGAAGTCGCGGATGAAGCTGGCGAGGGCTTCGCAGCCGGCCTTGGGGAAGGCGTTGTAGATGCTGGCGCGGACGCCCCCCACCGAGCGGTGGCCCTTCAGGCCCGAGAAGCCGGCGGCCTCGGCTTCGCCGACGAAGCGCGCGTCGAGCTCCTTCGATGGGGTGGTGAAGGTGACGTTCATGAGCGAGCGGCTGCCCTCGCCCGCGTGCGGCCGGTAGAAGTCCGTCGCGGCGAGCGCGTCGTAGAGCACCTGCGCCTTCTCGCGGTTCCGCTGCTCCATCGCGGCGAGCCCGCCGAGCCGCTCGATCCACAGGAACACGCGGCCCATCAGGTAGATCCCGAAGCTCGGCGGCGTGTTGTAGAGCGAGCCCTCCTTCGCGTGCGTGGCGTAGCGCTGCATGGTCGGCAGGTCGCGCACGGCCTTCTCGGCGAGGTCGCGCCGGATCACCACCAGCGTGACGCCCGCCGGCCCGATGTTCTTCTGTGCGCCCGCGTAGAGCAGCCCGTAGCGCGTGAGATCGATGGGCCGCGAGAAGACGTCGCTCGAGGCGTCACAGGCCAGCCAGGCGCCGGCCGGCGGCGTGGGCTCCGTCGGCCACTGCGTCCCGAAGATCGTGTTGTTCGAGGTGAAGTGGGCGTAGACGGGCCGCTCCGACCAGCGGATCTCCCCCGCGCTCGGGATGCGATCGTGGTTGGTGGCCTTCGTCGACGCCGCCTCGTGCACATGGCCGTAGCGCTTCGCCTCGGCCACGGCCTTCTCGGACCAGGAGCCGGTCACCAGGTAGTCGGCGCTGCCGGCCTCGGGCAGCAGGTTCGCGGGCAGCATGTAGAACTGCGTCGAGGCGCCGCCCGCGAGGAACAGCACGAAGTAGTCGTCGGGGATCCCGGCCAGCCGCCGGCAGGCGGCCTCGGTCTCCGCGACCACCTTCTCGAAGGCCGCGCCGCGGTGGCTGTGCTCGAGCACCCCGATGCCGGTGCCGTCGAGGTTCCAGAGCGCCTCCTGCGCCTCCCGGAGCACCTCCTCCGGCAGCACCGCCGGCCCGGCGGAGAAGTTGTAGATGCGCTCGTTCATGGGCGCTCATTGATAGCGGACGCCCCCTGCTGTGCGACTCTCCGCGGCCGTCATGGTGGTCGAGACGAGCAGCGGCAAGCTGCGCGGGAGGGAGCGGCGCGGCGTCCTGGCGTTTCGCGGCATCCCCTACGCCGCGCCCCCGCTCGGCGCACTGCGCTGGCGCGCACCGCAGCCGGCCCCGCCCTGGGCCGGCGTGCGGGACGCGATCGTGCCCGGCCCCGGCGCGCCGCAACGTGGCGCCACGCTCGGTGGGGCGTTCTCGCGCATCGCGGGCCCGGCCGCGCACGCGGAGGACTGCCTCACCCTCGATGTCTTCACCCCCGGCGCCGACGCTGCCCGCCGGCCGGTGCTGGTCTGGATCCACGGCGGCGCCTTCGTGATGGGCGCCGGCAGCGCGATCGCCTACCACGGCGCGGGGCTCGCGCGGCGCGGTGACGTCGTGGTGGTGACGCTCAACTACCGGCTCGGGTCGCTCGGCTTCCTCGCGCTCGGGGACGTGGCCCCGGGCGGTGGCTTCGAGGCGAACCTCGGCCTGCGCGACCAGCTCGCGGCGCTCCGCTGGGTGCGCGAGAGCGCCGCCGCCTTCGGGGGCGACCCCGCGAACGTGACCGTGTTCGGCGAATCGGCCGGCGGCATGAGCGTGGGCGCGCTGCTCGCGACGCCGCGATCGACGGGGCTGTTCGCACGCGCGATCGCGCAGAGCGGCGCGGCGCACAACACGACCAGCCGCGAGGGCGCGGCGCGCGTGGCGCGCATCTTCCTCGACGCGCTCCAGCTCGCGCCCGGCGAGGCCGAGCGCCTCCGCGAGCTGCCGCCTGCCGCGCTGCTCGAGGCCCAGTTCGCGACGGTGGCGAAGCTCGGCCTCACCCACGCCGGCCTGCCCTTCCAGCCCTCCGTGGACGACGACCTGCTGCCGGAGCACCCGCTCGACGCCATCGCCGCGGGGCGCGCGCGCGGTGTGCCGCTGCTCCTCGGAACGAACCGCGACGAGTGGAACCTGTTCCTCCTGGCGGACCCGAAGGCACGGGCGATGGACGAGGAGGGCCTTCGCCGGCGCTACGCGCGCTCGCTCGGCCCCGAGCTGGCCGGGCACGCGCACGCCGTCTACCGCGAGGCGCTCCCGGAGACCTCGCCGCGCACGCGTTGGTCCATCTACCAGACGCATCGGGTGTTCACGGCGCCTGCCGAGCGGCTGGCGGAGCTCCAGGCGCCGCACGCGCCGGTCTACAGCTACCTGTTCGGGTGGTCGCCGCCGCTGCTTCGCCGTCGCGTCGGCGCGTGCCACGGGCTCGAGGTGCCGCTCGTGTTCGGGACGTATCGACATCCGCTGCTGCGCGGGCTCTACCTCGGCGGGGCGTCGGCCACGTCGAAAGCGATGCAGCGGGCGTGGCTGGCGTTCGCGCGTACGGGCTGCCCCGACACGGACGGGAGCTGGGTGTCGCACTCGCGGGGGAATCGGGAGCCGGCGCGGCTCGGCGGCGACGATCGGGGGGCGGTCGCGGCGTTCGAGCGGGTGCGCGGGTTCTGGGCGGAGCGCGGGTTCGGGTCGCTGGCCTAGTCAGGCCGCGCCGCCCTCGGGGATCTCGTCGAGGTGGGTGACGT
>JBFIYM010000039.1:0-28607 GCA_041605395.1 Myxococcota bacterium | reverse complement strand
GGTAGCCGTTCGCGAGCACCGCGAACACGAGGTCCCGTCCGCTCTCGGTGCGCGCGAAGCCGGCCAGCGACGTCACGCCGTCGAGCGAGCCGGTCTTCGCCCGCACGCGCCCGCGGGCCCCGCCCGCCCGGCGCCGGAGGGTGCCGTCCTCGGCCGCCAGGGGCAGCGCGGCGAGCAGCTCGGGCCCACCGACGAAGAGGCGCTCGCCCTGCCGAAGCGTCTCGACCAGGATGCGGGCCGACACGCGGTTCGCCCGCGAGAGCCCCGAGCCATCCACGATGCGGGCGGAGCCGAGCGGAACCCCGAGCCCGGCGAGCCGGGCGCTCAGCGCGCGCGTGCCCGCTGCCCAGCTCGCGGGCGGTGCCTCGGGCGCGGGGTCGGGCCCGAGCGCGAGCCACTTGACCAGTGCCTCGGCGATGAAGTTGTTGCTGTACTTCAAGAAGAGCGAGGCAACCTGCTCGAGCGGCAGCCCTTCGAAGCCCAGGAGCAAAGGGGCGCCGGGGGTCGCGCCACCACGGCGCACGCCTCCGGCGACGCGGATGCCGTTGGCCTCGAGCTGGAGGCGCAGCACCGCCCCCGCGTAGGCGAGCGGGTCGGCGGCGCTTCGCCAGAACTCGTCCGGAGCGGCGCCGAGCGGGACGCTGCCGTGGACCCGGATGCGTTCGACGCCGTCCGCGCTCTGGCGCTCCACCGCGAGCGTCGCGCGGCCACCCCGCGCCTCGGTGCGCCCCTCGTTCACGATCCGCAGGTAGGCGACCGGCGGGTCGACCCGCGTCTCGAGCGGCGCGCCGGGCGCGGCCCCGGGCCCGATGCGCACCCGGAACGCGCCGAAGTTCGCGGCGAGGGCCCCGATCGGCGCATGGTAGGCGCGGGCGGTGATGGGGCCCCAGCTCGGGTGCCAGCGCTCCGCGTCGAACAGCGAGTCGTCCAGCACGAGGTCGCCGCGCACCTCGTGGAGCCCGAGCGCGCGCAGGTCCGCCGCGAGCCGCCACCACTGCTCGGAGGTGAGCGCCGGGTCGCCACCCCGCACGAAGAGGTCGCCGACCGCGCCGTCCGGGCCGAGCGCCCGCGAGGCGCGGAGCTCGGTCACGAAGCGGTGCGCCGGCCCGAACGCCTGGAGCGCGGCCACGGCCGTGAGCAGCTTCTGCGTCGAGGCGGGAACCAACAGGGCGTCGGCTTCGCGGGCCCAGAGCGAAGCACCGCTCGCGCGGTCCACCACCAGCGCCGAGAGCGCGCCGCCGCGCAGCCCCGGCGCCGACGCCGCCCGTTCGAGGGCGGCCTCCCAGGCGCCCGGCGCCGCCGCACGTGCGGGCGCCGGCGTGGCGCAGCCCCAGCAGACGATCCACAGCAGGGCGGACGCGAGGCAGCGCTTCATGGTGAGCGTGCGGGTTCCCGGGGGCTGGTTGACGCTGTCGAGGTTATCCATCAGCTTGCGGCCGATCAAACCGATGCGTTCGGTTGAACCTCGGGACGGGGGGCCCGATGCTCAACGCGATCTGGGTCGGGCTCGTGGTGGTGGCCGTCGTCGTCGCCGCGTTCACGGGCCAGATGGAAGCCGTTTCGAAGCGCGCGCTCGACGCCGCGAAAGAGGCCATCACGCTCGTGATCGGCCTCACGGGCGGCATGGTCCTCTTCCTCGGCCTGGTGCGGGTCGCCTCCGAGGGGGGCCTGCTGCGCGGCTTCGTGCGTCTGCTGCGTCCGCTGCTGCGTCGCCTGTTCCCCGAGGTGCCGCCCGACCACCCCGCGATGCACGCGATGATCATGAACATGGCCGCGAACATGATGGGCCTCGGCAACGCCGCCACGCCGTTCGGGCTGAAGGCGATGGTGGAGCTCGACCGGCTGAACCCGCAGCGCGGCAGCGCCACCAACGCGATGGCGCTGTTCCTCGCCATCAACGCGAGCGCGATCACCGTGATGCCGCCGACCGGAACCGTGATGATCCGCGCCGCCGCCGATTCCGCGGCGCCCTTCGCGATCTGGATCCCGACCCTGCTCGCGACGATGGCGTCGACGCTCGTTGCCGTGACCGTGTGCCTCGCGCTCCAGAATCGGGCCTGGTTCCGGCCCCGCCCCCCGGCCGAGGTGGCGCCCGCCGACGCCGCCGGCCTGCCGGAGGCGTCGCTCCCGGCGCTCGAGGCCGGGCAGCCGGCGGGGCCCTGGCGCACGACGCTGGTCCTGGCGATCGGCCTGGCGCTTCTGCTCGGGCTCGCGCGGCAGTGGGCGGCCCAGGCCCCCGAGGTGGGCAGCTGGCCCTTCCTGCGGGACGTGGTGATCCCCCACTGGCTGCTGCCGCTCCTCATCCTGGCCTTCGTCGTGATCGGCATCGTCGGCCGCGTGCGCGTCTACGACCAGCTCGTGGAGGGAGGCAAGGAGGGGCTCACGGTCGCGGTGCGCATCGCGCCCTACCTCGTGGTGATCCTGGTGGCCGTGGCGATGTTCCGCGCCTCCGGCGCGCTCGGGATCCTGATCGGCGCGCTCGATCCCATCACCTCGGCGGTCGGCTTCCCGGCCGAAGCCCTGCCGATGGCCCTGCTGCGGCCGCTCTCGGGCTCGGGCGCCTTCGCGGTGATGGCCGAGGCCGTGAACACGCACGGACCGGACTCGTTCGTGGGGATGCTGGTCAGCACGCTCCAGGGCTCCACCGAGACGACCCTCTACGTGCTCGCCGTCTACCTGGGAAGCGTCGGCGTGCGGGATTCCCGCCACATCCTGGCGGCCTGCCTCTCGGGCGACCTGGCCGGCTGCGTGGCGGCCACGGCCGCCTGCCATGCCTTCTTCGGCTAGCCCGGCCCCGAGTGGGGTGCTTCACAGACCCGGTTCCGCGGATCGGCTACGCAGAGGGGCCATGCCGAGTGAAGAAGCCGACGCGGGGGAGCCTGGCGCGCTGGCGCAGTGGGCCGAGCAGGCCCTCGGCGTCCGCGTGGAGGCGGTCGAGCCCCTGCTGGCCGGAATCGGGCTGCGCCGGTTCTACCGGCTCCGACTCGGGGGCGACCCCGGAAGCGCGATCCTCCGGGTCGACGCGGCCGAGGACCCCGCGGGACGGCCACTCGGGGGAGCGCCGGAGCCGCCGCTCGAGCCGATCCGGGCCCTCCTCGAGCGCGCGGGCCTGCCGGTCCCGCGACGCTATGCGGGCGATGCCATGCTCGGCCTCGAGCTCCTCGAGGACGGCGGCTCCGAGTCCCTCTGTGACCGCTTTGCGCGGAGCGGTCCTGCCCCCGGTCGTCGGCTCATCGAGCGCGCCGCCGCGCTGGTGCCGCGCCTCCAACGCGTAGAAGACGACGGCAGCGGCGTCGCCGCGTTCACACGGCGCCTCGACCTGGCCCTGTTCCGCTACAAGGCCGAGCTCTTCGCCGGCTACAGCCTGCCGCTCGCGCTCGGCCGCGCGCCGCGCCAGGCGGAGGCCGATCTGGTCCGCGACGCCTTCGCCTGGATCGCCGCCCACTGCGCCGAGGCCCCGGTCCGCCTGGCCCACCGCGACTTCCAGAGCCAGAACCTGTTGGTCCACGGGCCGGGCGACGAGCCCGAGCTGGTGATGATCGACCTCCAGGGCGCCTTCCTCGCCCCGCCGGAGTACGACCTGGTCTGCCTGCTCCGCGACTCCTACCTCCCGCTCGACGAGGCGTTCGTCGCCGCCGTGTGCGAGCGCATCCGGCCGCTGCTTCCGGACGCCCCGGCGGCCGCCGAGTTCGGCCTGCGCTTCGACCTGCTGACGCTCACCCGCAAGGGCAAGGACCACGCGCGCTTCCTCGCCACCGCCACGCGGGGCGACACGCGCTTCCTGCGCTACCTGGCGCCGACCGCGCTCATGCTGAAGGCGGCGGCACGCCGCAGCGCCGCCGTGGCCCCGCCGCTTGCGCGGCTGGCAGAGCTCGTCGACGCCCTGCCCGAGGAGCCCCTGCCGTGTGCGCAGTGAGCGCAGCGGCCGCCGAGGCCGTGGAGGCGGCGCCCGAGGAGCCGCCGCCATGCGCGCGATGATCGTCGCGGCCGGCCTGGGCACGCGGCTGCGGCCGCTCTCCGAGCTCCGTCCCAAGCCCGCGGTTCCGGTGCGGGGCCTCCCGCTGGTGGCCTATCCCCTGGCCCTGCTGGCGCACGCCGGCGTGACGGAGGTGATGCTGAACGTCCACCATCACCCGGACGTGCTGATCGAAGCCGCCGAGGCCTGGCGCCCGACGTCGCTCGACCTCCGCTTCTCCCACGAGCCGCAGCTGCTCGATACCGGGGGCGGCATCGCGCGCGTGGCGGACTTCCTGCGCGAGAGCGAGCCCTGCCTGCTGCTGGGGGGCGACATGATCGTCGACCTCGACCTCGGCGCCCTGGTCGAGGCGCATCTTCGCTCCGGCCGCACCGTCACCGCCGTGCTGCGGCGCGACCCCCGGGCCGAACGCTTCGGTACGATGGGCGTCGACGCGGTGGGGCGCGTGCGGCGTATCGGTCGGCGCTTCGACCTCGGCGGAGAAACGGACGCGGGCGTGTACACCTGGGTGAACGTGGTGTCCGGAGCCGCCTTCGACTCGCTGCCGGATCGGCAGGTCTTCTCGCACCTCGATCACTGGTGGGCCCCGGAGCTCGCGCGGGGGTCGGATCGGATCGGGGCCGTGGTCGTCGAGGCGGACGCCTGCCACTGGGAGCCGGTCGGCACCCCCGCGGAGTATCTCCACGTGAACCTCGCGTTGCCCCCGCTCTCTTACCTCGACGTCGACGCGCGGGCGCGGGCGACGGGCACGCGTCTCGAGCCCGAGCTCGTGATCGGCGCGGGCGCCGAGCTCGCGCCGGACGTGCGCCTGCGGCGCGCCGTCGTCTGGGACGGCGAACGGGTTCCTTCGGGTACCGTTGGCAGCGAGGGTGTCTTCGCAGGGGGTCGGTTTCACCCGTGCAGTGACGTTCCGGTGGAGGGTGCCGCTTGAGTGAACTCATCCTGATCGGGACGAGTGACGCCTTCGGAGGTGGGGGTCGCCGCCAATCGGCCTACCTGCTGCGCGGCGCTTCCGGCAGCGTGCTGCTGGACTGCGGGGGGACGACGTCGACCGGGCTCGCCGCGCTGGGCGTCTCCCGCGACGAGGTCGAGGCGATCCTGATCACGCACTTCCACGCCGACCACTTCAGCGGCGTCCCCCTCTTCCTGCTGGGCTCCGAGTACCAGGACCGGCGCCGCCGGCCCCTGCGCATCGCCGGGCCTACGGGCGTGGAGAAGCGGGTGCGCGACGCGGCGCGGGCGCTCGGCCACCCGCTCGAATCGCACCGCTTCGGCTTCGGGGTCACGTTCGAGGAGCTGCCGGCCGGCGAGACGCGCCCGATCGGACCGGTCGAGGCCCGCGCCTTCCGCACCTTCCACTCGCCCGACTCGCAGCCCCACGGCCTGGTGATCCACAGCGGCAATCGCCGCGTCGCCTACTCGGGCGACACCGGCTGGTTCGAGGCGCTACCGGGCGAGGTCAACGGCGCGGACCTGTTCCTGTGCGAGTGCACGCAGGTGCGCCGCGAGTTCGAGTATCACCTGAGCCTCGAGGAGCTCGCAGAGCGTCGAGGCGAGTTCGATTGCGGGCGCATGATCCTCACCCACCTCGGTCAGGAGATGCGCCAGCTCGACGACACCGGCGGCTTCGAGATCGGAGACGACGGGCGGACCGCGAAGCTCTAGCGGGCCGGGCCGGGGCGACCGCGCCGGCCCGGCCCCGCCTCCCCGGGCACGCCCGGCACCCACTCCCCGAGCACGCGCGGCCCCGCGGCCCCGGTGGTGCGCGGGAGCTGGTTCGGAACGCCCAGCAGCGTGTTCCGCCCGAGCAACGAGAACGCCATCGCCTCGGCGGCGGCCGCGGGGACGCCGAAGGCGTCCATCGCCTCGACCGGCACGCCCATCCGCGCGGCGAGCGCGCCGAGCAGGCTCGGATTGCGGACGCCGCCGCCCCCCACGATGAGGCGGGCGACCGGGCCCGCCACGAAGTCGCGGCAGGCGCGCGCCACCGCCTCGGCGCTGAAGGCGACCAGGGTGGCGAGCAGGTCGTCGAGCGCGAGCCGCTCGCGTTCGGACCGCTTCACGAGGGCCTCCGCCTCGGCCAGGCCGTAGCGCTCGCGCCCGGTCGACTTCGGCGGCGGGCGACGCAGGTAGTCGTCGTCCAGCAGCTCGGCGAGCAGGGCCTCGTCGATGCGACCGCGACCCGCACGGGCCCCGTCGCGGTCGAATCGCTCCGCACCGTCGCTCGCGATCTGCACGACACCGTCGAGCAGGGTGTTGGCCGGCCCGACGTCGAAGGCGATCACGTCGTCGGGGGCACCGCCGGGCGGCAGCCAGGTGACGTTCGCGATCCCGCCCAGGTTCAGCACCACGCGCCCTTCGCGCGGCTCGCCGAGCACGGCATGGTGGAAGAAGGGCGCGAGCGGCGCGCCCTCCCCGCCCGCCGCCAGGTCGCGCGCGCGGAAGTCCGCGATGACCGGTCGCTCGGTCCGCTCCGCGATCACGGAGGGATCTCCGATCTGGAGGGTGGCGCGCAAGTCGGGATGGTGGGCCACGGTCTGGCCATGCGATGCGATCGCTGCGATGCGGTCCATCGGCAGTGCGGCCTGCTGGACCACTGCGAGCGCGGCGCGCGCGAAATGGTCGCCGAGCTCGACGTCGAGCGCGGCCAGCTCGCGCAGGACCTCGGCCCCGGGCAGGCGGCCCGCCGCGAGCCGGTGGATGCGGCCCTGGAGCGCCGGCGCGAGGGGCGTCTCACTGAACGCGAGCAGCCGGAAGGGGCGTGCGGCCGGCCCGTCGGGCCATTCCACCAGCGCGGCGTCCACCGCGTCTGCGGACGTCCCCGACATCAGCCCCACCACGAGCACGCCGCGCAGCATAGCCACGGCGCGTTGACATGCCCCGAAGCCCGGTGAATGATCCCGCCTTTCGCGCCGCCGGAGAACCCGAGAGGTTCGTGCCGCCGGAGAACCCGAGAGACCCATGAACGACTCCTCGCGGACCCAGGGCCTGGCCATCTGCGGGGCCGCCGTCGGCCTCGCCCTGGTCTTCGGCATCGGCCTGCTGAACGGCTCCTGGTGGGCCGTGGCCATTCCCGTGGCCCTGCTGCTGGCCTTCGTGCTCGGCCTGACCTTCTGGGTCGGCTACACGCTCGCCACCGTGGCGGTCGAGCCCGAGCCCGACGTGCCGCGCCCGCCCGCGGCCCAGGCCGCGCCGCCGCGCGGCGAGGGCCGCCGCGACGAGGGCGAATCCTAGGGTGCGGATCGCGCTGCTGACCTACCGCGGCAACATGTATTGCGGCGGCCAGGGCATCTACGCGGCCTATCTGGCCCGCGAGTGGCAACGGGCCGGCCACGAGGTGCACGTCATCGCCGGGCCCCCGCTCCCCGATCTCGCGGCGGGCGTCACGCTGCACACGATCCCGAACGCGAACGTCTTCGGCCTGCCGCTCCGCGACTGGGCACGCAACAACGATCCGCGCTCGTTGCTCACGCCCGTCAACCTGTGGGAGCTCGGCGTCTCGCGGCTCGGCGTCTTCCCGGAGATGCAGAGCTTCGGCGCGCGCCTGTTCCTGCGTTGGCGCGAGCTGCAGCGTCGCCATCGCTTCGACGTCGTCTTCGACAACCAGAGTCTCAGCTGGGGCCTGCTCGGGCTGCGGGCCAGCGGCGTCCCGGTGGTCTCGGTGATCCACCACCCGCTCCACCTCGACCGCGAGGCCGACTTCGCGATCGACCCGCGCCTGCACAAGAAGGTCCGCCGCACGCTCTACTTCCCGCTCTTCATGCAGCAGTTCGTGGCCAAGCGCCTGGACCGCATCGTCACCGTGAGCGAGGCGTCGCGCCGGGAGATCGAGCGCTGCTTCGCGATTCCGGAGAAGGCGGTGGACGTCGTCTACAACGGAACCGACACCGAGCGCTTCCGCCCCGTCCCCGACGTCGCAAAGCAGACGGACCTGATCTTCGTCGGGCGCACCGAGGACCGGAAGAAGGGCATCGGCACCCTGCTCGAGGCCCTCTCGCTGCTGCCGCGCGAGGTCACGCTCAAGATCGTCGACGGCCGCATTCCGGCCCACGGCCTGGTGCCGAGCCTCGTGCGCCGCTTCGGCCTGGAAGGTCGCGTGGTCGTCCAGGACCGCTTCCTCGAGACGGCCGAGCTGGTGCGCGAGTACTCGACCGGACGCGTCGCCGTCGTGCCGTCCTTCTTCGAGGGCTTCGGCTTTCCCGCCAGCGAGGCGATGGCCTGCGGGCTGCCCGTGGTCGCGAACGCGGCCGGCGCCCTGCCCGAGGTGGTGGGCACCGATGGCCACGCCGGGCGCCTGGTCCCGCCCCGCGATCCCCCGGCCATGGCCCGCGCGATCGGCGACCTGCTGGCCGACCCGACCCGGGCCGCCGCGATGGGTCGCGCGGCACGCGCGCGGATCGAGCGCAGCTTCCGCTGGAGCGACGCCGCCCAGGGCCTGATCGACGTCTTCGAGGACACCCTGCGTGCTGCTCACCGTCGACCTCGAGCGGCTTGACGTCGGCCCGGGCGACCTGCTCCTCGATGCCGGCTGCGGCGAGGGGCGCCACTGCTTCGGTGCGCTCGCGCGCGGTGCGCGCGTCGTCGGGCTCGACCTCGACCGCGACTCGCTGCGCGCGGGCGGCGCGGCGCTCGGGCGGCGGGGCCGCGAGCTCGAACGCCTGGCCAGCGTGCTCCAGGGCGACGCGTTCGCCCTGCCCTTCCGCGACGCCAGCTTCGACCGGGTGATCTGTGCCGAGGTGATGGAGCACGTCCACGACTACCGGGCCGCCGCACGGGAGCTGGCGCGCGTGCTGCGGCCCGGGGGGCGCCTGGCCGTCACGATTCCGACCGCGACCAGCGAGCATCTCTACCTGCGCCTGGGCGACGACTACTTCGAGAGCCCGGGCGGCCACATCCGCATCTTCCGGCCCCGCGCCCTGGCCCGGGCGCTGGCGGCCGCCGGGCTGCGCACGGAGGGCGCCGGCTTCGCCCACGGCCTGCACACGCCGTACTGGGTGCTGCGCTCCTTCGCGGGGCTGCCGCGCGCCGACGAGAGCCGCTGGGTGCGGCTCTACCGCTGGCTGCTGATCCGCGCCGCGGTGTCGCCCGCGATGAACCGGCTCGAGCAGCACCTGCTCAACTGGATCTGCCCGAAGAGCGTGATCCTCTACGCCAGCAAGCCCGCAGCGCGATCGGCCGGGGCGCATCCGTGAGCGAGCGGCCCCTGCGCATCTGCTTCGTCGCCTACCGCGGCAACATGCAGTCCGGGGGCCAGGGCATCTACCTCTGGTTCCTGGCGCGCGAGCTCGTCCGCCAGGGCCACCACGTGGACGTGATCGTCGGGCCGCCGTGGCCGGACCCGATGCCCTTCGCGGGGGTCGTCGACCAGGTCGGGAACGAGATGTACTGGGCGAAGTGGTTCCTGCGCGAGCCCGCCAAGCTGCTGCCGCGACCCGACCCGCTCCGGGTCTTCCGGCCGCTCCAGTTCTACGAGTTCGCGGCCTCGCGCATCGGCTTCCTGCCCGAGCCGTTCGCGTTCAGCCTGCGGGCCTTCCAGGCCCTGGCGCGGCGCCTGCGCGCCGGGGCCCGCTACGACCTCGTCCACGACGTGCAGTCGCTCGGCTACGGCCTGCTCGCGATCCGCGCCCTCGGCCTGCCCGTGGTCAGCACCGTCCACCATCCCCTCACCGTGGACCGCCGGGCGGCCTTCGCGCGCGCGCGCAGCTTCCGCCAGCGTCTCGGTGCCTGGGAATTCTATCCGGTCGAGATGCAAGGCCTCGTCGCGCGCCGCCTCGACCGGATCTTCACCAGCTCCGAGGTGAGCGCGCGCCAGATCGCGGAGGACTTCCGCGTGCGGCGCGCGCGCCTCGTCCACCTCGCGAACGGCCTCGATACGACGCTGTTCGCCCCGGACCCGTCCGCCGTGCGCAGCGAGACCGAGCTGCTCTGCGTGGGGCGCGCCTCGGACCCGAACAAGGGCATCCCGGCGTTGCTCCACGCGCTCACCCGCCTGCCCGAGCACGTGACGCTCACCCTCGTCGACTCGGACCGGAGCGACGCCCGGCGCTGGGCCGAGCGGCTCGGCTGCGGCGACCGGCTCCGCATCACGGGGCGCCTCGATACGCCGGCGCTGGTCCGGCTCTACCAGCAGGCGGCGCTGGTGGTGGTGCCGTCGCGCTTCGAGGGCTTCGGGCTTCCGGCCACCGAGGCGATGGCCTGCGGCGCCCCGCTGGTCGCGACGCGGGCCGGCGCCCTGCCCGAGGTGGTGGGCACGGACGGCGGCGTGCTGGTGCCGCCCGACGACCCGGCGGCGCTCGCCGAGGCCATCGGCACCCTGATCGCCGAGCCCGCCGCGCGGCGCGCGCTCGGGGCGCGCGCGCGGGCCCGCGTCGAGCGCAACTACGCCTGGCCCCGGGTCGCGGAGCGGACGGTGCAGGAGTACCGGGCGGTGCTCGCCGAGCGGAGCCCGGCCGGCGGGCGCCTGGCCGCCCCCCGCGAGCGCGGCGAGCCCCTCCCCGAAGCCGCCGGCCGCTAGCGCCCCGCCTCCGGGGCCGGCGGCAGGGGCTCCGCCACGGGCGGGAGCGGCGTGGCGCGCGGCCGGCCCACCAGCACGACGACGTCCGCCCAGGTCGGGAACCAACGGGCCAGACGATCGGCGGCGCGCAGGAACGCGCCAGCCCACGCCTCCGGCAGGCGCTCCATCCCGTGGGTCCAGCTCGGAAGCCCCCAGCCGAGCGAGACGCCCAGCACCTGCTCGAGCTCGAGCTGGGGCTCGATCTGCCGTCGCATCAGGGCGAGGTCGTAGCGGGTGAAGTGATCGGCCGGGACGTCGTAGTGCCGGCGGCCCCGGCGCGGCGCGCGCCCGAGGGCGCGCTCCCGCACGCGGTCCACGAGGCGGGCGAGCCGACAGGCCAGCGAGCCGAAGTTGGCGATGGCCAGCACCACGGTGCCCCCCGGCCGCGTGACCCGGGCCATCTCGGCGATGGCCCGCTCGGGCCGATCGAAGTGGTCGAGCGCCCCCTTGCAGAGCGCGGCGTCGAAGCTCGCGTCCGCGAACGGGAGCGCGTCGGACCAGCCGCGCACCCAGCGCGGCAGCGCCCCGCCGGGGCCAGGGGCACGCCCCTCCGGCGCGGGGGCGGCCGCAACGTGCTTTTCGCTGTTCAGCCGCGCCCAGGCCGTCATGCGGAGCGACGGCTCGGCACCCACCACCTCTGCGCCGCGCGCCGCGAGCGCGATGGCGTCCTGTCCGAAGCCGCTCGCCACGTCGAGCACGCGGCGGCCGCCGGCCGGTCGGGTCGCCGCCAGGGTGGCCTCGGTCATGCGTTCGAACAGGAACGTGCTGTCCCGCGTGGTCCCGGTCGGGATCACGTCCGACATGTCCCGGTCCAGGTCCACGACGCGCACGGGCGAACGGTAGCCGCTCCGGGCCGTTTGCTATCACCCTGTGAATGGCGGAACCCGCGGACGCGCCGGGGCCGGCGCCGGGCCCGGCCAGGCGCAGCCAACCGTCCCCTCTCGAGCGGATCGCGAGCTTCCGCTTCGCGTACCTCGCGATCTTCGTGTTCCTGGTGGCGTACGTGTTCACGGTGGAGGGCCTCCAGGAGGTGCTGCGCCGCCACTTCCGCACCGCCGTCAGCGAGGCGGTCCGGGTGGACCCGGCCGCGGGGCCGGTGGCGCGCCAGATCCAGGAGCGCATCGGGAGGCTGATGAAGGAGTCGCCGTGGATCCGCTACGGCGACGTCCGGGTGCGGCCCCTGGTCCTGGGCGCGGACGGGCGCACGCTGCTCTACGCGGGCGGCGCGTTCGTGCCGGCCCCGGGCAGCACCCGCGACGCGGAGCTGCTCCCCGCGATCGTCGACGTCGAGGTCGCCGTCCAGCACAACACCGTGCTCGCGAACACGGTGCTGGTCGGCTACGCGGGCCTGCTGATCACCGTGCTGGCCCTCTACACCCGGCGGCTGGCCGGCCGCGAGGCAGAGCGGCTGGCGGAGCTGGAACGGGCCCGCGACGCGCTGGCGGCGCGCGCCAGCTCGATCGAGGGCGAGCTCGGGAGCGTTCGCTCCCGCCTCGAAGAGGTGGAGCCCGAGAACGAGATCCAGGCGGAGGAGATCGACGAGCTGCAGCGCGAGCGCAGCGAGCTGCAGCGACGCCTCGCGGGCCTCGAGGAGCGCGAGGCCGCCCTGCGCTCGGGCACCGCGCGCGCCCAGAAGCTCGACGAGGAGCGCCGCGCGCTGGAGGACCTGCTCGAGGAAGCGACGCAGGAGCTCGCGAGCAAGGACGGCGAGCTCGACGAGCTGCGCAACCAGACCCGCCGGGCGGGCCGGCGCGCGGCGCGCGACGAGGAGCACATCGCGCGGCGCCTCCGCACGCTCTACAAGAACCTGGAGGTCGACGACCGGGCGGTCCGGAACCTGGTCGACCTGGGCGACGAGGCGAAGCGGCTGCGCGCCGAAGAGGCGATCAAGCGCCTGAACGACGAGCCCGAGACCGCGACCGTGCGCCGCAAGGTCGGCGGTCTTCCGCCACACCTTTCGATCTTCGAGCTGGGCTTCGCCGACAAGGGACGCATCTACTACACGGGCGGCCAGGCGCGTCGTTTCCGGGTGCTGGCGATCGGGGCGAAGAACAGCCAGAAGACGGACCTCGAGTACCTGAGTCGCCTGCCGAAGGGCACCTAGCGGGCGCGGCCGGCACCTAGCGGGCGCGGCCGGCACCTAGCGGGCGCGGCCGGCACCTAGCGGGCGCGGCTGGCACCCAGCGGGCGCGGCCGGCACCTAGCGGGCGCGGCCGGCGGCCGCGTTCGAGCCGCTCGACCCCGCGGGCCAGCTCAGCGGCGGGAGTCCGCCTGCGCCGACTCGGTGCTGGCGGCGCGACGGGCCACCGGAATGCCGTGGGTGGCGAGCTTGCGGTAGAAGGTGGAGCGCCCGATCCCGAGCCGGCGCGCCGCGGCGCTCGCGTCGCCCCCGCACTCGTGCAGCGCGCGTTCGAGCGCGGCGCGCTCGTAGGCCGCGAGCGAGAGCGGCAGCGCGCGCGCGGGCCCATCGCTGGCGGCGCTGGGCGTCGTGCTGGGCAGCACCAGGTCGGCGACGTCGAGCTGCTGGCCCCGCGCCAGCGCCAGCGCCGATTCGACGGTGTTCTCGAGCTCCCGCACGTTGCCGGGCCAATCGTGCGCGGCGAGCGCCTGGAGCGCCTCGGGCGTGAAGCCGCGCACGCTGCTGTTGCGGTGGCGTCGCTGCTCGAGGAAGTGCTGCGCCAGGCGCGGGATGTCCTCCCGGCGTTCGCGGAGCGGCGGCAGCGGCAGCCGGACCACGTTCAGGCGGTAGTAGAGGTCCTGGCGGAAGCGTCCGGCCGCGACCATGGCGGCGAGGTCCCGATGCGTCGCGCAGACCACGCGGAGGTCGACGCTCACCGGCTGGGTGGCACCGAGCGGGCGCACCTCGCGGCTCTGGAGCGCGCGCAGCAGCCGCGCCTGGACGGCCAGCGGGATCTCGCCGATCTCGTCGAGGAAGAGCGTGCCGCCGCTGGCGACCCGGAACAAGCCGGGGGCTCCCACCGCGCCCGTGAACGCGCCGCGCTGGTGTCCGAACAGCTCGCTCTCGATGATCGATTCGGGCAGCGCGCCGCAGTCGACCGGCACGAACGGGCCGGCCCGGCGTGGGCTCGCCGCGTGGAGGGCGCGCGCAACCAGCTCCTTGCCCGTGCCGCTCTCGCCCTGGATCAGCACGGTGCTCTCGTTGTGGCGCAGGCTGGCGAGCGTTCGCTGGAGGCTGCGCATGGCGGGCGCCTGACCGATCAGGGTGAGGCTTTCGCCGCGTTCGCCGAGCTCGCGCTCGAGCTCGTGGTTGCGCGAGACCAGGCGGCGTCGCTCGATGGCGCGGTGCACGATGTGACGCACCCGATGCACGTCGCCGAACGGCTTCTCGAGGTAGTCGAAGGCGCCGGCGCGCATGCAGGCCACCGCGCTCTCCACGCTCGCGTGTCCCGTGACGACGATCACCTCGAGCTCCGGCCGCTCCCGCTTCAGCCGCGAGAGGAGCTCGCGCCCGTCGTGGGTGCCGAAGCGCAGATCGAGGAGCACGGCATCGAGCGCCGGCTCCGCGAGCGCCGCCTCGAAGGCCTCGATGTGCTCCGCCAGCAGCAGGCGATGGCCGGAGCCGCGCAGGATCCGGGCCAACGCGCGCAGAAACAGCGGCTCGTCGTCCACGAGCAACACGCAGCCGGCCGCGCTCTCCGAGGCGCCGGCCGCGGTCGCGCGCTCGGGCACCCGTGCCGCCGCGTCCCGCGTCATGTCGGTGCTATCGGTGCGGGCTGCGGGGCCCTTGAGAGCCCCCGGGGCGATTCCTACACTGCCCCCCGGACGGGGGGAGAAGAGCCGTTGCGCAAGGCGCAGGTGCTCGTGGTGGACGACCACGAGCTGTACCGCAAGGCCGTCGAGAGGATCCTCGTCCGGGCTGGCTACGAGGTGTTCACCGCCCGAGACGCCAGCGAGGCGATGCAGCTCGTCACGCGCGAGCCCATCGACCTGGTCCTCTGCGACGTGAAGATGCCGGGCATCAGCGGCCTCGAGCTGGTGCGGCAGATCCGCGAGCACGAGCCCGACCTGCCCTGCATCGTGATCACGGGCTACGGGGGCGCCGAGGCCTCGCTCGAGGCGCTCCATGCGGGAGCCTACTGGTACCTGGAGAAGCCGGTCGAGCCGGCCCACCACGACGTGCTGCGGCGCCTCGCCGCCCAGGCCATCGAGCACGGCCGCCTGAAGACCGAGAACCGGCTGCTCCAGCGCCAGCTCCAGGGCCGCTACCGCTTCGAGAACCTGATCGGCTCGAGCCCCGCCCTCCAGGCGGTCCTCGACGTCGTGGAGCGCGTGGCCGACACCGACAGCACGGTGCTGGTGACGGGCGAGAGCGGTACGGGCAAGGAGATGGTGGCGCGCGCGCTGCACTGGAACAGCCGCCGGGCCGAGCGGATGCTCGTCACCGTCAACTGCGGCGCGATCCCGGAGGAGCTGCTCGAGTCGGAGCTCTTCGGCCACGTGCGAGGCGCCTTCACCAACGCCGTCAGCCACCGGGAGGGCCGCTTCTCGCTGGCCAACGGCGGCACCATCTTCCTCGACGAGATCGGGGACATGAGCCCGAACCTCCAGGTGAAGCTGCTGCGCGTCCTCCAGGACCGCACCTTCGAGCCCGTCGGATCGTCCCACCCCGTGAAGGTCGACGTCCGCGTCATCGCCGCGACGAACCAGAAGCTCGAGCAGGCGATCCGCGACAAGCGCTTCCGGGAAGACCTCTACTATCGCCTCAACGTGATCCCGATCGAGGTGCCCCCGCTGCGCGAGCGCCGCGAGGACATCCCGTTGCTGGTCTCTCACTTCTTGAAATGCGCGAGCGAGGAGAAGCAGCTCGGCCCCTGTACGCTGGCGCCCGAGGCGCTCGAGCTGATGGTGCGTCACGATTGGCCGGGCAACGTGCGCGAGCTCGAGAACCTGATCGAGCGTCTCGTGGTGCTGCGGGGCGAGGGCGAGATCGGCGTCAGCGATCTCCCCGAGGCGCTGCGCGCGTCCGCGCGTCTGGGGCCGCAGGCGGCGTCCCGCGAGCCCCTGCCCCAGACCGGGCTCTCCTTCCACGAGGTCGTCGATCGCTTCGAGGCGGACCTCATCCTCCAGGCCCTCGAGCGCACGCACTGGAACAAGAACAAGGCGGCCCGCCTGCTCGGCCTGAACCGCACCACCCTGCTCGAGAAGATCAAGAAGAAGGGCCTGTCGCCCGAAGAGTAGGGAGCGGCCCGCGCGGACCCGCGAACCGGGGGTGCCGCCGCGGGGGGCACTGACGGTTTCGTAACTCCCGGCTGGCCCCGGGTGTTGGAGCGCCGACACTTCCGCGCGCCGCCTGCTCATGCCGCCGCCTTCTGCGGCGCCTGCCGCCGCGTCCCGCGCCGACGCCAAAAGCGTCGGCCTTGCAGTGGGTTGCGTAGCCGGGCCCGACTGCGCACCCGCTCCGCGCGGCTTCCGTCCCGTGCTTGGCACAGGCCGTGCTTTGCCCTGCACCCCACATGCAGAGCACCGGCAACCCGCCGAATCGCGGCGACCAGGAGGAACGGATGGAGAGCGAGCTGCGCGATGCGAAGACGAAGAACGAGGGCGACGTCTCCGCGAATCTGAGGGAGCAGATCGTCCTCGAGCACACCCCGTTGATCCGTTACATCGTGAACCGCATCGCGGTGCGACTGCCTTCCCACATCGACCTCGACGACCTCCACAACACCGGCGTGATCGGCTTGATGGATGCGATCGAGAAGTACGACCCCGAGAAGAACTGCAAGTTCAAGACCTACGCCGAGTTCCGCATCAAGGGTGCGATCCTCGACCAGCTCCGCTCGCTCGATTGGGTCCCGCGCAGCGTCCGCCAGAAAGGGCGCCGTCTGGAGCGCGCCTACGGCGAGGTGGAGCAGCGTCTCGGCCGCTCCGCGACCGAGGACGAGGTGGCGGACTCGCTGGGCCTCCAGCTCGACAAGCTCCAGGAGCTGATCAACCAGGTGCGCGGCATCTCGCTGGTGAACCTGGAAGAGATCCGCGGCGGCGGCAGCGAAGGAGACCGCGCCGGCAGCTACGCCGACATCATCGAAGACGTCAACGCCGAGAACCCCTACTCCACGCTCAAGCTCCACGAGCTGCGCGGGATCGTCGCGGACACCATCGCCACGCTGCCCGAGAAGGAGCGGCTGGTGATCTCCCTCTACTACTACGAAGACCTGAACATGAAGGAGATCGGCAACATCCTCGGGATCACGGAGTCCCGGGTGTGCCAGATCCACACCAAGTCGGTGCTCCGCCTGCGCGCGAAGCTGAAGAGCACGGTAGAGCGCTGAGCGCGCCGCCCCGCGGCGCGCGACAAACAAGACGAGCCGAAGGCCCAGTCTTTCTTCACCCGGTCTTCCTCAGCCCGCCGGCCCCTCTTCCGCCCGCGCCAGCACCACCGTCGTGTTGTCCTCGCCCCCACGCCGGTTCGCGAGATCGATCAGCGACTCGCAGCAGGCGTCGAGGTCCGGCGTCTCGAGGGCGAGCTTGGCGATCTCGTGATCCTCGACGTGATTGGTGAGGCCGTCCGAGCACAGCACGAAGAGGTCGCCCGGCTGCGGCGTGAGCTCGGCGAGATCGGCTTCCACCTCGCCGCGGACCCCGAGCGCGCGGGTGAGCACGTGCCGGTGGGGGTGCTCGCGGGCGTCATCCTCGCTGATCTCGTGGCGTCGCAGCAGCTCTCCCACCACGGAGTGGTCGTCGCTCAGCTGCCGGATGCTGCGGTCGCGCACGCGATAGGCGCGGCTGTCCCCGACGTGCGCCAGGCCGGCGCGGCTGCCCTCCACGAGGAGTGCGACCACCGTCGTCCCCATGCCCGCGTAGGCGCGGCGCGCCCGGGAGGCCTCCCAGATGCTGCGGTTGGCGACCTCGACCGCCCGGCGCAGCTTCTCGGTGAGGGCCCGGCCGCTGTCCACCTGATCGCGAATCGACGCGACGACGGCCTCCGCGGCCAGCGCGCTCGCCACCTGACCGGCGCTGTGACCGCCCATCCCGTCCGCGACCAGGCACAGCCCCAGCCTCGGCTCCACGGCGAAGCAATCTTCGTTGCCGCGGCGCCGCAGCCCGACATCACTACCGGCGGCGGTGCGCAGGATCATTGGCACTCCCGGGCCGCATCAGCCCCCCACTGCATCGACCGCCGCGCCCGGCGACTTGACGCCCCGGCCCCGGGTGAACCGACATCGGGTCCCGACGTCGCGGGGGGCTCACCCCCCGGCGTGCCCGGCCGCGTCGCGTCGGCGGCATCTCCCGCCTCCTCCCGCTAGCTTGGCCCCGACAGGCGATCGAGTCGCAAGAAAAGGGTCAACGACCCGCACCGCGACGACGATAACAGGCCCGGGCGGGAGGGCTCGCAGGGGCGGACCTTCCGGCCGTGCCGGCCCTGGGGGACAAATGTCCAAGACTCTTCTCCTCGCCGATGACAGCGTCACGATCCAGAAGGTCGTCGGCATCAGCTTCGCCAACGAAGACGTTCGCATCGTCACCGTCGACAACGGCGACGATGCCGTGACCCGCGCGCACGAGATCCAGCCCGACATCGTGCTGGCCGACGTCGTCATGCCGGGCAAGAGTGGCTACGACGTCTGCGCAGCGATCAAGGCGGACCCGAAGCTTTCCGGCGTCCCGGTCCTGCTCCTGACGGGCACCTTCGAGACCTTCGACGAGGACCGCGCGGCCCAGGTCGGCGCGGACGGCCACATCACGAAGCCGTTCGAGGCGCAGGCCCTGGTGGAGCTGGTGAACGCACGCCTGTCGGGCGCCCCCGCCGTCGCCGAACCCGCGGCGCCCGCAGCCAGTGAGCGCGGGACGGCCCCCGCGGCCGAGCCCGAGCCGTTCGACTTCCTCGAGCCCGAGCAGAACACGCTGCCGCGCCCGCGCTCCGGAAGCGGTCAGCGCCTCGCCGCCGCGCCGGAGGAGGATCCCTTCGGATTCGACGCCGAGCCGCTCGACGCGCCCGATCTCGACGCCGGGCCGGAGGATCTCGACGAGATCGGCAACGACGCCACCGAGGCGCGCACTACGCTCCTGATCGAAGAGCCCGGCCCGGAAGCGCCCGAGGCCGTGGCCGAGACCGCCAGGCCGGTCGAGGCACCGCCGTCCCCCGTCGAGGACGAAGAGCTCACCCGGCTGGTCCTGCCCGACGCGGGATCGCCCCCCGACGCCGAGCCGGCGGCCGAAGCCGACCCGCTCGACGACGTGTTCGATCCCGTGCTCGGCGACGAGGCCGACGCGCCGGCGGCGAGCGCGGACTACGACGTCGCCTCGCCGGAGGACGAAGACGGCTTCCGCACCCGCGTGATCGAGGACGTCGCGGCGGCCGACGCGGACGAGGGCCTGGCGGAGCCGATCTTCGAAGACGAGCTCTCGGACGCCGCGGCGCTCGACCTGCCACCGCCGGGCGCCGAAGTGCAGCCCGCGGAGGCCGCGGCAGCGGCGTCCGAGTCGGGTGTCGAGCTCTCCGCGGCCCTCCAGGAGCAGGTCCACGAGACGCTCGAGAAGATCGCGTGGGAAGCCTTCGGCGACCTCTCGGAACGCATCGTGCGCGAGGCCGTCGAGCGCATCGAGCAGGTGGCGTGGGACGTGATGCCGCGGCTGGCCGAGACGCTGATCCGCGAGGAGATCCGCAAGCTCAAGGGCGAGGAATAGACCGGCCCGGGAGCGCAGGCGCCACGAGAGCGCCGGCAGCCGCTCCACGCGGGCCGCACTAGACTGAGCGCGTGACCGCCCCGTCCCTGCCCCCGCGCGCCAGCTGGCAGCCGCTCCTCGAGCGCGCGCTGGCCGAGGACCTCGGCAGCGGCGACGCGACCAGCGCCGCCGTGCTCGCCGCCCAGGCGCGTGCGGCCGCGGTGCTGGAGGCGCGCGAGGCGCTGGTGGTGTGTGGCCTGCCGCTCGCGCAGGCCGCCTTCGAAGCCGTCGAGCCCGCGCTCCGCTGTGAGCCGGCGCGGGGCGAGGGCGACCGCGTGGCGCCCGGCACACCGCTGCTCCGGGTCGAGGGCCCCACCCGGGGCGTGCTCGCCGCCGAGCGCACCGCCCTCAACTTCGTGGCCCGGCTGGCGGGCATCGCGACGCTCACGCGGCGCTTCGTGGAGGCCGTGGCCGGGACCGGGGTCGAGATCCTGGACACGCGCAAGACGCTGCCCGGCTGGCGGGTGCTCGACAAGTACGCCGTCGCGACCGGGGGCGGTCGCAATCACCGCTTCGGCCTCTACGACGCCATCCTGATCAAGGACAACCACATCGCCGCCGCCGGCGGCGTCGGCGCCGCCGTGAAGGCCGCCCGCGCCACGGCCGCCGGCCACCTGGCCCTCCAGGTGGAGGTCGAGTCCGAGGCCCAGGCCGCCGAGGCGATCGAGGCCGGCGCCCGCCTGCTGCTCCTCGACAACCAGAGCCCGGCCCAGCTGCGCCGCCTGGCCGATCGCTTCCGCACGGAGGCCGTGCTCGAGGCCAGCGGTGGCATCACCCTCGCCAACGTGCGGGAGGTGGCCGAGACCGGCGTCCACCGCATCTCGATCGGCGCGCTCACCCACTCCGCCCCGAGCGTGGACGTGGCGCTCGAGCTGCGCGACGGCTGATGGCGGCCGCGGCCTCCCCCCCGCTGACCGCCGAGCGGCTCGGGCCGGCGCTCCCGACCGCGTGGCTGGGGCGGTCCATCGAGTGGCTGCCCGTGACCGACTCCACGATGCGCGTGGCGGCCGCGCGCGGCGCGGCCGGCGCGGCCCACGGCACGGCGGTGATCGCCGACGAGCAGCGCGCCGGCCGCGGTCGCCTCGGACGTTCCTTCCACTCGCCGCCCGGCGCCAATCTCTATGTGTCGCTCCTGCTTCGCCCCACGCCCCCCGGCGGGCTGGCCCCGACCCTTGTGCTGGCCGCCGGCGTGGCGGTCGCCGAGTCGGTCGCGCGCTGGCTCGGCGACGACGGCCGCGTCGATCTCAAGTGGCCGAACGACGTGCGGATCGACGGAAAGAAGACCTCGGGCATCCTGGTCGAGCTGGCCAGCGCGGGAAGCCGGCCGGCCTTCGCCGTGCTCGGCATCGGCGTCAACCTGAACGTCGATCCCGCCACCTTCCCCGCCGACTTCCGCGAGCGCGCCACGAGCCTCTCGGCCGCGCGCGGCGCCCTCGTCGATCGCACTGCCTTCACGGCGCGACTTTTCGGTACCCTGGAAGACGTGCTGGATCTCCATGCGCACCAGGGCTTCCCGGGGATCCGCCCGCGCTTCGAGCACTGGTTCCGCATGACCGGAAGCCGGGTGCGCGTCGAGGAGCCCGGCGGCCGGACCCTCGACGGCGAGGTCGCCGGGGTGGATGGCGATGGCGCCCTCCGCCTCCGCGACGCGGGGGGCCGCGAGCATCGCGTCGTCGCGGGCGAGGTGACGCTCGCGAGCGAGGGAGCCCCCGCCCTCGCGAGCGGGGGAGCCCCCTGATGGAACCGGCGCTGCTCGCGGTCGACGTCGGCAACACCAACGTGACGCTCGGGGTCTTCGCGTACGAGGGCGACGACGCCTCCCTGCTCCACCACTGGCGGCTCCCGACGCACCGCGAGCAGACCTCGGACGAGGTGCTGGTCACGCTCAAGGGGCTCTGCGACCTGGCCGGCTTCCCGATCACGAACATCGGTGCCGCGATCCTGTCGAGCGTAGTGCCCCCGCTGCTCCCGATCTGGGAGCGCGTCTGCGCGAAGCTGCTCGAGAAGCCGCCGCTCGTGGTCGGGCCCGGCATCAAGACCGGCATGCCGGTGCGCTACGAGAACCCGCGCGAGGTGGGCGCCGATCGCATCGTGAATGCGGTGGCCGCGCTCGAGCTGCTCGGCGGCCCGGTGATCGCCGTCGACTTCGGCACCGCCACGACCTTCGATTGCGTCTCCGCGAAGGGGGAGTACCTCGGCGGCGCGATCTTCCCCGGCATCCTGGTGGCGATGGAGGCGCTGTTCTCGCGCGCCTCGATGCTCCACCGCATCGAGATCGCGCGCCCGCGCTCGGTGATCGGCCGGACCACCACGCAGTCGCTCCAGTCCGGGCTCCTGTTCGGCTACGCGGGCATGGTCGATTCGATGGTCGACCGCATCCGCGGCGAGCTCGGAAGCGACGCCCGGGTGATCGCGACCGGCGGCCTCGCCCAACGCATCGCCGCCGAGTCGAAGAGCATCGAGCGGGTGGAGCCCTTCCTCACGCTCGAAGGCTTGCGCATGCTGTACGAGAAGAACCGCAGCCCCTCGGAGGCTACGGGGAAGGAGTAGGAGCCATGCAGAACGTCGAGGTCGCCGCCACCCGAAGCTTTGCCCTGATCGGCCACAGTGCCGACGGCAAGACCTCGCTCGGCGAGGCCCTGCTGCGGGCGGGCGGCGCCGTGTCGGAGCTCGGCTCCGTCGACGCCAAGACGTCGCACCTCGACGCGTCGCCCGAGGAGAAGGAGCGCCATCACACGCTCTCCTCCGCGGTGTTCGGCTTCGACAGCGACGGTCACCACCTGACCCTGGTCGACACCCCAGGCGACCCGAACTTCCAGGCCGACGGCGCGATCGCACTCGGGGCCCTCGACGGCGCCGTGCTGCTGGTCTCGGCGGTGGACGGCGTCAAGGTCGGAACCGAGAGCATGTGGCGGGCCGCGGAGCGGGCCGCGGTTCCCGTGGTCGCCTTCGTGAATGGGCTGGACCGCGAACGCGCCGACTTCGCCGCGGCGGTGGAGTCGCTGCGGGCGCTCGGCGCGACGCCCGTGCCGCTGGTGCTGCCGATCGGCGCGGGCGGCGAGCTGCGGGGCCTGATCGACCTGCTCGGCCAGCGCGCCATCCTCGAGGGCAAGCCGGCCGACATTCCCGAGGACCTCCGCGCCGCGGCGGAGGAGGCGCGCGCACAGCTGGTCGAGGCGGTGGCCGAGACGGACGACACGCTGCTCGAGCACTACCTCGAAGTCGGCGAGCTCGACGACGCCGAGGTCACGCGCGGGCTCGTCGCGGCCGCCCACGCGCGACAGCTGGTGCCCGTGCTCGGGGGCGCCGCGGCCTCGGAGGTGGGCACCGCGCTCGCGCTCGAGCGCCTGATCCAGCTCCTGCCCTCCCCGCTCGAGCGCGGGCCGCGCAAGGCCCGGGCGCCCGAAGGCGGCGAGGAGGAGGCGCCGCCCCGGCCCGACGCCCCCTTCACCGCGTTGGTCTTCAAGACGGTCGCCGACCGCTATGCGGGGACGCTCTCGATGATCCGCGTGGTCTCGGGAACGCTGCGCGGGGACAGCAGCATCGTGAACGCGACGCGCGGCTCGAAGGAGCGCGTCGACAAGCTGCTGCTGATGCAGGGCGCCGAGCACGTCGACGTCCCCGAGGCCGGCCCCGGCGACGTGGTGGCGCTCGCGAAGCTGAAGGACGTCTACACGGGCGACGCCCTCACCCAGGACAAGGGCGGGCTGGTGCTCCCCCCGCTCGCGATTCCGAACGGGGTGCTCTCCTACGCCGTCTCGGCCAAGAACAAGTCCGACGAGGACAAGCTGTTCACGGCGCTCGGGCGCCTCGCGCACGAGGACCCCACGCTCCAGATCTCCCGCGACCCGAGCACGGGCGAGTTCCTGCTCACCGGCATGGGCGAGCTCCACATCCGCGTGGCCGTGCAGCGCCTGCGCCGCCTCTACGAGGTCGACATCGAGCTCAAGACCCCGAAGGTGCCCTACCGCGAGACGGTGACCCGGAAGGCGGAGAACGTGGAAGGGAAGCTCAAGAAGCAGACCGGGGGCAAGGGCATGTTCGGGGTCTGCTTCCTGAGCATCGAGCCCCTTCCCCGCGGGGCCGGGATCGAGTTCGTCGACGAGATCGTCGGGGGGGCGATTCCCCGCAACCTGATCCCCGCGGTGGAGAAGGGCATCCAGGAGTCGGCCGTCGCCGGCCCCGTGGCCGGCTTCCCCGTGGTGGACGTCCGGGTTCGCTGCATCGACGGCAAGTTCCACTCGGTGGACTCGAACGAGATGGCCTTCAAGCTGGCCGGCTCCTTCGGCTTCAAGGCGGCCGTGGAGCAGGCCCGCCCCACCCTGCTCGAGCCGATCATGAAGGCCGAGATCACGGTCCCGGACGACCACCTGGGCGACGTGATGGGGGACATCTCGAGCCGTCGGGGCCGGGTCCAGGGCACCGAGTCGCGCGGCCACAGCCAGATCGTCAAGGCCGAGGTGCCGATGGCCGAAATGCTCGAATACGCGAATGCCCTGACCTCCCTGACCGGGGGCAAGGGGGCGTTCCACATGGAGTTCTCTCACTACGACGAGGTGCCCGCCTTCGCGCGGGACAAGATCATTGCGGAGGCCAAGGCCGCGGCCGGCCGGGAGGGGTGAGGCCGCCGGAGCGCCCGGACAGGGGCGCGCCGGTGCCGACTCGCGGGGCCGCGGATGAGGAGCGGCACTTGAGCGAGTCCCAGACCATCCGTCTCGTACTCTCGCCCCAGGCGGAGAAGTACGCGCGCCGCGATGCGCCCGTCGAGGTGCGTCGCCTGGCCGCCGCGGGTGCGTTGCCGCTCGAACCGGTCGAGCTGGCCACGGTGCTCTTCGCGCTCACGCACGACCCCGACGTCGAGGTGAAGACGCGCGCGCGCACGAGCCTCGAGAAGCTCCCCGACGCCGTGGCGAATACGGTGCTCGCCGCGCCCGGGGCGCACCCGGCGCTGCTGGGCTGGCTCGCCCAGGCCTGGCGCAACCATGCGGAGCGCATGGAGACACTCGCGCTCAATGCGACGACCGACGACCGCACCTACGTCCTGCTCGCCTCCCTGCCGCATCGCCGCGTGGTCGACGTGGTGGCGAACAACCAGACGCGTCTGCTGCGCCATCCCGAGATCGTCGACGCCCTCGGCGCGAACCCGCTCACCGGCCGCGCCACCATCGACCGCATCCTGGGCTTCCTCGGTCTCGAGCGCCCCGACGCCGAGACGCCCGAGGAGCCCGACGGCGGCGCCGAGCCGGTGGCGGAGGTCACCGACGAGTCCGCGCTCGCGGCGCTGCGCGAGCTGCTGGGCGACGACGCCAGCATCTTCGCGCCCGAGCTCGTCGAAGAGCTCAGCGACGACGAGGCCCTCGACGCCGACAAGCAGAACAACCTCTTCGCGCTCGTCCAACGCATGAACGTGATGCAGAAGATCAAGCTGGCGCGCATGGGCAACAAGGAGGCCCGCGGCCTGCTGATCCGCGATCGCAACAAGATCGTGGCGGCCGCCGCGATCCGGAGCCCGAAGATCACCGGCCAGGAGGTGGAGGGCTTCGCGAAGGCGCGAAACGTCTCCGACGAGGTGCTGCGCATCATCGCCAGCAACCGCGACTGGACCAAGAGCTACAACGTCAAGCTGGCGCTGGCCACGAACCCGAAGTGTCCGGTTCCGACGGCGATGCGGTTCGTGAACCATCTCCAGGAGCGGGAGCTGCGCAGCATCATGAAGAGCAAGGACGTACCCACACCGATCTCGACGCAGGCGCGCCGTCTGCTGCAGAAGAAGGGGAGGATCTGATGGACGAGCGTCGCGAGGCCGAGGTGAACGCGCGCATCGTGTATTGGGGCGTTGCCGGCGCCGGCAAGCTGACCAACCTGCGCGTCATCCACGCCAAGCTCCGCCCGGACCACCGTGGCGAGCTCCGTGAGCTGCCGACCCGACTCGACCCGACGGTCCACTACGCCGTGCTCCCGATCGAGCTCGGCGAGGTGAGCGGCGTCCGCACCCGCATCCAGGTGCTCACCGTGCCTTCCGGCGACGAACAGGCGCCCACCCGCAAGCAGCTGCTCGACGGCGCCGACGGCGTCGTGTTCGTGGCCGACACGCGGCCCGATCGGGTCGCCGAGAACCTCGCCTGCTTCGAGGAGCTGCGGGGCGCCCTCGCCGCCTACGGACGGCCGCTCGAGGAGGTGCCGCTCGTCATCCAGTACAACAAGCGCGACTGCTCCGACCCCTTCGTCCTCGACGAGCTGCATCGCAAGCTCGGCATGCGCGGCGTCGCCGCCTTCGAGGCCGTGGCGAGCGAGGGCACGGCCGTGCTCCAGACCCTCACCACCATCTCGAAGCGGGTGATCCGACACCGCCGGGAGGTCTCGGCCCGCCCGAGCGGGCCCGCAACGCCGCAACGCACGTCCGAGGCGGCCGACCCCGCGCCCGAGGCGGACGACCGCGCGCCCGAGCTGCCCGAGCCGAGCCCGCCGCCGGGCACCACGCAGCTGCTCATGCAGCTGGAGGAGCCCACCCCCGAGGCGCCGGCGCCCGAAGCGCCGGCCGCGCTCGAGCCCGAGCTGCTCGAGGCGGCGCCCGATTCCGACGACGAGATGGCCTCCTTCTTCGACCCCGCCTTCGAGGAGAGCGCGGAGACACCCCCGACCGGGGCGGCCGCCGACGAGATGACCGGGGCGCCCGCCGAAGAGACGACCGACGCGGCGTCTGCCCCCGCTTCGCCTGCGCTGTTCGCGATGAAGGGCCTCGGAATGCCGGCGCTGGCCGATGCCCAGACCGTGACCGTGCCGGTGCGACTGCGGGACCCCGACGGGCGCGAGCGCCAGCTGACGCTGCGGCTCCGCATCGAGGCCATCGAGGACGGGAGCGCGTGAGGAAGGGCCTCGTCATCTACGGCGCCTCCGAGGAGGCGCTCGGCCTCGTCCCGATCCTCGAGGACAACCCCGAGGTCGAGGTCCTCGGTGTGTTCAGCCGGGACCGGGAGGCGGCCGAGCATCAGGCGCGCCGCATGCGGGTCGGGGTCACCGTCACGGACGACCCGTCGCTGTTCGCCCGCCCGCTGCACGCCGTGATCGATGCCGGCGTGGCCGAGCCGTTCGCCGAGGCCTTCCCCGACACGATCAGCGCCGACGTCCAGGTCGTCTCGCCGCTCACCGCGCGGCTGCTCTGGGGCTACGGGGCGAGCGGCTCCGACCGCAAGGGAGAGCTGCTCCAGGCCCTCCACGAGATCGTCGAGTCGGTGAACCTCACCATCGATCCCAACGAGCTGTTCGAGCGGATGCTCGAGATCGCGATGGGGGTGACGGGCGCCGACGGCGGCTCGCTGATGCTGCTCGACCCCGAGCGCGGCGAGCTCCGCGTCCGCGTGGCGGTGGGCCTCGAGCCGGAGCTCTGGCCGAAGATCAAGGTCAAGCTCGGCGAAGGCGTGGCCGGCCGCGCCGCGGCCGAGGCCCGCCCGCTGCGGGTGCGGGGTCGCGCCTCGAGCGAGCTGTTCCGGCTGCAGCGGCCGCGGCAGGACATCGAGGCGGCGCTGTGCGTGCCGCTCGTGCACGAGGGGCGCGTGCTCGGCGTGCTGAACCTGAGCCACAGCACGCGCGACGACATGTTCGCGGAGTCCGATCTCGAGTTCGCGGAGCAGCTCGGGCGGCTCGACGCCGCCATCGTCGCGCGCGCCCAGGAGCACGATGCGCTGCGGCGCGAGGCCTCCCGCTACAAGGCCGTCCAGGCGGTGCGCGAGAGCCTGTCGGGCGAGGCGCCGCTCGAGACCCGGCTCGAGGCGCTCTGCCAGCGCGTGGCCGAGCTGCTCGGCGGCGGCATCGCCACGGTCTACCTCTACAGCGAGCCCGAGGGCGAGCTGCGACTCGCGGCCACGTCGCTCGCCGGCGGCGGCCTCGGCGGCGAGTACCGCATCCGGCTGGGCCAGGGCCTCGATGGCCGCGCCGCCGAGCGCCGCGAGCCGATCCTGCTCGAGAGCGCGCCCGGGCAGCTCGACGTCGCCGCCCTGCCCCTGCTCGCGGGCGACGCCCTGGTGGGCGTGCTCTCCGTCCAGGCCGGGCCCGGCGCCCGCGACGGCGCCCGCGTGCTGCGCGAGCGGCTGCTCGAGATCGCGGCGGCCGCCGCCGACACCATCGAGCGCGCGCGGCGCGAGGCGCGCATGTCGGCCCGCGCCACCAAGATCGGGGCCATCAACGAGACCGGGATCCGGCTCGTCTCGAGCCGGGACCTGGCCGAGGTCGCCCGCCTGGCGACCTCGTCGGCCGTCTTCATCCTCGAGGCGGACCACGCCATCCTGCGCCTCCAGGACCCGGAGACGCGGCGCTTTGTGATCCGGTCCTACTACGGGAGCGCGGACGGCCGCACCCAGGAGAAGCTCTTCCTGCTCGACAAGCAGCTCGCCATCGAAGCCCTGCGCGGGCAGCGCACGCGCGTGATCTCGGACCTCCCGGCCGAATCGAGCATCGCGGCGCTCGCGGGGGGCTTCCGCTCCGCCCTGGTGGCGCCGCTGCGCCGCGAGGGCCGCGTCGTCGGCACCCTCGCCCTCTACGACAAGATCTCGCCGGACCGCTTCTTCGCCGGCGCCTTCGGCGAGGACGACCTCCACATCTTCGCCCGCTTCGTCACCTACGTGGAACGCGGCCTCGAGAACGCCGCCTTCCACGCGCGCTCGGAGCGTCAGCAGAGCTTCGACGAGGAGACCGGGCTGCCGAACGCCGATTATCTCGCGCGCCGCGTGGACCAGGAGATCGCCCGCGCCGGCCAGCGCCAGAACGAGCTCGTCCTCGTCACCTGCAAGCTCGACAACCTGCCCGAGCTGCGCAGCGGGTCGGATGCGCGCCGCGGCGAGCTCTTCGTGAAGCGGACGGCCGAGGCCCTGCGCACGCACCTGCGCGGCTTCGACGTGCTGACGCGGACGGGCGAGGACGAGTTCGTCGCCCTGCTCCCCGACCCCGGCCCCGCGCCGGAGGACCGCGTGACGGCGCTGGCCCGCGCCGTGGCGGAGGAGATCGCGAAGGACGACACGCTCGCGGGCGCCGGGCGGCCGAGCCTGGCGTTCGGCTACGCCCTCCACCCCGCCGACGGCAGCGACCGCGAAGCGCTGCTCGAGCACGCGCGGAAGCCCCGCATCCGCATGGTCTAGCCCGGGCGCGGGCCCGAAGGCGGGCACACAGCGGTCCGCTCCAAGCAGCGAGCCGGAGACCCCTTCGCTGGGCGGAGGCTCTCCGGCTTCGGTCGCTGCATGCTCACGTAGGATCACCCGCCGCCTGCGCAGAACCGGACTCCACCCGGCCCCGTGGCCTGGGGGGCGTGCGGAGAAGGTCCGGGGAGACCGGTCGCGCGGGAGGGCCGGGCGGCAGCCGTGCCGTTCTCGCCCGCTGGCCGGGAGGGTGTCAACAACCTCC